>JAUIIK010000226.1 GCA_030431755.1 Chloroflexia bacterium
CACGCCGTTGCAGGGGCTATTCTCAGTCCGCATCCAGCTCACACCGCCGGTCCAGGCATTGACACAGCCCCAGACCTCGTCCTTGCCGTCAACGGTGATCTTGTACTCGGCCGGGTTGCACTTGCCCGAGTAGCGGTAGAAGATCTTGCCGGTGTAGTAGTTCGCGCAGAGCGTGTGGTAGCCAAAGGCGAGGTCAACCTCGTAGGTGCCGGCCGGACACTCGTTGTTGGTGTGTGTCACCTGGCTGGTGTAGTAGTTGACACACGGGTTGACATACGGCCCCTCGAAGCTCGGCTCCGCGCCTGCCTGCTGCGTCGAGAAACCAACCATCAGGCCGCCGAGCAGCGCCGCCGCCGCAACTGCGATAAAGATCCGAAGTTCCTTCGGAAGTGAATGCGCCACGGGATATCCTTTCTCATTCATCAGTCCCGCACAATTGATTCGAGTATATGGCCTCCGAGGGCACTTTTTTCGCCTGTGTCCGGATGGCTTATCGCATAGAGTACTTCCGGAACGGTCGCCTGGAACCTCGTGCACATAGACAAGTCACCACGGCGGGTTCTGGCCAGTCAAGACCGCAATCACGCCGCCAACAGGGTCCATTCGCGCCGGTTGGAGCAGGCGCGCGGCGAGGGAACCATCCGCCCGCCGCCCCCCGCCACGCGCGCTATTGCGTCAATCCACAGATCGCCCGCGCCGTGAACTTGTAGACGCCAACCGCCGGCTCGCCGTCGCTGGTTTCAAAGACGCCGAGCCACTCTTCCAGCCCGACCTGGCCAACCTCTGTGCCCACCGGCTCACTACGGACCATCGACCAGGCCTCGCCACCCGTCGTGGTGGTCAGTCCTGCGCCGCCGCCCAGCACTCGGTAGCCGGCGGGACAGGCGACGTTGGCAACCGCCCGCGCGGCCTCGTCCTCGGTCCGCACGGCGACCTCCGCCGCAACGATGTGGACATCGGCGACGCCCGGTTGACCTTGCTGGTTCCAGCTCACCGGGCGCTCGGACGTGGTACATTGGCTCTCGTGACGAACGATCCGCAACGCCCCGGTGTAGTTACTGACGCACGCATGAATCTGTGGCGACGCTTGCGCGCCGGTCAGCGCCGGCCCCAGGCTCGCGCCAACCGCGCCGCCGACGATAGCCGCAGCAATGATGACCAGTAGCAGCGCGTACCGTCGCGCCATTCCGGCCAGCGGCATTCGTTTCAGCATCACACAACCTCCTTTGGCTATCCCGACCCGGCGTCGATGCCGGGCCGCATGATGCAGACAATTGACAGGCTAGGCGCGCGGGCGGCGCTCACCATCGGCAATACGCCGCAAAACGGCGAGGCCGGCCGATGCGGAGAACTACTCATCGTTTCGACCAAGCGTGCTTGACCGCAACCGCTCCGGCTGGTTTCATAGCGCAGCAACGCACGATCAGATAGGCTCGCGATGACGCCTGAGATTGCATTGGCATTCGGGATACTCTTTGTAGCTGTCGTTCTCTTCTTCGTCGACATCTTCCCGCACGACTTCGTCGCCCTGGCCATCCTGGCGATGGTCCTGGCCTTCCGCGATACGCTCAACGTCACGGTGCAGGACGCGATATCCGGCTTCGCGAATCCAGCGACGATCACCGTGATGGCGGTCTTCATTCTCAGCGCCGGGATCCAGCGTACCGGCGCAATCAACGTCATCTCGCGCTACATGATCAACTGGGGCGGCAGGCAGGAACGCCGTCAGCTGCTCACGATCCAGGCCGTGACCGGCCCGAGCTCGGCCTTCATCAATAACACCGCCGCCGTCGCCATCCTGATTCCGGCCGTCATTCGGATGGGCCGCGAAGCCCGCCGCTCGCCCTCGAAGCTGCTCATCCCGCTCTCCTTCGGCTCGCAGCTGGCCGGCGTCATCACCCTGATCGGGACGTCGACCAACATCCTCGCCAGCGAGCTGAGCGACGAGGCCGGGCTGGGCGAGTTCGGGATGTTCGAGTTTGCCGACACGGGGCTAATCATCTTCGCGGTCGGCACGCTCTACCTGATCCTCGTCGCTCCACGGCTGCTGCCGGACCACGACACGGGCTCGGCGCTCGACCGTCAGTACCATGTCCGCGACTACCTCAGCGAGCTGCTCATCCCGGAAGGCTCGGAGCTCGTTGGCCGGACCATCTCCGACGTCGCGCTGCGCCAGAACTACGGCATCCAGGTGCTGGAGATCCTGCGGCTCGACCAGCGGCGGCTGATGGTGCGGCCCGATACCGTGCTCCAGGCCGGCGACGTTCTGGCCGTCTCCGCCAGCGCCGAACAGCTCGTCCAGATCCGCGACGCTTCGGACATGATGATCGAAGCCCAGGCCCGGCTCGACGATGACGACGAGCTGCCGGAAGAGATCCGGCTCGTGGAGGTCGTCATCGGCCCGAACTCCGACCTGATCGGCGGGACGTTAATCACGACCGACTTCCGCAACCGCTACGACACGACGGTCATCGCCATGCGGAAGGAGGGCCAGCTCATCCGGGAACGGCTCGGCCGCGTGCGCCTGACCTTCGGCGACACGCTGCTGCTCCAGGGACCGGCAAGCGCCATCGACCGCATCTACCGCGAGCGCGGCTTCATCGTCACCGAAGATCCTCAGATCGAGACCTTCCGGACCAAGCGCATCCCGGTCGCCGTCGGCATCGTCGCCGCGGTCATCCTGGCCGCGACGCTCGGCGGCCAGCCGATCATCGTGACGGCGATCATTGGGGCGGTTGCGATGGTGCTGACCGGCTGCCTGACGATGCAGGAGCTGCACGAGTCAATCCGCTGGGATGTCATCTTCCTGCTGGCCGGGATGATCCCGCTCGGCATCGCGCTCCAGAATACCGGCGGCGCGGCCTGGCTGGCTGACATCGCCGTCTCGACCTCCGATTACCTGCCGAACCTCGGCGTCCTGATCGTCTTCTATATCGTTACGACGCTACTGACCTCGACGATCTCGAACAATGCAGCCGTCGTCGTCCTCGTGCCGGTCGGGATCGCGGCGGCGCAGACATTGGGCGTCGACCCGCGCGCCTTCGTCCTGGCGATCATGTTCGCCGCCTCGACCAGCTTCGCGACGCCCATCGGCTACCAGACCAACACGATGGTGCTCGGCCCGGGCGGCTATTCCTTCGGCGACTACCTGCGCGTCGGCGGCCTGCTCAACCTCATCCTCGCCTTCGTCACCCCGGTCGTCATCTGGCTCATCTGGGGTCTATGATCGTAGGCGTCAGACCACGTTGCCACGGATGGCTACGCCCGCCGTAGATCTCCAGAGACCCGACACTGAAGCGAGGCAGCATGCCGCAATCTCCGCAGCGCTATTCGATCGATGAGACACTACATTTTCATGCTGAGATGACCTTGCGGAACTGGTGGGGCGGCGGGCCAATTCTGCGCTACGTCCTGCTGCACATGCCCGAATTCTTCCGACACGCCTACATTCACCGCGATGGCCCGATCAGCCGACTGGAGTCCGCGCCGCGTGACGATATCGCCGCAATGATCGTCGAGTCCCGCGCCGGGGTCATGTCGCTCGACGACTACGTGTACCGTCCGGATGGTCAGCTCAACGCCGTGATCATCCTACAAGCGGGCAAGATCATCTACGAGGCCTATCCGGGCATGCAACCGTACGAGAAACACTCGTTGATGTCAGTGACCAAAGCCTTCGTCGCTCTGATCGTCCGTCAGCTCGTTGAAGCAGGACGGCTTGACCTGGGCAGCCCGCTGGAGGCTTACCTGCCGGAGCTAGCGGACTCTGGCTGGGAAGGTGTCGCGATCCGGGATGTGCTGGACATGGCCTCCGGCATTGACTGCCTCGAACTGTCGGAAGGCGCGTACACCGACCCGGCAAACCCTTACTACCACTTCGAAGCCGGCGTCGGCTGGCGGCAGCCAACGGAGGAGTCCCCCGCCTCGACCTATGCCTATGTCCCGACCCTGCGGCGGCGTATCCCGCCTGGCACCCGCTTCGAGTACACCTCCGTCAACACCTTCGTGCTTGCCTGGCTGGCCGAGCGTGTCACCGGGCAGCCGCTGAGCGAGCTCATAAGCGAACGCATCTGGCGGCACATCGGAGCCGAATCCGACGCGCTCCTCACGGTATCGGCGGCGGGCGCGCCGGCAGCCGATGGCGGCATCAGCGCGACGCTCCGCGATCTCGCGCGCTTCGGCCTGCTCTTCACGCCGAGCTCGCCGGTTGTGTCGGACAC
>JAUIIK010000070.1 GCA_030431755.1 Chloroflexia bacterium
GGCTTTGACGACATGGCCGGCGAAGAAGAGGCGAAACGGGAGCTCTCCGAGGTCGTCGATTTCCTGAAGCATCCGATGAAGTACCACCAGCTCGGCGCGAAGCTCCCGCGCGGGGTCCTGCTTGTCGGGCCGCCGGGAACGGGCAAGACGTTGCTGGGCCGGGCGGTTGCTGGCGAGGCCGGCGTGCCGTTCTTTAGTGTCAGCGCGTCCGAGTTCGTCGAGATGTTTGTCGGCGTCGGCGCGTCACGTGTGCGCGATCTCTTCAACAAAGCCAAAGCGTCGTCACCGGCGATTGTCTTCGTCGATGAGCTCGACGCTGTCGGTCGCCAGCGCTTCGCCGGGCTCGGCGGCTCGAATGACGAGCGCGAGCAGACGCTCAACCAGTTGCTGGTCGAGATGGACGGCTTCGACGACCGCCAGGAGGTCATCGTGCTGGCGGCGACCAACCGCCCCGACGTGCTCGATCCGGCGCTACTGCGCCCGGGCCGCTTCGACCGCCAGGTGACGATCGGTCTGCCGGACCGCAAGGGTCGCGAGGAGATCTTCAAGATCCACACGCGCGGCATCCCGGTCGGCGAGGATGTCAACCTGGAGCGGCTGGCCGCCGGCACGCCGGGCTTCTCCGGCGCAGATGTCGCCAACCTTGTCAATGAGGCTGCGCTGACCGCCGCGCGCCATGACCGCAAGGTTGTGACCAGCGGAGATTTCAATGAGGCGCTCGACAAGATCGTGCTCGGCACGGCCCGCTCGCCGTTGGTGAACGAGCGCGAGCGTCTGGTCGTCGCCTATCACGAGGCCGGCCATGCGATCGTCGGCCACTACTCAGAGGGCTCCGATCCGCTCCGCAAGATCTCAATCGTGCCTCGAGGACGGGCGCTCGGAGTCGTCATTCAGACGCCGGACGAGGACCGCTATAACTATTCGCGCACCTACTTGCTGTCGCGCATGGCGACCGCGATGGGTGGCCGCGCGGCCGAGGACATGATCTTCAACGAGATCACCACCGGCGCGCAGAACGACATCAAGGAAGCGACGTCGCTGGCACGCCGCATGGTCGGACTCTGGGGCATGAGCGAGGAGATCGGACCGGTCTATCTCGGTTCCGGTGAAGAACATGTCTTCCTCGGGCGCGAGATCGCGCAGCACGATCAGGTTGGCGAACGCACCCAGGATCGCGCTGACGAGGCGGTGAGAGATCTCGTCGTGGCGGCGCAGGAGAAGGCGAACACGATCCTGCTAGAACACCGTGAGGAGCTCGACATCCTCGCGGAGCGGCTGATGGTCGACGAGACGCTCGATCAGGACGAGATCACCGATATCCTCGGCACGCCGGCTATCCCGGACGCGATTCCCGCCGACGATTAGGCTGGTCCTGGGATGACGATGACGGGCGGATTGGAGACCGGGTCGGCATCCGGCGCAACAGGTTCACGTCCAGGTCTGGCGGCGCATCCGCCAGACTTGGTTAGCGTCTGGTTCGTCGTCGTCGCGGCCTTCTTCGTCACATCGCTGATCACCGCGAACATCATCGCCGTCAAGATCGTCGATATCGGCGGCGTCCAGGTGCCCGCCGGGACGCTGACGCTTTTCCCGATCGCCTACATCTTTGGCGATGTGTTGACCGAGGTTTACGGTTTCCGGCGCGCGCGTCAGGTGATCTGGCTGGGTTTCGGCTGCAACCTGCTGGCGGTCATCGCGATCTACCTCGGCGGCGTCCTGCCGGCGGCGGTCTTCTGGCAGGATCAGGCTGCCTATGACACCATCCTTGGTTTCACCTGGCGATTGCTGCTGGCGTCGTTTGCCGGGTACCTGATAGGCGAGTTCGTCAATTCGTTTGTGCTGGCGCGCTTGAAGCTACTGACCCGCGGTCGCTGGCTGTGGTCCCGCACGATCACGTCGACGCTCTTCGGGCAGTTCTTCGACACGGCGATCTTTATTGCTATTGCCTTTGGCGGTGTCATTCCGAACGACGCCCTGCGGACGACCTTTCTGCATGCCTGGCTAGTCAAGGTGGCTTATGAGACACTGGCGACGCCGCTAACCTATCTGGTCGTCGGCTACCTCAAGCGGGTCGATGCGTCCGACGCCTACGACGACGAGGCCAGCTTCAACCCTTTCGCCGTGCGCGCCTGACGCTGGGCTGGTTGCCGGGGTACCGCGGGCAAGGTGACGCTTTGCCATTTTGCCGCACAAGCAGCCTGGGTTATCCTTAGCGGTCGAGTCCAAGCGACTTGCTTGCGGGGTGGCGCGGCGGAAATCAGCGAGAGTGAATGCGCGATGACAGTGCCGACTGATACAGCTTGGCTAAAAGAGAAGATCGCGCTCGTGTTTCCCGGTCAGGGCACACAGCACGTTGGCATGGGGCACTATCTCTACGAGAATTTCCAGTCGGCCAGAGCGATCATCGATCAGGCCGACAGCGTCCTCGGCTACTCCCTCTCGCGCTTGATGTTCGAAGGACCTTCCGACCAGCTTGAGGATACTCTCAACGCCCAGCCTGCCATCCTCACCGTCAGTGTTGCGGCGCTCGAAGCATTGCGCGAGCAGATGCACTCTGTCGGCCAGAAACTACAGCCTGTCTACGTCGCCGGCCATTCGCTCGGCGAGTACTCGGCGCTGGTCGCGGCCGGCAGTCTCGAGTTTCGTGATGCGTTGACGCTTGTGCGCGAGCGCGGCCGGCTGATGAAGGAAGCGGGCGACGAGTTCCCCGGTGGGATGGCGGCGGTTCTCGGCCTGGAGCCGGAAACGCTGGCAGAGGTTTGCGCGCAGGCGAGCGAAGAGTCGGACGGTATTGTCGTCGTCGCGAACGATAACTGCCCCGGCCAGACGGTGATCTCCGGGGAGTCGAGCGCCCTGGAGCGTGCGATGGAGCTGGCGCGCGAGCGCGGGGCGCGCCGGGCAGTGCGGCTGGATATCTCGATTGCCTCACACTCGCCGCTCATGGAGCGCGCGGCGCGGCAGCTCGGCGAGATCGTCAATATGATGCACTTTCATGAGCCGGTCGTGCCGATTGTCTCGAATCTGACGGGCCGCGTTAGCACCTCAGTTGATGAGGTCCGCCGAAATGTCGGGAACCACATGATCCGTCCGGTGATGTGGACGAATTCAGTCCGTGAGATGATCGATAGCGGCACGACGACGTTTGTCGAAGTCGGGCCGGGCAATGTGCTCGGGGGGCTCATCCGCCGCGTCAAGCGCGACGCGAAGACGCTAACACTAGCCGATCTGAATCTGCACGGAAGTTAGGCGCGCGGCGTCCGGCGCGGGCCGTCCGGGAGAGTGGGAAGTAGCAATGACTGAGAAAGCGCGCATTGTCGTCACAGGCGTTGGCGCGGTGACGCCGATTGGCAATGATGCTGAAACCTTCTGGTCGAACCTCGTCGCGGGGAAGTCCGGCGCTGCGCCGATCACGCAGTTCGACACTGATGATTTGATAGTCAAGTTCGCCTGTGAGGTCAAGGACTTTGACTTCAGCGACTACATCGACGCCAAAGCAGCGCGGCGGATGGATCGCTTCTCCCAGTTTGCCGTGGTCGCGGCCGGGCAGGCGTTGGACCAGGCGGGCATCGCAATCGACGAGTCAAACGCCGAGCGCACCGCGATCATCATGAACACCGGCGGCGGCGGCGTGCCGACGATGGTGAACGAGGTTCGCACCCACGACAATCGTGGGCCGCGGCGTGTCAGTCCCTTCTTCATCCCGATCTTCGCCCCGAATATGGCGGCGGCGCAGGTGTCGTTGACCTTCGGCGTAACCGGGCCGGTCATGGCGTCGGTTGCGGCCTGTGCCGCCGGCGCGCAGGCGCTCGTCGATGGCTACCACCTGCTACAGCGTGGCGACGCCGACACGGTGATTGCCGGCGGCACCGAAGCCGCGCTCAGTCAGGTCTCGGTCTCAGCGTTCGCGAACATGCAGGCATTGTCGCGGCGGAACGACTGCCCGGAAGAAGCCAGCCGACCGTTCGATTTGGACCGGGATGGCTTTGTCTTTGCCGAGGGTTGTGGCGCGCTGATTCTTGAACGCGAGGAGGATGCCAAGGCGCGCGGCGCTGAAATCCTCTGCGAGCTTGCTGGCGGGGCGCTCACCGCCGACGCCTTCCACATTACCGCTCCGGAGCCGGAGGGGCGTAGCGTGACACGCGCCATGAAGCTGGCGCTCAAGCACGCCGGGATGGCGCCTGAAGATATCCAGGCCGTCTATGCTCACGCCACGAGCACACCGATCGGCGATATTGCTGAGACGAAGGCGATCAAGCAGGCGTTTGGCGACCACGCCTACGATCTGGCCGTCTGCTCACCCAAGAGCCAGCTCGGGCACCTCGTTGGCGCGGCCGGCGCGGTTAGCGCCGTCGCCTGTGTCATGACGTTGCGCGATCAGGTCATGGCGCCGACCATCAATCTCGATACGCCCGACCCGGAATGCGATCTCGACTACGTGCCGAACACAGCACGCGAGATGAAACTCGACGCGATCCTCTCGAACTCGTTCGGGTTCGGTGGCCAGAACGTCGTCTGCGCCTTCCGGACGGTCTGATACCGTTTCACGGTGAGATTGCCGCGACCCATGTAGGGACGTGATCCGTCACGTCCACCTCATGCTTCAGGGAAAGGCGTTCGGTAGCGGTGCGCCCGCAAGCTGTTGGTACGCCGCGCCTTGCGGCAGACGCCACGGCAACAACCGAGGCATCCCGATGCAGGCAGGAACTTGTTGCGAGCGTGTCACCTTTCGGCGAGACGAGCTGCCAGCAACAGCGCCGTAGCGGCGGGGCACCGTAGCCTCGGAGCACCAATATTGCGCTCGAAGATCCCTCGTGCCTCGGGATGCCAATGGCGGTGCCGGAGAGCTCCCGGCGACTACTGGCTGGTGTCGCACGCACGGAGCGTCGGGGCTTGATCCTCAACGTTTGGCGCATCACTTGATGCATGAAGGGCATGGTGAATCACGCCCCTACCGATGTCTGCTCCTGCATGCCACGGACAGGATGAAACAGCGCAAGCCGGCTGCGCTGGCCTACTTGTCGAGAATCGGTAGATCGACGACGGAGAACCAGAACTGGTCGAAGCTGAGAATGGCGTCCTGTAGCCGCTCCGCGTCGACCGGTTTGGTCATGTAGGAACTGGCGTGGAGCCGGTAGCTCCGCACAATGTCCTTCTGATCTGACGACGTGGTGAGAATTACGACCGGGATGATTTCGAGCGACGGATCTTCGTTCATCTCGCGCAAGACTTCAAACCCGCTCTTCTTCGGCAGGTTGATGTCGAGAATCACGATATCCGGCCGCGGCGCGTCCTCATGGTCTCCACGCCGGTAGAGGAAATCCAGCGCTTCCTCGCCGTCACGGGCGTTATAGATGATCGGGTCTTTCACACTGGATTTGATCGCCTCGCTCGTCAGATAGACATCGGACGGGCTGTCTTCAACGAGGAGGACGGTCTTCTGGCGCTCCTGTGTCTCCATCGTATCTCGTGTCTCCTCCCGGAACTGGTAGCGTGAAGAAGAAGGTGGAACCGCGATCTTCCTCGGATTCAACCCAGAGACGACCGTGATGCTGTTCGATGATGCGCTTGACAATCGCCAGGCCGATGCCGGTCCCAGTGTACTGGTTACGCCCATGCAAGCGCCGGAAAATCTCGAATATCTGGTCGTGGTAGGCCGGCGCGATGCCGATGCCATTGTCGCGCACGGCGAAGAGCCACGCCGCGCCCCGGATGCGCGCGTCGATCTTCACCACCGGCGGGGTGTCGCCGCGGTACTTGAGCGCGTTGCCGATGAGGTTCAGGAAAACGCTATGCAGCTGGGCGAAGTTGCCCTGGACCGCCGGTAACTCGGCGACTTCGACCGTCGCGTCGTTCTCTTCGATTGCGACACGCAGATCCTGCAAAACGTCCGTAACGACCTCATTGAGGTCGATGAGCGTAAACTCCCGCGCACCGGTGCTGATGCGCGAGTAGCGCAGCAGGTCGGCGACCATCGCTTCCATGCGCTCTGCGCCATCGAGAATGAAGTGCATGAGCTGGCCGGCGTCTTCATCGAGCTTGCCTGCGTGGCGTTCCTTCAGGAGCTCCGCGCACCGCCCGATCGCGCGCAATGGCTCCTGGAGATCGTGCGAGGCAACCGATGCGAAGCGGTCGAGATCCCGATTCGAGCGCTCTAGCTCCTCGGATTTCTGTTCGAGCGCGGCTCGGGCACGCTCCCGCTCGACAAACCAGCCGAGCTGGGGGGCGATGCGGGTCAGCGCGCTCAACAGTGCCGGGTCGACGTCGCGGTCATGCTGCGCATAGAACTCGATGATGCCGACAACATCGCCGTGAATGATCATTGGCACGAACAGGCCGGTGCGCAAGCCGTCCTCAACTGCGGCCGCGATGCGTAGCGAGTCGGTCGATGACGGGAGGTCGCGGTCCAGCGTGGCGACGCGGCTGGCGAACACCTTGCCGACGTGGCCCGCGCCCGGCGAGAAGGTCGTTGCGCGGGTTAGGTCGCAGAACTTCGGAAGCATGTCTGGATCTTCGAGGTACCAGATGCCGGTCGGCAGCACCCGGTTCGTGCGCTCCTGGGCGACGAGCACATGCGCTGCCTGAAAACCGAGCTGAATGGCGAGCTCGCGGACGATGGTCTCCAACGCTGCCTCGAACGAGCCGGTCGTCTCATTGGCGATGACGGCGACATCTTCCAGCAGCTTGAGCTCTGTGACATCCTGTAGCACGGCAATGAAGTAGGCGATCTCGCCAGCGCCGTCGCGCGCCGCATAGACGGTGACCTGGGTCCAGATCAGATGGCCGTCGCTATGGCGGTACCGCCGGATCGCTTGATAGTGGTCGCGCGTGCCGGCGACAAGATCGGCGAATGGATCAGCGCCGGACGCACCGGGCAGCAGGCGGTCGGCTGCATGGACCAGATCGAGGACATTCATGCCGCGCAGTGTGGCAACGTCGTAGGCGAGCATGCGTTGCAAGGCCGGGTTGGCGGCGAAGATCACTCCATCGAGGTCGAAGAGGAGAATCGCGGTTGCGCCCGCGTTGAAAATGGCGTCCATCGTCGCCTCGCCGATGTCGGGCGGCAGGGTAGACGTCGCCGTCGGTGTCGCCGGGGTAACAAGCACATACAGCGCTATTGCGACCTCGCCGGATCGTTCGGGGAGGATCGTGGCGTACACCGGTCGCGCGCCGGCAGCCCGCGTCATGGCCGTCGTCGCGAAGGCCACAGGTTCATTGGACCGCACATGCCGGGCAGCATCGGCCAGGTGGCTGCTGAATCTCGGACCCAGCACATCGTCAAGCAACTGGCCGGTCAGCTCGGCGGGCGTGACTCCGGTGAGGGCGTATGCGGCAGCGTTCGCGGTCACGATGCGGCCATCCTCGTCGAGACCAAAGACAGCCTGCGGCGAGTCGCTGACGAGCGATGCAAGAATGGAACGCGCGTTCCACTCAGCGGGTTCGTTGGAACCAGGCGCATGCGACATGGCTGGAAGTATATAGTTCGATGCAGACGCCGCGCTTTCGAGACACGTACGTATTTGTCTATTCGACCGTGAACGACGGGGCAACAAGCATGGATTCCGTGACCTTTACCGACAAAGAGATCGCCTACCTGGAGGAGCGACGGCTGGCGCGGATTGCGACGGTCGGGAGCGACGATGCCCAACCGGATGTCGCCGTCTGCGGCTTCGAGTATGACGACAACCAGATCCATGTCGCCGGTTTCAATCTGCAAAAGACGATCAAGTACCAACATGTCCGAACAAATCCACTGGTCGCCATCGTGATCGACGACTTGGAATCGGTCGAGCCGTGGCGGCCACGCGGGATCAAGATCTACGGGCGCGCGGTGACGATGCTCCATGGCGGGCGTGAGGTCATCACCGTGACCCCGATCGAGAAGTGGAGCTGGGGTATCGAAAAACCCGCGTTCGTCGAAGGCACATACAACCTGCAAGCGACGGAATAGGCCGCCTGTAGCTCCCAAGCTCACCAGAGGTGCGCAGTCACTGTCTCAACACGCGCCCCAGAGTCCGAGCGCGCTGTTTTGTGCATTGCGTTCAGCTTCAAACATCTCACCGCTATGCAGTTCGTTTGGGGGATAGAAGCCCGCCTCCGCGTAGCCCTGGGCAACAAGCTGCAGATTGACCATCACGAGGTCTCCGTCCGGGCCGGTGACGTAGACATAACGCAGCAATCGACCAAATTGATCGCGTTCCTCGACATCGCGTTCGAGGTAGACGACCTCGCCATCAACGAGGCGCGCGTTCTCGGCGCTGGCATCGTTACCGAAGCACTCAACCGGCCGATCGGGCGTGACCGACTCCGGCGCGTCAATCCCGATATAGCGCAACCGTTCCTCGCGCCCATCCAGCAGCACGATGATCGTGTCCCCGTCAACGACCCGGACGACTTCGGCCTGCTCCAACGGTTTTCCGCTGTCTGATTCGGCGGCTTCTGGCCGAGCGCTGGTAAGCGTTGGCTCGACCGTGGTTTCGATATCGCATGCTGCAAGTAGGCCGGCAGCAACGACGATCAGCGCGAGGGCTATTGACCTGGCTTGCACGCTTCGAGAAGCTCCAGGAGATGTGTGGCTGAGTCGTCAGCGGTGATGGCCCTGATGATGGCGATGTCCAGTACTGCGGCTTCGCGGTCGATGCCAGGGCGAAGGTTGGCGGCGGTTGCGCCGGTGACGACCGTGTCGTGGGCGCGTTTGCCGTGGGCGCGAAAGAGGCGCTGGAAGGAGCTCGCGGCGTCGTACCGACCGGCAACCTCGTCGAGCGCCTGTTGCGCTTGTGGCAGCAGCGCGCAGCGGATGTAGGAGACGACCGGCGGCGGCTCGCGTTCAGCTCGCGCCGCTCCTTCGGCGACGAGCGGACGCGACTCCTCAATCGCTTCTTTGAACCACCAGGTGAAGATCACGCCGTCGGAGATTTCGCCGGCCAGCCTGGTCATGTTCGGGCCGACCGCGCCGACCATGACCGTAGCGCCCAGCTCCTCGCGGAGCTGCCGCACTGCGTCGCGCATCGTATCGAGCGCTCCTGCCGGCCCGCCGCCCCAGCCGACGCCCATCCAGAAGCGATCCATCGGGATGTTGAGCTCGCGAGCGTCATTGATAAGTTCGTCGAGCGAGCGCCGGTTGAAGGGCAGCACACCGGTGCCGATGGGCAACGCGGTCGCTTGGGATGCGGCGGCGACCGCCTCCATCGAGCCGCGTGGTGGCGAGCCATTCAGCCAGAATGAATCGTAACCGGCCGCCTCCGCCGCTGCCGCGACCTCCTGGACGACATTCAGCGGGGTTGTGGCGTCGATCCCGAAGCCCCGATGGCTCATGCCGCGCTACCTCCGGGGCGGCAGGCGTCGAGCAGGCGGAGAATTGTCTCTGGTTCGTCATCGGGGGTGATGGCGCGCACGACCGCTTCGTCGAGCACGGCTTCATATTCTTCGATGCCGGCCTGGAGGACGGTGGCCTGCTTGCCGCGCAGCACGGTCAAATGCGCTTCGACGCCCTGACGTCCGAAGTGGGCGTTGTAGGCCGGGATCGAATCGTAGCGGCTTGCCTGGACCAGGATCTCATCCTCGGCCTCGGGGAGGATGCCGGCACGGACATAGGACATGATCAAAGGCGTGTCGCGGCCGGCCGCTCGCGCCGCTTCCTCAATCCGCTCGCGCGAGGTTGCGCCGTAAGCCGGTGTAATCCAGTTGAGCAGCACGCCGTCCGCTTGCTCGCCGCTCAGCTCCACCATGCGCGGGCCGAGGGCGGCCAGAATGATCGCGCAGTCGAGGTTGCTGTGGAGTGTCGTCATGGCTTCCTGGGCGTTGGCCAATGCGCCTTGTGGACCCGGCGAACCGATGCCGAGCCAGAGCCGGTCTTGCGGGAGGTCATAGCGTTGCACGTCGGCGACGATGTCGGCTGCCGGGCGCCGGCCGATCGGGATGACCCCGACACCGAGTTTCACCCGCTCCGTGACTGATGCCGCCGCGCTCAAGCAGTCGAGGCCGTCGGCGCCCGGCGTGTCGTTGACCCAGAAGGAGCTATAGCCGGCCTCCTCGGCCGCCCTGGCGACGATCTTGACCGTCTCATTGTCGACCGCGGCTGCGATCCCGAATCCTCTACCCATTGCGTCTCCTCTTGCTGGTTGCTCGTCAGCGACGGCACTAGCATACCCGGAAACGCGGCCTACGCCGCTCGCGGTGGCTGAGGTTGGTGTACGAGATGTGCGGCCGCAGGCTGCCTATGGGTCGCCGGGTGACCGCGCGACTAGCCGGCAAACGTCGCGTCGAGCTTCTCCAACGCGCGTTCGACAATCGACATTGTGATGTCGTTGCTGACGCCCTCGTTTGCCCAGTGGCTCACGACGACGATGAGATTGTTCTCCTGGATGAAGACGAGCTCGTACTCGGTTGGTATCTCGGTGTTCGAGATCATACGGGTGAGGAACGCGGAATCTCTCAGGTCGAGGTCGTCCGGCGCGGCGATGTCCCAGGTAATCTCACTTGGCGGCTCCGCCGTCGGTGTAGATGATGGATCGCTCGTTGCGGATGCTTCAGCTTCGGAGTCTTCGGCAGTCGCATCCGGCGTCGGCTCCGGTTCGACGAGCTGCGTCCAATTGCCACAGCTAAATGACTGCCGCAGGTCGTCCATCAGCGCCCGCGTCTGCTCCGGTGACTCCAGCTGGTAAATCGTCTCGGCGATCCACGGTCCCGTCTGGCTCGTAGAGAATGTCTCCGTCGCGTCGGCAATTGGGGTGTTGGCGCGGAATGGGCTGGGCATGTCGCAGCGTTCGCTGTCGCTGCTGGCTGGCACGCGGCTGTCCGCGTTGTACCAGGTTGACCCGAGGTCGCCGAGTGTGATCAGCGCCTGCTTGACTTCGACATCCGAGAGTTGGGCGACCGTTGTCGGCGTGGCGGTCGCGATGAACACGGGGGTCGACGGTGGCGAGGTCGCGCGCGGTGAACGGTCGATCTCTTCAGCGCCGCAGGCGGCGGCGAGTGTCATCAGGATGGCGATCAATGCAACAGCTCTAGGCAACACAAGCTCCCAAGACAAGCGAACAAATCTCATGCTTGCATTGTTCAATGCCACCGGCGTCCAGTCAGTAGTACTCCAGTCGAGGATTCACCAGAATGTCCGGCATCAAGGCGGACGGCTCACGGGTTGGCTGCGCTGGTGGTCGATTGTGACGCTTGCATGTAGTCTGCGACTCGTTCGATGCTCGCGCTGTCGGCCCATAGCCCCAGCTTCGTCCGCCGCCAGAGCACGTCGTCAGCCGTCTGGGCCCACTCATGGCGCATCAGGTAGTCAACCTCGCGTCCGTAGAGGCCGGGAGCGAGCTCCGGGCCCAGGGAGTCGAGTGACGCGCCATTGCCGAGCACCGTGTGGCTTAGCGCGCCATAGCGACCGGCGTAGGCCGTAGCGAGTTCCGACGGGAGCCAGTCGTAGACCTGGGTCAGCATGTGGGTGAAGCGTTCGATGCCTGTCGGATGGAGATCTCCTCCCGGCAGCTTTGCATCGGCGGTCCAGGCCGGGCCCATCTCCGGGAACGTGGCCGCCAAACGCTCCAGCGCGGCTTCAGTGAGCAAGCGGTAGCCGGTCAGCTTACCGCCCCAGACTGTCATAGCCCGGAGCGCCCCGTCTGTACCCGTGTGTGGTTCGAGGATGTAGTCGCGGCTGAGCTTCGAGGCTGATGACGAGCCGTCGTCGTAGAGCGGGCGCACGCCGCTGTAGCTCCAGACGATGTCCTCGGGGGCAATGGACACGTCGAAGTGGTTGCGGACAATGTCGCAGAGGTAGCTTGCTTCGCCTGCGTCGATCTCGACCGCGCCGGGGTCTCCCTCGTATGGCACGTCCGTTGTGCCGATCAGGGTGAAGTCGCGTTCGAATGGCAGGACGAAGACGATGCGCTTGTCGTCGTTCTGGAGAATGAACGCGCGCTCGTCGTCGAAGAGTCGTGGCACGACGATGTGGCTGCCCTTGACGAGCTTTGAGCGATAGCTCGACCTGAGCCCGAGTGTTTCAGTTGCGACACGCTCCGCCCACGGTCCAGCGGCATTGATCACGGCGCGTGCTTGGGCGTTCCAGGTGCTGTCGGTGCCAGTGTCACGCAGAGCGACGTTCCAGCCGTCCCCGGTCCAGGTCGCCGCCTCGCAACGGGTTCTTGTCCTGATCTCGGCCCCACGCGCACGCGCGTCGACGGCCGAAAGCACGACCAGTCGCGCATCGTCCACCCAGCAGTCCGAGTACTCGAAGCCGCGATCGAACTCGGGGCATAGTGGCGAGGGATCGCGGCCGGCGCGGAGGTCGAGTGCCCGGGAGTCCGGCAATGTCGCCCGCCGCGCGAGCCGGTCGTAGAGAAAGACGCCAACGCGGAGCATCCAGTAGGGCCGGATGGCGCGGTTGTGGGGCAGCACGAAGCGTAGCGGCTTGACGATGTGCGGGGCGCTGGCCAGCAGCACCTCGCGTTCCGCCAGCGCGTGGCGGACCATGCGGAACTGGAACTGTTCTAGGTAGCGCAGGCCACCGTGCAGCAGCTTGCTGGACGCCGACGATGTAGCCCCGCCGAGGTCGTCCTGTTCGCATAGGAGCACCGACAGCCCGCGCCCGGCGGCGTCTCTCGCGATGCCGACGCCATTGATGCCGCCGCCGATGACGAGCAGATCATAGGCGTCGCCGGGCGTTGCGGTCGCTTGTTCGTGCGGCGGCATCCGTATCTCCAATCTCTTCTATCCAGTATGGTACGCAGAGACCAAGCGTGGCATGCAGCATCCGGAGGCGTAGATGACCGAGAATGTACTTGTCGTCGATCAGGGCACAACGACCACTCGCGGCATCGTCTACGGACGGTCCGGGCGCGTGATGCACGAGACGCGCCGCTCGTTGCGCCAGATCTATCCTGCGCCGGGTTACGTCGAACAGGATCCCGACGATATCTGGACAGACGCGCAGGCGGTTATCCGCGAGGCGAGCGTCGGCCACACCATCGCAGCCGTCGGCATCACCAACCAGCGCGAGACGACGATCCTCTGGGATCGCAACACCGGCCGTCAGGTGCACAATGCCATCGCCTGGCAGGATCGCCGCACCGCCGATATGTGCGACCAGATCGTCGCGCAGGGCTATGCGGACCTTATCGCCGAGCGCACCGGCCTCGTCGTTGATCCCTATTTCTCGGCCAGCAAGATCGCCTGGCTGCTCGACAACGTCCGCGGGTTGCGCGATCGCGCCTTGCGCGGCGACATCCTCTTCGGCACGGTCGACAGCTATCTGATCTGGCGCTTGACCGGCCGCGAGGCGCATGTCACCGACGCGACGAATGCCGCCAGGACGATGCTCTACAACATCCACCGTGGCGAGTGGGACCAGGAGCTGCTCGACATTTGGCGCATTCCGCCGGCGATGATGCCCCAGGTGCTCGACTGCGCGGCGGAGTTTGGCCGAGTGCGCGAGGATATCCTGCCGAATCGCCCCATGATCTGTGGCGTGGCCGGAGATCAGCACGCCGCGACCGTTGGTCAAGCTTGCTTCGAGGCCGGGGCCATGAAGGCGACCTACGGCACCGGCGCGTTTCTGGTGATGAACACCGGCACAACCGCGATTACCTCCCGCAACCGCCTGTTGACAACTGTGGCCTACCGCTTGAACGGCCAGACGACCTTCGCGCTCGAGGGAAGCATCTTCAACGCGGGCACAACCGTCCAATGGCTGCGCGATGAGTTGAAAATCATCGAGCGTTCCGAGGAGATCGAGTGGCTGGCATCGCAGGCCAGTGCGGACAGCGAAGTCGTGATCGTCCCGGCGTTTACAGGACTTGGCGCGCCGCACTGGCGAGCCGATGCGCTCGGCGCGGTCTTCGGTCTCACGCGGGACGCGGGACAGGCTGAGCTTGCGCGTGCGGCGTTGGAATCGGTTGCGTTCCAGACACTCGATGTCTTGCAGGCGATGCAGGCCGACGGCGCGCCACGCGCCACGGAGCTCCGGATCGACGGTGGCATGGTCGATAACAACATGCTTGCCCAGATGCTGGCTGACTACAGCGGCTACAACGTCGTCCGCCCACGTATCACCGAGACGACGGCGCTCGGCGCGGCTTTCCTGGCCAGCCTCGGCGCAGGCATCTTCCGCAACCTCGACGAGGTGCGGCAGTACTGGCGCTCCGACCGCGAGTTCCGCCCCTACATCCCGGAAGACCTCAAGGGCCGCAAGATCGCCCGCTGGAACAACGCCGTCCGCCGGTTGCTGGCGTGAGTCGCATGATGACTTGAGAGTTCAATCATCGCAGGAAAGCTAGATGCGACAATCCGGACGATCGCATCCATCCCGTCGGACCTCGTACAGCTTCCGCTTGCATCTGCTGCATGGCTCGTAGTACATCCGTTCGTCTTCTTGGCGCGGTGTTAGAGTGCCATAAGTGTGCAGGTCATGTCGCACCATTTCGTCACCCGGAACCAATGCCCAATTCCTAACATCTGATATGTTGCTCCGAACGGTGATGTTAGTACGCACTAGATACAAACCTTCCACATAGGCGGTTCTTCGAAAGCCGCTCGATGGGTGTATACCGGCTACAGATTCGGAACCCTTATTCCGAATTCGAGGTCATGTATCGACGTGTGCCGCGATTCGTCGATCATGAGCGAGCGAGCATTGACGTGTACTATGAGATCCTTCGTGACCGTGAAGTCAACCTGCAGCCGTTCGTAGAATGGCTTACTCTCACTATCGACTGGTAAGGTCATGTGTGCATAGGGTGATCGGGCATCCGCGAGCGCATCGCGACCAGGCCAAGCAGGTCGAGCGAACAGAAACTTGGCCAAGCCGTCCCTCGTATCGACGCAATAGAGATCGATGCTATTGTGCATTTCCTCCCCGAGAGTGGGAAGTGTAGTGGCAACGGGGAAGATCTCGATGTACGAGTTGTCTGCATGGAGAATCTCGACTGGCTTTGCAAGCATAAGTCCAGCGTTGTCGAACGCAATCCAAGCCGCGCCCTCGGAGATCGCCGTTGCGCCGTCCTCAACAAGGCGCAATTGGTTCATGGAGAACAGTTCTCTTAGTCCGTCTCGGATCGCGGGCATTGACGTGAGTCCGCCAATGGCCAGGCAGAATTCAACCGCGCCACGTTGCACGCTGGCATGGTCGAGCAGTTTCTCTATTGAGTCGAGTCCCTGCGAAACGAGGTCCTTGACTACCGACTGGAAGTCATCGCGAGTGACTTGGACATAGATATCCGATTCCGGGCCGTCGGATGCGAGATAGTTTGAGACCAGCACCGTTGTGCTCTCTCGTGTCGACAGAGAGATTTTTGCTTCAGCACACGCTCGAATCAGCCGAGATCTAGCGTTGTCTCGAGTTCGGTTTATGTCTGCGTGTGGGTACTCACGCGCGTGTTGTGCAAGTATCAATTGGCGTAGGCGGTTGTCGAACTCGTCACCGCCAATGTCGCGATTGCCCAAGTTCTTGATTTGGGAAAGCACGCCATTCTTTATCTGGCAGAGAGTAAGGTCCAACGTGCCGCCGCCCCAATCAAACACGAGGATTACCTTACCCTCAAGATCGGCAAAGCCCGCGTTGGAATCTGATCGTGTGCGGATGTGGCTGTACAGAGCTGCGAGTGGCTCGTGGACAAACTGGTGGATGTGTATTCCGGCCCGTAACGCCGCGTCTCGCAACTCGGCCCGTGCGGCTCCGCTCATGGACACTGGTATGGTGACGACTGCACGCTCAAACGCATTCTGGCTATGATCGCGTTTGACCGCGTCAAGGCGAAGATGTCTGAATACTTCCGATACAACATCAGTAGTCC
Organism: Chloroflexia bacterium; assembly: GCA_030431755.1. Taxonomy (GTDB): domain Bacteria; phylum Chloroflexota; class Chloroflexia; order Thermomicrobiales; family CFX8; genus JAUIIK01. The sequence continues at coordinate 15,783 of JAUIIK010000070.1, forward strand.
GACGCTGAACACCGCCGACCACAATTCCTGTGGTATTTCCGAGAAACATCTTGGGCGAGCGCACGATGTCCCCAAATACGCCGATGCCGAGCTCTGGGAGTACATCTAGCGCATCGCGCCCAACGATAATCTCAGACCCTCTGTACCAGACAACGGATGGATGTGGTAGGTAATTCTGTAGAAAACTATATGCTTGATTCGTGTTAGTTGCGATATCTAGGCGTATGACTGATGCAACACTGTTAGTAGTGCCAAAGTCTATTCCGACCGTTGCAGCCATGCGATCTCCTTCTCGATAAGCCTCAGTGATTCCTCGATACGCTCGTTAACGTACTCAATCCGTGGTGGATCGGATCGCAGTGCTTCTAAGCAAGTTTGCAGCCAGCTGGTGATTCGGTCTTCAAGTGTTCCGCTCGCGTGTCCACGGATGTTTTCAAGGCGGTGCAGATAGCTTGCACGGTGCTCTATGGCTCGTGATTCCAGAGATTCGAGTTCGCGTTTCATCTCCGAGATTGTGTCAGCCTGAGCTTGAGCGTGAGACTCAGATGTCTCAACGCTGGCCCGCAACTGCCCATTGGCGGCGACGAGGGTGTCAATGCGACGTTCAAGATTCTCAATCTGGTCCACGAATCGTTCGCGCGACTCATGTTCATCGAGGGCGAAGCTTGCGATGGTCGGTAGCAATGACTCGGGCACCGCTGCGCTCAGTACAATCGAGAGTAGCGACAGCGGTCTAACGGGCACACATTCTGTCTCCTCGGACTCAACACGGCGTTGAGTACTGGCGTCCGCCATTAGCTTCCACGCGCTCTGGGAATCAATAGTTGCGCGATTGCAGCCGACATGCACTATGCATAGTAGAATGCGCAAGTCTTCCTGGGAAATGGGTCTCCTCGGTTTTTTTCGCCAGCCAGGACTCCGACGCTGCACTGAGGTTGTCCGAACAAACAACACCTTCGCTGCTTTCAAGGAAATGTACAGCGATACTGACAGCCGTAGTGCGAACAGCGGATGTGGATGCGGCACTGGCCTGTAGAAGATCCAATAGTCGCTGGACGTAAGTCTTGTGGTTTTCAATGATTGATGCAGCAATGGACTCGAGATCCTGACTTGGCAGTGCGAAGTCGTGGGTTCCCGTCTGAGCATGGTACGTTTCCATGCGCCGGACAAAGCGATCTGCGGGTTCCTTGGAACCCGAAAAGTAACTCAGCCATGGAGAACTTGACATCGGCTCCAGACTCGACTCGCGAGACTCAAAATTGTCCTCACTCATGATGGTTGGCTCCTATGAGATGACGGGCCCAACGTTTGAAGAGAAAGTGGCCGCTCAATCGGCGCGCAAAATCGCGTGCTCGGCGGTAGTCGGTCCGCCGCGCTGATTCTGCGTACAATACGGTTGCCTTGATGTGATCATCGTCACTGGATTTCGAGCCAGCCAGTGCGATGTCCAGCAGATTCTCTGATAACTCAGGTGGCATCGGATCGCCGCTCGCCAAGTAGTGGCATGCGGATAGAAGCGTTGCAGTATGGATGTCAATTGGACAGATCGCGTGGCGCTGAGTGTCAGCATAGTGTGGTCGGGAGCGGCGGGCCAGCGGCTCGTTGGCAAGCTCCCACAGATACACAATGCCCGTGTTTAGTTCGGAAACTTCCACCATAGTGGATCCTGAGAAGTCATTCAGATTGAACTGAATTGCGCTAGTGACAGTCCGGGCCACCGGACGCTCAAAGTGCTGGAGCACATCAAGCGCTCGTCGCATCTTTGTCGTCTGCTCTTCCACACCGTTTGACGCCAGGATACGGTCTTGGTGGTCTTTCATGTAGATCGCTTGTGCATAGTCGCCAAGAGCCCCGCCATACTCGCGCGCAGCCGCGCGCTCAGGAAGAGTACGCTCAAACTCCCCGATGCTTGTAGGTGACACGTCATCGTTTGCGAGAATGTCTATGAAATCTTGATCCAAATTGTCAAGCGTATCGCTATGCGGAATGCTGAACCTTAGACGGTGGCGGACGTAGCTGTGCCTGTTGTCGTCGCTGGGCTCCAGCTGAATGTGCCACGATTCGTCTGTAGCGGTCTTCGCTCGCCGCGCTAACTCTTGGTAGGTTAGTGGTTCGTAAGATCCATTGCCCACTCTAAGTTTCACGGATGATGACCCGTGGACGCTGATAGCCGATGCCTCTTCTGACGTGCGGACGACATACTCACTCGGTGCCTGCCGCCCGTTGATCGTGAGAAACGGGCTCTTCAGCTTGTGGCATAGATAGCGATGTTTGACCAACTCCTCCGATGTTTCAAAACTGTCATTGCAATCCAAACACACATAATGCCAGGCGGGATGGGCTGATCGCATCGAGATCGGTTGGCTCTCCCAAAATCTGTCTTGCGCGGTTTCCTGAATCCAGTAAACAGTCGGCAATTGAATCACGTCCTTGTAATACTAGTAATGCAATAACGCACTAATCGCAAATTAGCTATAATATGCACACGGCGTTGATAGCAGTATATGTTGCCGAGTGAGCGGAAGCAACTCGACGTGATTGCTAGCGTTGTTCTCAGCACACTACTCTGAACTAACAGATTCCATCCCCAGAATTTGCAGGATCGGCGATTGTGGAACCGGGGTCACGTGAGAATCGCCTCCGGGGTGAAGTCGAAGTCGGTTTCGAGCGGGTAGACCGGGCGGCGGAGGTTCTTGTAGTCGAGCGATGTGAGCTTGGGCGTGCTGATGCCTGGCGCGTCGATCTCGATGACCTTGGTCGCAATCGGCTCGAATGCGGCCCGGAAGTGGGCGGCGCTCTTGAGCACCAGAATACGGCGCTCGGTCGGTTCGATGCCGAAGGCTCGGAAGAAGTTGAGGTCGTTCGGGTGGCCACGCAGATCAGTGAGCTGTAGCTCGATGCCGCCCGGTCCGTTGATCTCTAGGACGACGGTGCGGCCGCGGCTGGAGCGCGTGCCGGCGCCCATGACGCCGCCCATCTCGAAGCTGCCCTCGTGTATCAGACGCACCATGCCGGTGACGTCGACCGGGTCGCCGTGGAAGTCATCGTGCTTGCCGCCAACGGTGAGCGTGACGGTTGCGCCGACGCCGGCTTCGATACAGGCTTCGACCGCCTCGCGGTCCATGATCTGTGCGACTGAGGCCGAGCGGGCGTCGGCTTCCAGCAGCCCCTTGAGCGCCGCCGTGCCGTCTCCGGCCGTGCCGCTTGCGCCGGAATCGGAGATGTCGGCCAGGACGTAGGTGCTGCCCGGCTCTCCGGCCATAGCTTCAGCTATCGCGTCGGGAATTGGGGTTGGGATGATCTCGAAGTCGGCGCGGAGATCCCAGCACATCTGGGCGAGCTCTTCGGCGTAGGCCTTCGCTTTCTCGGGGTTGTCGTTGGTAACGAGGATCGTCGAGACGGTCGTGTAGGGCACGTCGGAGAAGGGGAAGCCGCCGAGGACCGTCGCGGCCACGACGTCGTCTTCCTGTTCCATCTCGACGGCGCGGTCGATGGCCTTCTTCAGCGGCGACTGCCAGGTTGTGACCATCGACTGATTCGGGGCGATGAGCGGCACCTTGACATAGGCCATCTGGGGTTTGATCTCGCCGTTGATCGTGTCGATCAGGATCTGCATCGCCCGCGCGCCGGTTTCGGCGGTGTCGATGTGTGGGTAGTGCTTGTAGCCGACGAAGGCGTCGCACTCTTCCATCATCTCCTCGGAGAGGTTCGTGTGCAGATCGAGCGGCGCGACGATCGGCAGCTCGGGGCCGACAACCTCGCGGATGGCGGTCAGCAGCGGTCCTTCGCCGTCATCGTTGTGCTCCAGCGCCATCGCGCCGTGGATGCCCAGCAGCACCCCGTCGATGCCGCCCGGCTCCTGCATGGCGGCGCGGATGCCCTCGACGATCTCGTCGCACATCGTCTCGAAGGCTTCTTTCGAGACGCGGCCGCCGGGGACCGCCCGTCCGAAGGTCGTTGGGATGAGCTCGACGCCCTGCTTCTTCGCTTCGCCAACGATGCCGCCGTAGATCGTCCCGGTACCGTCGAGCGCGAGGATTTCCTCGCCCCGGTCGATCTTGCTGGAGCCTTTCTGAAAGTCGCTGAGGCTTGTTGGCTCCCACTGAAATGTGTTGGTCTCCTGCGAGATGCCGCCGGTCGCGATGCGGATCGCCATATCTATTCTGCTCCCCAGAGGTTGTATCGAATTTGGTTGCGACAGTATCGACGATGGTGGTGCTACTGGCAAGCGCCAGCGCGAGTAAGCCGCTAGCGAGCTTGTAAGATCAATTGGCGACACATTGAACATCGTGGGTCATGGAGCAGCCGCCGTGGATGCGACAAGCTGGACCGAACTGATCACCAGCGAGTTTCAGTCTTCCGAGGACTTTGGCGTCCAGGCCCTCCGAATCGTCGTCTTCGTCGGACTCATCTGGTTCGTACGCTGGTTGATCATGCGTTTCGTCCTCCAGCGTGTACGCGAGGTGTCGACGGCATACTGGATCACGAAGATTTCAAGCTACGTGGCGACGCTGCTATCGCTCTTTGTCGTCGGCCAAACGATCCTCGGTGGCTTCGGCGCGTTGCTGACCTTCATTGGCCTGATCACTGCCGGCCTGGCTATCGCCTTGCGCGATCCGGTGACGAACATGTTTGCCTGGTTCTTCATCGTCTGGCGGCGGCCCTTCGAGCTTGGCCACCGTATTCAGATAGGCGATGCCGTGGGCGACGTCGTAGACATTCGCTTGTTCCAGACGTCCCTGCTGGAGCTTCAGGAGTGGGTGGGGAGCGACCAGCCGACGGGGCGCATCGTCCACTTGCCAAACAGCCTGATCTTCACCCAGATGCAATACAACTACACCGTCGGCATCCCATTCATCTGGGACGAGGTGCCGGTGCTGATTACCTTCGAGAGCGACTGGCAGAAGGCGAAGCGGCTGTTGAGCGAGATCGTCGAGCGCGCCATCCCACAAGAGAATCGCGTCTCCGAAGCTGATATCCGGCGCGTGAGCCGGAACTACCGGCTGAATGATGTCGACACGGAGCCTGCGGTTTACACCAGCGCGCTCGACAGCGGCGTGTTGTTGACGATGCGTTACACGGTCAAACCGTTCGAGCGCCGGCGCTATGCCCAGACAATCTGGGAAGCGGTCCTAACCGAGTTCGCCAAGCACCCGGACATCGACCTGGCCTACCCGACGACCCGCTTCTACGACAACCTGCGCGAGGGACCGATGGCCGAGCGTCACCCATCCGGGGCGCTGGACTAGCCCGCTGCAGGGACGTACACCAAGTTGCGATAGATGTCCGCGAGTGTGATCTCGATGCCGAGGCAAGGGATTGCCAGCGGGCGCGTGTCAGCGATGGTTTCCGACCACCAGAGCTGCTCGTCGTCGCGCCAGTGATGGTAGACCTTGCGCTCGTTCTGCTCGATGATGAGATAGGTTCCGAGGCTCTCAAGCTGCCGGTAGAACATCAGCTTCTCCCGCAGGTCGATCGCTCTCGTGCTGTCTGACAGGACCTCGGCAATGACGCATGGGCGGGTCTTGATGAGCGGATCGTCGTCATTCTGGTCGCAAACGGCCATGACATCTGGGTAATAGAAGATATCCCCAGGCAGCCGGACCTTGACATCTCCGATGAGTGCGTCGCAGCCGATGCGGTCGCCGGCGTCGGCAAAGGTCCAGTAGACGTTTCCGGCGATGCGGTTGAGACGCACGGTCGTGCCGGCGAAGGCGTAGATCTCGCCGCCGACGAACTCATGGCGCGTCTGGCTCGCCTCCTCGAAGGCGAGGTATTCGGGCACGGTCATGATCATCTGGCGTTTCCTGGCTTGCCGGTCCATGCGCCAAGTATATCGGCGCTCGGCCGGGAATTGCGCTAGAGGTGGAAGGGAATGCCCTTGGAGCGCGCAAGCTCCTTGAGTGTGCTGAAGACCTCGGCGTCGAGGTCAATGCCGTTGGCCAGCTGCTCGACGGACCGGCGATGCTCCAGTTCGCCCGGCAGCATGATCTCAGTGCTGCCCGGCGCAAGCTCAGACGCTTTCAGCTCCGCGCAGTAGGCATGCATGCGTGCGATGTATTCCTCGTAGGGGAGGAACTGTTCGATGTCGAGGGCGATGAGCATGTGGCCGACATCGTGGTTGTCAGGCTCGCTGTAGAGCGCGCTGCCGAAGGCCGCGCCGGTCAGCACGCCCGTCAGGATATCGGTGAAGATCGACAGGCCGGTGCCCTTGAACATGCCCATCGGGACAAGCGGACCCTGAAGCGCCGCGGCGGGGTCGGTCGTCTCGTTGCCGTCGCGGTCGTAGGCCCAGTTGGTCGGGATGGGTTTGCCCTGCCGCTTATGCCAGAGCACCATACCTTTGCCTGACATCGAGAGCGCCATATCGAGCACAAGCGGGAAGCCGAGGCCGGTCGGCGCGCCAAGGCCCCAGGGGTTGGTGCCGATGATTGGCGTGATGCCGCCCCAAGGGGCCATTTCCGGGCCGGCGTTGGTGAGACATATCCCAATCATGCGCTGCTCGGTGGCACGCATGACATGGTAGGCGGTGATGCCGAGGTGGTTCGAGTGCCGCACGCCAACCAGCCCGACGCCGCTTGCACGCGCTTTCTCGATTGCCAGATCCATCGCGCGGACTGCGGCGACCTGGCCGAAGCCCTTCCGCGCGTCGACGAGCGCCATCGCCGGCGTGTCAACGAGGGTGCGAGTGTCCGTTGGCGAGACGATGCCGCCGATAGCCAGCATCTCGCAATAGCGGGCGATGCCGCGCATGCCCTGGCCCTGCCCGGGGTGACCGCGCAGTTCGCCGTGGAGCCGGGCGTCGGCCTGGATCGCGGCGTCGGCGGGGTCTGCGCCGTGCGCGACCAAAATCGCCTCTGCCTGCCCGCGTAGCGCCAGCGGGGCGACATTGACGGTTGCTATCTCACCTGCCATCTAGCCACACCAAGCCGACAACGAGAAACGCGGGCAACGCTTGAAATCGCGCTGCCCGCGTACTCTACCGCAGATGCTTGGGGTTAGCTGGCGGCGACCTGGTTCAGGCCCTTGCTGAAGAAGCCGCCAACTGCGATATCGGTCAGCTTGTGATCGGCTGCGCCCTCTTCATCCAGCGTCTCCTGGAGAATGTCGACGACCTTGTCGTAACCGAGGACATCGGCATAGGTCCGGACGGTGCCGTAGCCGGCCATCTCGTAGTGCTCCATGCGCTGGACCGCGGTAATCAGGGCCGCGTCGCGCACGGTTGGGTCGTCGTAGCCGGTGATCGCGTCCTGCGCCTCGGCCATCAACCCGCGCATGGCCTGGCAGGTTTCGGCTTCAGCCGGCACGCCGATCTCATCGAAGACCGTCTTGAGCCGCTCGACGTGGCGATGAGTTTTGCCGACGTGCTCATCCAACGCCTCGCGCAGATCCGGATCGGTTGCGGCGGCGGCGATCTTCGGCCATATCTGGACCGACTGCGTCTCCGCCCAATAGAGATCCTTGAGCTGGTCGACGAAGAGGTCCCGGAGCGTTTCAGGGTGGGACATTGGTGTTCCTACTTTCCTTCAGCCGTGAGCATCAATCGCGATTGAGAACGTGGTCATGCGCATCAACCGCTATGAGAACTATGGGATAAACGGAAGTAGCCCGCGATAGATCGGGGGCTACTCCACGGCATGATCTGAGATAGGAACGCTGCTGGTCTAGATGTCGGGCGCTTCAATCGTGACCGGTTCGTTGTGGTCGGAGAAGCTGATGACCCAAGCAATCGGGTCGCCGTCGACATCGTCCGGTTCCGACAGCCGAATCTGCAGCAGATCGCCGGTATCGACGGCGATCCAAAGGCTGACTGAGATCTCATCACCTTCCAGCGATCCGGCAACGAGTTGATCGATTTGATCCTGAGCGATGGTTCCGG
>JAUIIK010000071.1 GCA_030431755.1 Chloroflexia bacterium
CAAGCACCTTGAGGACCGCGAGGATGTCGAAACATTCGAGCTGGACTCGATCCTCGACGCCGTGGCGCGGGCCAGGGACCGGGGGGCGCCACGTCGTCCAGCTGCCGACCGCCACGGCCCGCGACGACGCCGGCTGGTCGCTGAGATCGACGAGGCGCGCCGACGCCTTGAACGCCGCCTGCGCGGCCTCCAGCGTCAACAGGCGGCGCATGCCGACCCGGACGCCCTGCGCGTCAAGGGCGAGATGATCTACGCCTACCTCTGGATGATCGAGCCGGGTATGACATTGCTTGAGACGCCGGACGGGCTGGCAATCGAGCTCGACCCGGAGCTGACGGCCAATGAGAACGCGCAGGAGTACTTCGAGCGCTACCGCAAGGCCCAGTCAGCCGCCGAGGAGATACCGGCGCGCGTTGACGAAACGCAGACACGCCTCGACTACCTTGAACAGCTGCACATATCGGCGTCACAGGCAGAATCCTATGACGAGATCGAGTCGGTCCGGCTGGAGTGGCAGGATTTCGCAGCCGCGACGCCCGGCATTGGCGGCGCTGCGCATCCGGGCGGGTCGAAACCGCACGCCAGCGCCCGCCGGCCGCGCCGCTACGACCTACCCTCCGGCGCGCTGCTCTGGATCGGCCGCACTGGCCGGCAGAACGACAGCGTGACCTTTGATATCGGCGCGCAGGACGACCTCTGGCTCCACGCCCGTGAGATGCCCGGCGGCCACGTCATCCTCCGCCCGCCGCCGGGCCGCGACGCCTCGGAGTCCGACATCGGTATCGCCGCTTCGCTCGCCGCCTACTACAGCAGCGGCCGTGGCGCGACGAGTGTCCCAATCGACGTCACCGAGCGCCGCCATGTCCGCAAGATCCGCGGCTCCGGCCCCGGCATGGTCACCTACCGCAACGAGTACACGATAGACGCCGAACCGCGTTCTCCCGAAGACGTTGGCCTGGCGGAGACAGAAAACTAACCCCAATCCACGGAAGAAGCCACGTCCAACTCGTAGGGCAGGGGCTCGTCCCCTGCCCTACGCAATCACACGTCACTTGAACCTGGAAAGTCCGCCGGTCAGTGGCTACGAGAAGCGCACGAAGATGATGCCCAGCTCGTAGAGGAAGTAGATCGGCACGGCGATAATCATCATGTTGACCGGGTCCGGGGTCGGGGTGATGATCGCGGCAGCAATCAGGACGCCGATGAAGGCGAACTTCCGCGCCCGTCCCAGCTGCTGGTGGTTGAATAGCCCGATCTTGCCGAGGATGAACATCAATGCCGGAAGCTCGAACGCGATGCCGATACCGAGCATCAGCCGGAGGTAGAAGGTCACAAGCTCCGAGGCGCGCGGATCCCAATCGAAGAGGCCGGACTTGAACCCGCTAAGGAAGTCCAACGCGCGCGGGATCGCAACGAAGAAGGCGAAGGCCATCCCTGCGATAAAGAGCATCGAAACGACCGGCAGCGCCAGATAGACGGCGCGCTTCTCCCGCCGGGTAAGTCCAGGCGCGATGTACCGAATGACCTGGAAGACGAGCATCGGCATCGAGAAGGCGATGGCGATATAGAGCAGCACCTTGAACCAGGTAACGAAGCCCTCGGTCGGCGAGAGCGTGATGACCTCGCCGTTCTCGACGTTCGCCTGGGTCGCGATGCGTTTGAAGACCCAATCGACGACGAAGAACGCGGCGACGAGCGCCACGAGGATTGTGACCACAGAATAGATGATCCGAATCCGGAGCTCTTCGAGATGCTCGGCAAGCGACATCTCCAGAAAGAATTCGGGATCCTCGCCATGCTCTTCCCCTGGAGGAAGGTCTTGGTGATCTGGTGGTGGATTGCCCCCGCCACGGTCTAGCCGCGGGACGCTGTCCGAAATGCTCGACATATCGTCTACGTTCTTCCGCCGGGCGGCAACCGGCGGCGCATTCGCCCGGCTACCTGTGTATGCGCTGAGAGCCTGTTCGACGCATCGAACAGCATGCGGCTATCAGTCGCTGTTCTCTTCAATGTAGTCAACGGCATCGCCGACAGTTCGGATGTTTTCGACCTCTTCATCCGAGATCTCGATCCCGAACTCTTCTTCCAGCGACATGACCAACTCGACCATATCGAGCGAGTCGGCATTCAGGTCCTGGATGAACTCGGCTTCCCTGGTTACCTGATCCGGTTCGACGCCTAGCTGCTCGGCAACCAGACCCTGAAGTCTCTCATGAACCGCTGCTGACACGATCGTGTCCTCCCCCTCAAAAAAGATGTCCCGCCCCACTGCTGGACGTTCACTCGCTCCAGCGCCACACATGGGTTCAACCGGCCATCTCCATGGCCAACTCTACAATCCGCATACGTGCGCGGTAGCCGCCGAATGATAAACGACAGGCACGAATGCTAACAACTCACGCTATTCCGGGTCGTCCCCGGCAAGAGCATCGACGACCGCGCCGAGCACACCGTTGACGAAGCGCCCGGACGCGTCGCCACCGTAGTCCTTGGCAATCTCAATCGCTTCGTTGATTACGACCTTCGGCGGCACGCTGAAGGTCTCGCCGAGTTCGCAGATCGCTACCCGCAAGACGTTCCGGTCGACCGTCGCGATCTGATCAATTGGGAACGCCGGGGCGGCGACGGCCAACCGGCTGTCGATTGCCTCGTGCTGCTCGATGATAGACACGACCAGTCGCTCGGCATACCGGCCATCGACGCCGCGCATCGACCCGTCGGTCTTGTACCGCTCGAAGAGTCCCGCCGGGTCACGGTCGGTCAAATCCGACTCGAAGAAGACTTTCATCGCCAGCTCGCGGGCCAGCCGCCGGGCGGGCAGCGCCGGCTCCGAGCCGTCGGGACGCTCTTCGCTCACCGTGCCCCGCTTCCCGCGTTCGGCGGCGCGAGCCCACTCTGCCCATGCTCCGGCGATGCTGCATGGCGGCCGATGACCTCCGCTACCAGCTGCGTGCTGACGTCGCCGGCGCGGAACTCGGGGTCGCGCAGCACGCGCTGGAGAAACGGAACCGTCGTCTCCACGCCGGTTATCAGTGTTTCGGACAACGCGCGTTCCAAACGCACGATCGCCTCCAGCCGCGTCGGGCCCCAGGCGATGACCTTGGCCAGCAATGAATCGTAGTTGGTCGGGATCGTGTAACCCGGATAGAGATGCGAGTCGACCCGGATTCCAGGGCCACCCGGCGCGAGATAGGCGTCGACCGTGCCGGCAACCGGGCGAAACTCGTCGTCAGGATTCTCGGCATTGATACGCGCTTCGACGGCGTGGCCCCGCAACGGCACACGTTTCTGCTCGAAGTCGATCTCCTCGCCGCCGGCAATCCGGATCTGCCAGGTCACGAGATCGAGTCCGGTAATGAGCTCGGTAACTGGATGCTCAACCTGGATGCGCGTGTTCGCCTCGATGAAATAGTGCTTCTCACCGTCCTCAACAAGGAACTCGAAAGTGCCCGCGCCGACATAGTCGATCTCGTGCGCGAGCTTGACGGCATCGCGGGAGAGCGACTCGCGCAGGTTCTTCGATATGCGGGGCGCGGGGCCTTCCTCGATGAGCTTCTGATGCCGGCGCTGTGCCGAGCAATCCCGCTCCCAGAGCGAGCGCACATTGCCGTGCTTATCGGCGAGAATCTGCACCTCGATATGGCGCGGCCGCTCCAGGAAGCGTTCGGCGTAGATCGAGCCGTCGGAGAAGGCGGCTTGCGCTTCGGCCTGAGCCAGCGGCAGCAACCGCATCAGCTCGCGGTCATCGTGGGCGATCCGCATACCGCGCCCGCCGCCACCGGCCGCCGCTTTCAGCATCATCGGGAAGCCGACCCGCCGGGTGAGCTCACGGACATTCAGCCGGCCATCGTGGAGGCTGCTGGAGCCCGGCAGCACCGGGACGCCGGCTGCCTGCGCGACCGACCGCGCGGTGGCCTTGTCGCCCATCTGGCGGATTGTATCGGCCGCCGGACCAATGAAGGTGACGTTGACCTCGTGGCAGACCTCCGCCAGCGTCGCGTTCTCCGAGAGAAAGCCATAGCCAGGGTGAATCGCGTCGCAACCGGTCGCGAGCGCCGCGCTCAGAATCGACGGGATGTGGTTGTACGACCGCGCAGCAGGGCCAGGACCGATACACACCGCCTCGTCGGCCAGCTGGACCGGCAGCGAGTCGCGGTCGGCGTCGCTATAGGCGAGGACGCCCTGGATGCCCAGGTCGTGACAGGCGCGCAGGATGCGGAGGGCAATCTCCCCGCGGTTGGCAATCAGGATCTTCTTGAACATGGCCAGAGAAGTCGCTCCGCTCAGGTCGCCATGAACATGCCGCCGTCGACGGAAAGCACGTTGCCGGTGATGTACCCGGCGTCCGCTGACAGCAAGAACGCAACCGCGCCCGCGATGTCGTCCGGCTCACCAAAGCGGTCGAGCGGGATGATACCCATTGCCCACTCGCGCACATCGTCAGAGAGCACGTCAGTCAAGCGGGTGTTGATAAATCCAGGTGCGACGGCGTTGACGCGGATGTTCCGCGCGCCCGCCTCCTTGGCCATCGACTTGGTCAGGCCGATAAGGCCCGCCTTAGCTGCCGCGTAGTTCGCCTGCCCGACGTTGCCGACGAGGCCGACGACCGACGTCAGGTTGACGATCGCGCCCGAGCGCTGGCGCATCATCGGCCGCAGGACGGCCTTCGAGCAGAGGAACGCGCCCTTGAGGTTCGTCGTCAGGACGGCGTCCCAGTCCTCTTCCTTCATCCGCAGCATGAGCGTGTCGCGGGTGATCCCGGCGTTGTTGACCAGCGCATCGACGCGCCCATAGTGGTTCATCGTCGTTTCGACGAGGGCCGCGACATCGTCGGCGTCGGTGACATCGGCCTTGACCGCCAGTGCGTCGCCGCCAGCCGCTTTGATCTCATCACACAGCGTCTCGGCTTCGGCCTCGTCGCCCCGGTAGTTTACGACGACGGAGTAGCCCTCTTGCCCCAGCTTCAGAGACACTGCCCGGCCAATTCCGCGGACCGCGCCGGTGACGATCGCGACTTTTTGTTCGTCAGACATCGGAAGGCTCCAAATCAGCTAGCAACTGGTCGGCAGTGTCTACCGTCAACGAACGCTCAATGCGCCGCGCCAGCCCGGCCAGGACATTGCCCGGGCCAATCTCGAACGCCCTGGTCACGCCCTGGCGCACGATGAACTCAACGACGCTGACCCACTGCACCGAGCGGGCGATCTGGTCGACCAGTTCGCGGCGAATGTCGTCGGGATGAGTAACTGGCGAGGCATCGACGTTGGTGACCAGCGGCGCAAGCGGCTCGCGCACCTCGGTTGCGGCGATCATCGGGGCCAGCGCCTCGGCAACCGGGATCATCAGCGACGAGTGAAACGCGCCGTTGACCGGCAGCTTCACAGCCCGGCGCGCGCCTCTGGTCTGGGCTGCCAGCTCGGCAACCTGGAGCGCCTCGTCGCTGCCGGAGAGCGTGACCTGGCCGGGCGAATTGAAGTTCGCGACCTCGGTGCCTGTTTCGTTCGCAACGACCTGCGCCGCCTCATTATCGAGCCCGATGATCGCGAGCATCCCGCCGAGCCCATGCTCCTCCATCAGCTCGCCGCGTCGCCGCACGAGCCGCAAGGCGTCCTCGAAATCGAGAGCATTGGCAGCCACCAGCGCAGAGTACTCGCCTAGCGAGTGGCCCGCGACAAAGTCCGGCGTGCCGATCAGCTCGGCTGCCCTGAGCGCCCGCGCCATCGCGGTCGATGTTGCGACCAACGCCGGTTGTTGGTTGGCAGTTCGTGTAAGTTCCTCGGCCGGTCCGTCCCAACAGAGTGATGAAACTGAAAACCCAAGCGTCTCGTCCGCGCGCTGGAATATAGCAGCGGCTTCGGGGTTAGTGGCAGCGAGCGCCTTGCCCATCCCGACCGCTTGCGAACCCTGCCCGGGAAAGAGCCAGGCGGTCGCCTCAGTCATCCAGCAACCCTCGCGTCCAACGGACGACCGCCGCCGCCCAGGTCAGCCCGCCGCCAAAGCCGACGAGCACGACGTTCATGCCGTCGGAGAGCACGCCGTCAGCCTCTGCCTCGACGAGGCAGATCGGGACCGAGGCATTGGAGGTGTTGCCATAGCGGTCGACATTCACCCAGACCTTCTCGCGCGGCAGCTCGAGCCGCTTGGCGGCGGCGTTGATGATGCGAAGGTTCGCCTGGTGTGGAATGAAGAGGTCGATATCCTCAAAAGTCAAACCCGCTTTGTGGACCGCGTGGGTAGCTGTCTCACCCATCACCTTGACGGCGAAGCGGTAGACTTCGGGGCCGTTCATCCGCATGAAGGCACGTTCGACGGCGTTGGAACCGTTCAGGTCCACGTAGCGCTCCGGACCACCCAGCGTCAGGTGCTGGCCCGCGCTACCGTCAGAGCCGAGGTCCGCCGCTAGCAACCCGGCTGGTTCGTCACTCGCCGTCAGCACGGCAGCGCCTGCGCCATCGCCGAAGAGCACACAGGTGCTGCGGTCGGTGAAATCGAGAAAGCGGCTCACGAAGTCCGCGCCAACAACGAGCACTTTCTCGGCAGTGCCAGCGCGGATGAATTGCGATCCAACTGACAACGCGTAAACGAAGCCAGAACAGGCTGCATTCAAATCGAACGCGCCAGCCCGTAGGGCACCGAGCTCGTTCTGGACGAGACTGGCGACCGAGGGCATGTGTTGATCCGGCGTGTAGGTCGCGACGATGACGAGATCGAGGTCGGACGGATCGACACCGCCGCGCTCGCAGGCTGTCCTGGCAGCGGCGACAGCCATAGAGACCGACGTCTCGGTGGAATCAGCGATGCGCCGCTCGGCGATCCCCGTCCGAGAGCGGATCCATTCGTCTGATGTGTCGACGAATGTGCTGAGTTCTTCGTTGGTTACGATCCGGTCCGGCACATACATACCGGTACCGGAAATCGCAGCGTAGCGCAGCATGACCCTCCCCCTAAGCCCGGATCGCCGTTCGCCTGTCCTCTATCGTAGCCGGAAACCTCCGGTTAGTGCCTGGGAGTGTCTCAGCTCGCTAGGACGGGCGGCCCTCGGACGCAGATGGTCCGCGGAACTCAATTTCGACGACCTCGCGGCCGGCATAGTGGCCACAGGACATGCAGACATGGTGCGACAGCTTATAGGCCCGGCAGTTCGGGCAGACCACCATATTCGGCGTGGTCAGCCGCTGGTGAACCCTGCGCCGTCCGCGCCTGGATTTTGGAATGCGTTGTTTTGGAAGTGCCCCCACGGTATCGCCTCCCCAGTTCGTCTCTGGCTAGTAGCGCGGCGCGCTATGAATCTCCTACATCGCTCGCGTCATCGAGCAGTTCGGCCAATGGCGCCAGCCGGTGATCCACCTCCGGCGCATCATCTTCTTCAATTTCAGGTCCCGGACAATCGTCACCACAATTCGGGCGCATCGGTAGCGCAAGGATCGCAAACTGGCGAATCGGTTCCGCCAGATCAATCTCATTGACGTCGTCGATCTCGCCCATCTCACCGGCGAGGTCGCCGTCCTCATCATCATCGACGGCGGCCATCGCGAGATCGAGCATGTAACGATACTCTTGCTCAAGCTCGCCCACGAACGGTTGCTCGTAGATCTCGAGGCAGCGGACACATTCGATCAGGGCTATGCCCTGAATCTCGCCGCTCAACATGACCCCATTGGCCAGCCGCATGAGCGTGAGCGTCCCGCTGACATCCCGCGCCATCAAATCCGTATCCAGTGCGAACCAGTCGAGGGACAGCCGGAAGCGGCGCGTCGCGCCCGTCGTTTCCTGCAACAGCTGAGCAACATTGACGACGGTGTCGTTTTCGAGGTCACGGACTGGAACGTGGTCACGACGATCCGGTTTTCGTCTCTTCACTCTGGTCCTCCGCAACCGGATTCTGGCGGACAACCGAACGAGTATATCGTCAGATCGCGGGCACGGTCAAACACGCGGCGCGTGCATGGGCTGGGATCTTATGTGGAATTGAACGAATCGGTCGAATGCTAAACGCCGGTACGCTCGCGTTCCTCAAAGGTGATGCGCGCCTGCTCAAGCTCGTGGAGATGATGGCGCAGGTTGCTCTCGACGTCGTCGATCAGGCTGAGCACGAACTGGTTGACACCGTGACTGGTGCGTCGGGCGTTCTCCTCGGCCTCACGCAGGCGCTGTTCGCTGCGCTGGCGGGCCTCGCCGAGCACGCCCGCCTGGCTCACCAGGTAGTTGGCCCGCTCCTGCGCCGCGTCGAGGATGTTGCGGGCCTCCTCCTGCGCGTCGATCACGATGCTCTGCCGCTCCTGGACTACCTTCCGCGCCTGTTGCAGCTCCACCGGCAGCGAGACACGCAGTTCGTCGATCAGGTTGACAACGTGCTGACCATCAACCGTCACCTTGCTACTGCCGGGAAATCTCCGACCGTTTGTGACTGCGTTCTCCAGATCGTCGAGGAGTTGCATGAGTGGCGCTGCTCGGTGATCTCTCGCCTGGTCGGACATACGCTGCATTACCATTCCCCCATACTCCCGCCGCGTAGGCGACCGGAACTCATCCTGCAATACTGGGGACGCTACCAAGCGCAATTCTCGGAAGGTGGCCGCCGTTGACGATGCGCGGCGGCACGTCCAGCGCCTTGAGATTCACGCTGCGCTCAACTGGCAACACCCAGCGGCGGCACTCAGGATCGCCGCGCCCCCCATGGCGGGCTCACCGTTAGTTCCTGGCCTACAGGCCTGCGCCTTTGAAGCGTTGACTGAGCGCGGCCGCAACCGGCGGCGGCACGAGATCATTTACCGCGCCTCCCAGCGACGCGACCTCACGAATGATGCTGGAGCTGATGAAAGAATGATCCGACCGCGTCATCAGGCAGACGACCTCAAGCTCGGGATCGAGATGTTGATACATGTGTGCCAACTGAAACTCATACTCGAAGTCTGATACCGCCCGGAGTCCCCGTACGATGGTTCCCGCTCCCACCGCGTTGCAATAGTCTACGAGCAGTTCGTTAAAGGTGTCAACGCTGACGTTGCCAAATTGACACAGTGATTCTCGCGCAAGCGAAACGCGCTCTTCTCCCGAAAATAGCGGCCTTTTCGACGCTCGTTCCCCACCATCGTAAACTGCGACGATGACGCGCTCGAAAACGCGCGAAGCGCGCTCGACTATGTCAACGTGACCATGAGTGACGGGATCGAACGTCCCAGGATAAACCGCCACCTGTGCACGACTTGCCATTCAGCTTCCTTCTACCAGGTCTTCGTCACTAATCCACTCAAAGATCGCAAAACACGAGTCGCCGTGACAACGCTGCCGGAGCGTATGGAATCGTCCGATCCGCTCGGGCACGTCCAGCCGCGGCCAGTGTCCCAGCAAGAGGATGCTACCCGATCCAGCCGCGCCCGACGCGCTGATGCGCTCGATTACTTCAAGGATGTCGGGATCGGCGTAGGGCGGGTCGATGACGATCAGATCGAACTCCTCGCGCGCCGGCGACAGCACACGTTCGACGGTCGTCTGGAGCACCGTGCCGCGCTCCTCGAAACCGACAGCCTGGAGATTGCGCCGTATCGTCTGACAGGCGGTCCGGTCGCGGTCGACGAAGACCGCGCGCGACGCCCAGCGCGAGAGCGCCTCGATCCCGACAGCGCCCGAACCGGCATAGAGATCGAGGACGCGATCCGGGGCGACGCCGAGCGATTCCATGGATGAAAAAGCCGCCTCTTTGATCTTGTCGGCCATCGGCCGCGTGCGCGACTGATTGCGTGGGGCACGCAGCGGCCGGCCGCGCGCTTCGCCACTGATGACGCGCACGTTAGCTCACCTCGGTGACCGCGGAGGCCCAGAAGCGCTCGACACGAGTTGCCAGATAGCGATGGTCGCGGTCTTGCAACTGCGGATCGTCCTCGAGAATGCGCTCCGCCTCATTCCGTGCGCGTTCGAGATCGCGCAGGTCAGCGTAATCGGCCAGCTGGAACTCCGGCAGCCCGCTCTGCCGCGTCCCGAGGAAATCACCCGGCCCGCGCATCTCCAGATCGATCTGCGCCAGCTTGAAACCGTCGTCGGAGTCGACCATGGCCTGCAGCCGCGTCTCGGCCTCGTGGCTTACCTTGTCGCTGACGAGCAGGCAATACGACTGCCGCTCGCCACGCCCGACCCGGCCACGGAACTGGTGCAGCTGCGATAGTCCGAAGCGGTCCGCGCCTTCGATCAACATGACCGTAGCGTTGGGAATGTCGATTCCGACCTCAATGACCGAGGTCGAGACGAGCACATCCAGCTCCCGCTCGCGGAAGGCGATCATGACCTCGTCCTTCTCCGCCGGCCTCATCCGGCCATGGAGCAGCCCAACGCGCAGATCCGGGAACACCTCCCGGCTCAGGCGCGCATGTTCATCAACGGCGGCGCGCGCCTCGACCATGTCGGATTCCTCGACCAGCGGGAAGACGATGAAGGCCTGCTCGCCGGCTCGGACACGCTCGCGCACGAAGCCGTAGGCGTCCAGCCGCTCCTTGCCCTGGAGCCAGCGGGTGACGATCGCTTGCCGGCCCGGCGGCAGCTCATCCAATGTCGTCACATCCAGATCGCCATGCACAGTCAGCGCCAGTGAGCGCGGGATCGGCGTCGCCGTCATCACCAGCACATCCGGCGCGACGCCCTTCTGCCGCAGCGCTGCCCGTTGCTCGACACCGAAGCGGTGCTGCTCGTCGACGATCGCCAGACCCAGCTGGGCGAAGACAACCGACTCCTGGATTAACGCCTGGGTTCCAACGGCGATATCGCACGTACCAGCGGCGAAGGAAGCGTAGACCTCGCGCCGTTCGGCCGTCGTCGTGCTGCCGGTGATGAGCTCGATGCGCGGCTGGAGCTCGGCCGGCAATGCTTCGAAGAGCGCGTTCAGGCTCCGGTAGTGCTGCTCCGCAAGCAACTCCGTCGGGGCCATGATTGCCGCCTGATAGCCGGACTGGACGGCGACGAACGCCGCCGCTGCCGCCACGGCGGTCTTGCCCGACCCGACGTCGCCCTGCAATAGCCGCGACATCGGCCCCGGTGACTGCATGTCGCGCATGATGTCGCGCAACGCTCGCTGCTGTGCGCCGGTCAGCTTGAACGGCAGCGCCGTGCGGAAGCTGTCGAGCGTCCCGTCGGGAGGATCGAACGCGATGCCCGGCTCGGCCTGGTAGCCCTGCTTCCGCTGCAGCAACCCGAGCTGCAAGCTGAGGAGCTCATCGAAGGCCAGCCGCGACTTCGCCGCCAGCCAGCGCCGCCGGGCCTCATCCGGAGTATCCCCATCGGGATAGTGCATCCATTCGAGCGCCTGCCGCAGTGCGGCCAGGGGCGGCTCGATCCGCTCCAGCGTGCGCTGTGGCAGGTACTCCTCAACCAACGGCAGGCCGCCATCAAGCGCCGCCCGAACGATCCCGCGCAGGGTCTTCTGATAGAGCCCCTGGGTCAACGGATAGACCGGCACGATGCGACCGGTGTGGATCGCGTCGCCGGTCAGCTGCTCCCACTCCGGGGTCTTGAAGCAGAGCGTGCCCCGCATCTGCTCGACGCGGCCCGACATCGACACCCGCGCGCCAACCCGCAATTGCCGCTCAATGTACGGATTGAAGAAGATTGCCTTGATCGTTCCCGAGTCATCCGAGACCGCAACCTCGACCAACTGTTTACCGGTGCGCGTCGGCCGGCCGTCGATTGCTGTCACCGTGCCCTGGACCGTGCTGATCTGCCCGAACATGAGATTGGCGATGGGGTCGAGCTGGCTGTAGTCGATATAGCGCCGGGGATGGAGGTACAGCAGATCGCGTACCGTCGACGCGCCGAGCTTCTCGAGCTGTTTCGCCCGTGACGGACCGACGCCCGGCAGGATCGATACCGGATCCGAAAGCGACGTGATCGTGGTTCGCGTTGGCGGCGCGGCTTGCTTCTGCCGCTTGCGCCGCGGCCGCGCAGCTGGGCGCGAGGGCGTTTGTTTCGCAGCCGTAGTACGCGCGCCAAGCTGCGCCGTCGACACCAGCCCACGCACGAGCCGGAGCGCCTCGACGGCGCAGCGCTCGCGGTTCTTTGTACCCATCTGGTCGTAGCTGTCGATCAGCCCATCGACCTCGCGCAGGACGCGCTGGCCCTCGGCATCGAGCAACGGCAACAGCCTGCGAACACGGTCGCCGGTGAAGGCCGCGACGCCGTTTGAGGCGGCGCTATTCGTGAAGCCCTTGCGCTCTTCTAGCTCCAGCACCTTTTGGATCTGGACGAGCGCCTGGCGGTCTGCCTGGTCGAGTTCAAGCACCATAGGACCAAGTTTCAGCGACCGTACGTACGATGTCAACATCGCCGCAGATCACGAACCGATCGTCGCCGGCCAGATCAGGCAGCACTGCTGTGGCGCCGCCAACATGATGTTCGGTTAGCCCGACCATCGCGGCGCTCTGCGCCGGGTCAATCTCGCAGGCCAGGAGATCACGAGCCGTGAGCCTCCCTGGAAGCTGGCAAAACAGCTCTCGGTAGAGGTCGAGTCCATCCGTGCCGGCGTACAGCGCAAGCTCTGGTTCAGCGCGCGTCGATGGGTGCCGCTGGTCGTCGCGCAAATAGGGTAGGTTCGCAAGCACGAGATCGAACGTGCCTTCCACTCCTTCAAGCAGGTTCGACCGCACGAGCTGGACGCGCTCAACGATGCCGAGTGCGTGTCGGTTCTCGGCTGCGAGGTCAAGCGCCTCCTGGGATATGTCGCAGGCGGTGATGCGAATACGTTGCCGGTCCTCGGGCGGGAGCTCGGTCGCGAGCGCAAAGGCGACCGCACCCGAGCCTGTGCCGACATCGACGATGTGGATCTCACCTGGTAGGCAGCGGGCTGCAACAAGCCCGATTTCAACGAGCAGTTCAGTCTCCGGCCGTGGCACGAGCACCCGGCTATCGACGCGCAGCTCAAGCGTCCGAAACGCCTTGCGCCCGACGATGTACGCCAACGGCTCACCGCCTACGCGCCGTTGGATCAAGGCGCGGTAGTCACGTGCCTGTTGACGAGACAGCGGCTGATCCGCCGAGGTGATCAACATGGTGCGCGGCAACCCGGTCAGGTGTTCGAGCAGGAGATCTGCGTCCAGCCCCGGCGACGCGCTCGTTGCGCGTAACGCCGCACGGCCGGCGGCGCGGGCTTCGCCGAGCGTCATCTCCTCAGCCACGGTCGTTAGCGGTTTCCGGAGCGCCTCAGGACTCGCCAATCCCGGCATTCTCCAGCCGCTCCGCCTCGGCCAGCGCGCGCAGCTCATCAACGAAGATGTCGATGCTGCCGTCGAGCACGCCCGGCAGGTTGCCGGTGCTCGTCTTGAGCCGGTGGTCGGTCACGCGATCCTGCGGGAAATTGTAGGTGCGGATCTTCTCCGAGCGGTCGCCCGAGCCGATCTGGCCGCGCCGCAGGTCTCCGCGCTCCTCGGCCAGCCGCTGCTGCTCGATCTCGTAGAGCCGGGCGCGTAGCACGGTCATCGCCTTGGCCCGATTCTTCAACTGTGACTTCTCATCCTGGCAGGTGACGACGATCCCGGTCGGGATGTGCGTCAGGCGCACTGCCGAGTCGGTCGTGTTCACGCTCTGCCCGCCGTGCCCCGACGAGCGGTAGACATCGACCCGCAGGTCGTTCTCGTGGATGTCGATGTCCGCCTCTTCGGCCTCCGGGAGCACAGCCACGGTCGCGGTGGATGTATGGATTCGCCCGCTCGACTCCGTGACAGGCACACGCTGGACGCGATGAACGCCGCTCTCATAGCGCAGGTGGCTGTATGCGCCCTTACCGCGCACGGCGAAGGTCGCCCGGCTCACGCCGCCGATGCCGGACTCGTTCGAGCTGATCATCTCGGTCTTCCAGCCCTGGCGCTCGGCGTAACGGAGATACATCCGCATCAGCTCAGCGGCGAAGAGGTTGGCCTCGTCGCCACCCGCGCCGCCGCGAATCTCGACGATGACATCCTTCTCATCGAGCGGGTCTTTCGGCACCAGCAGGCGGCGAATGCTGTCTACCAGCGGCTCGCGCTGGTTGTGCAGCTCGTCGAGCTCTTCGCGCGCCAGCGCGATCATCTCCGCATCGTCCTCCAGCGAGATCAACTCCTCGGCATCGCTGATCTGCTGCTCGATTGAGCGGAGCTCCTTATAGGCGTTGACGACCTCTTCCAGCTCGGAGCGCTCGGTGCCGATCTCCATCAGGCGCTGCGGGTTCGTCGCGACCTCGGGGTCGGCCAGCATGTTGGTCAGGTCGTCGAAGCGGTTCTCAATCTCTTGCAATGTGTCGAACATCGTGCTCATGTCGGTTGCCCTGTCTCGTTTGGCATGAATAGAAGGCTATGTGACTGCCGCCGCGCAAAGCGACCGGCTGATGACGAGAAGCTAACCGTGATTCAGCGCGCGTGGCGCGCGGGCCTCTTGCCCAAGCCGCCACTCGTCGATGATCGCGTACTCCGGGCCGCTCGGCAGCAGCACAGAGCGGTAGAGCTGGATGCGGTCGACAGCGAGCCGCTGCGACGGTACGACAAGCTCGCGCGCCGCAAGCTCGAAGTCCTCAGGTGGCTCATACCCCCGGCTCAGACGGCCGATCGTGATGTGGGGCCGGAAGCGGCGCTGCTCACGTTGGTAGCCGAGCTCGACCGCGACCTCGTCAACGTCCTCGGCCAACCCCTCAAGCTCAATCGTGTCGCCGTCGAGCCCGAGCCATGCCACCCGCGGCCGGCGCGTGTTTGGGAACGCGCCGACGATGCCGCTCGTGAGCTGCAGCGGGTCGGTCCGCCCGGCGGCCCAGGCGAGCTTTCCAGCGAGATCGCGGATGCTGCGCGGGTTGGTGTCGCCGAGGAATTTCAGGGTGATGTGCGTCAGGTTCGGATCGACCCAGCGGAACGGCAGCGAGTGGCTGGCCAGCTCATCTTGCAGGTCGGTGATGAGCGCCTGGATCGCAAGCGAAACCGGCACGGCCACGAATAGCCGCCAATACTCGCTTCTTCGTCTCCGCCGCCGTGTCGACATCATCCCTCAAGTATACGGCGACCGCGCGGGCGGCTTCAGACACCGATCGCCGTCGCCGGCGTGTAGGGATGGACACCGGCGCGCAGCTCCTCGGTCGCACTATCGAGCATGATCCCCGACGGGCGCGCGAAGAAGCTGCTCGACAGCGAATCCTCGCGCAACGTCAGCTCGTGGCCCAGCGCCCGCAACCCAGCCAGCGTCGCTTCCGGAAAGCGGGTCGAGATCTCGACGCCCGCGCCCTCGCTGTGAATACGTGGCGCGGAAATTGCGCCCTGCATGCCCCGCTCGAAGTCCAGCAAGTTGATGAGCACCTGATAGACGGCTGAGATCACCCGCCGGCCACCGGGCGCTCCGATGGCGGCAAAGGGCCGTCCATCGCGCACAGCCAACACCGGCGAGGCCGCAGACAGCACGCGCTTGTTCGGACCGATGGACGTGACCGCGCCGGGTTCGGGATCAAACCACATCGTCCCATTGTTGAGCGTGATGCCGGTGTCCTTGATAACGACGGCGGACCCGTAGACGGCCCCGAGGGTCGAGGTCATCGAGACCATGTTGTGGTCCTTGTCGATCACGTTGATGTGGGTTGTATGACCCTCGCCGCCATTGCCCGGCCTCGGCGCGGAGCCGCCATCGCGCTCACGCGTATCGAAGGGCCAGGGATCGCCAGCGCTGGCGCCCGGAGTAGCTCGGTTGGGGTCGAGTCCGTCGCGCAGTAGCTCCGCATAGTCCGCCGAGATCACACCGTCATACGGCACTGGCTGGAGCGTCTCGTCGCCCAGCCACGTCAGGCGATCGAGGAAGGCGCGCCGGATCGCCTCGATCATCAAATGCGTCGCCTCGGGCGACTGGAAACCGAGGTTTGCCAGGTCGTAGCCGCTCACTATCCGCAGCGCTTCCATCACCGTGGCGTCGCCGGTGTTCGGCAGCTGGCCAAGCACTTCGGCGTCCCGGTATGGGATCGCCGTTGGCTCGAACTCGAGCGTGCGGTGCGCGGCGAGGTCGTCGACGGTCATGACGCCGCCGTTGGCCGCCATGTCCTTGGCGATCAGCTCAGCAATCTCGCCGTCGTAGACCGCCCGCGCGCCTTCACGGGCGATGACGCCCAGCGTCCGGGCCAGGTCCGGTTGAACGAGCCTATCCGCCGCCGATCCGAGCGCAGGCGCATAGGGCGCACCGCTGGGTTTGAAGAAGGTGCGCTTGGTCTCCGGAAAACGTCCGAGCCGGTCGTAGCTCGACGCCGTCATCATCGCAATGTAGTGGTTGACCGGGAAACCGCCGCCGGCCAGCTTGATCGCCGGTTCAAGCAGTTCGGCCCAACCCAATCGGCCCCAGCGTCGGTGCGCCTCGTCGCAGAGCGCCGGCATCCCCGGTATTGCCGGCGTCAACCAACCGGTGTTGCTTGCGTCGTCGACCGTCGCGCGCCAACCATAGAGACCGGACGTCTGCGCCTCCGGCATCAGCTCGAAGAGCTCGGGCGCGATGGCCGCTGGAAGCTCGGCGCTGCCATCGAGGCAGACCGTCTCGCCCGTCGCGCCGTCCCGGTGAATCAGAAAAGCGAGCCCGCCAACACCGCTCATGAACGGCTCGACGACGCCGACGGCAAAGGCGATGGCGACAGCAGCGTCGATTGCGCTGCCGCCCCGCCGTAGAATCTCAGCACCTGCTTCGGCTGCCGCCGGCTGCATCGCCGTCACCATGCCACCTGTAGCAACCGCCTCGGACTTATCGATGATCCACTCGCTCCGCGTCGCCATCCCGCGCCCCCTGTTCCACTCCCACGCCAAGCTCGTAGCGCCAGACTAGAACGGCCCCCGGCGCTTGGCAACCGGGGCCGGCTGCAACACGAACCGGCAATCTTGATGGAACGAAAGTACCAATTTGAGCGGTAAATCTTGACGTTGGTACCAAGTGCGTACAGGATGGAGGGGACGTACCTTTTGCCAGTTAGTCCGGTAGTGGAAACGGCAACTGCAAGCGGAGACGACCATGGCACGAGCAAGTATCTTCCAGGCGATTATCAACCGCGACGAGACCCAGCTACACCATGTTGCCACCGGAGGCCCGCAGCTCCGCGACAACTACGAGGACAAGCTGCGGCTCATTGGCATGCACCTCGACCAAGCGAACGTCAAGCGGGCACACATCATCGAGGTCCCCGGTGGCATCTTGGCCCGCGCGGCGGGATCTGACGGGATTACTGAGGAACTACTGGAGTTCCCCGACACTGCGTTCGAGACGATGTTCGAGGACGCCTGCCGCCAGCGCGACCAGCAAGGCTCAGATTTCCTCCAGATAAAGACTGAGCTCATCCCGACGAGCTATTCGGATGTGTTGCGCTCGCTCGGCGCGTGGCTGGACGAGTTCCACGCCCGCTCAGTGGTGATCTCCGAGGGCGCGGGCGGACTCTTCGTCACTGGCCTGCGTCTGGAGGAAACGTCGATGCACAGCCGCTACGCGCCATTCGACGAGTACTTCTCACCGGCCGCCGTTGATGTCCTTCTGACGGAAGCCCAGAACCGCAGGGTAAGTTAGCCCGCGTCAGCGAACAGCGTCGCCATGATCGCCGGGTCGAGATTGCCGCCGCTGATGATGACGCCGACCCGCTCGCAGTCGACGGGAATACGCTGCTGAAGCACGGCCGCGACCGGCACCGCGCCGGTCGGCTCGATGACGAGCTTCATGCGCGTCAGGACAAAGCGCAAGGCGTCGAGCACCTCATCGTCACTGACCAGCACGATATCTTCCGCATGCGCCTGGACGACCGGAAAAGTCAGGCGGCCCGGCGTCGTGAGCCGGATGCCGTCAGCGACAGTCGTGGGCGGCGGAATCTCTACCCGCTCGCCCGCCCGGAACGACAGATGCGTATCCTCCGCGCCGTGGGTCTCAACCCCGAAGATGCGGATGTCTGGCTTTACGCCCTTGGCCGCGACAGTGCAGCCGCTGATCAAACCGCCGCCGCCAACCGGCATAACCAGCGTGTCGATCTCGGGGACATCTTCGAGTAGCTCGAGCGCCGCCGAACCCTGCCCGGCCATGATCCGAGGATCGTCATAGGCGTGAACGACCGTCATGCCGCGCTCCTCGGCCACTTGGTATTGCAGTGTCTCGCCGTCTTCACGGGTGCGGTCGACGAGGATCACCTCGGCCCCGTAGCCACGGGTCGCAGCGAGCTTGATCGCTGGCGCGTCGCTGTGCATGAGGATGACAGCGGGGATACCACGCAAACGGGCTGCAAGCGCAACGCCCTGGGCATGGTTACCGCTCGAATAGGCGACGACACCGCCGGTGGTCTCGGGGTCGAGCCGGCTGATGGCGTTGTATGCCCCGCGAAACTTGAACGCGCCGGTGCGCTGGAAACTCTCAGCCTTCAGATACACCTCGCAGCCGGCAAGCTCGTCGAGCGTTCGGGAGCGGAAGATCGGCGTGCGATTCACGGTACCGGCGATCCGCTCTGCCGCGTCGCGCACATCGTCAATGGTGATCGCGAGGTTCATGGTCTTCATCCCTCATCGGCGCAATCGTCAGCCACGACAGATGCGCTCATGCAAAGAGCCCCACACACAGGCGGGGCTCAAAACTCAGTCATTGATTACAGACGGCGCTATTCGTCCGGGTCCGGCGATGTCATCGAGAGGTAACCGGCGATGGCCATGATGGCGATGGTAAGCACGCCGGCAAAGATCACCGGGCCAAGCGCCGAATCAGTAGCCTCGCGAATCTCCAGATTCGTCAGCCCAATGGTGACGCCAATGACACCAGTACAGACAACTGCCGCCAGCGGAATCAAGATATAAAGCGGTCCGCGCATCCCCGATACCTTCCCCGTCAGCCCCTCGCGCGACCCCGCGCGCCATGCTGCGCACCCATCTTACCCGTTCCCGCTCGATGCCGCAAAACCCGGCCGCACACGCGCCAGCGCGAGCTCATCGACACACGCGCCGTCGACGATCATCGAGCAACGCCGCCGGCCCTCGCGCTCGAATCCGAACTTCTCGTAGAGCCCAATCGCCGCCGCGTTGTCTGTCATCACCGTCAGCTCCAGGCGGACAATCCCTGCCGCGTCCGCCCAATCGACGAGCGCCTGAAATAGGCGCGTTCCAAGCCCCTGCCCGGCATAGTGAGTACGCACGCCGGCGACAACAACGGCGCTGTGCCGGGTGCGGTTGAACACGCCGCCCGACGCCTCGACATAGCCGGCGAGGCAGCCCTCGTGGGCAGCAACGATGAGCGTCGAGTTGGCGCTTGCAAGCCGCTCCTCGATCTCGGCCCGCACGGCTTCGATGGAACTTCGGCGCTCGCCCGGCTCGAACATCATGAAGGTCGTTTCCTGATCGAGCCGCAGCTTGAGGTCGAGCAGCGCCGCCGCGTCGCCGGGAGTAGCCCGTCGCACGTCAATCCTTTGTTTGCTCGTAGCGTCGTCCGGCATGTTGCGCTCCGCTGCTTGATTGCGATGCTCCGCCGGTCTATTGTCACACCTGCGAGGTCAGGAGCAAGGTGCGCGGGAGGCATGCCGTGACGCTCATTCAAGCGATCGACGTCCAAGCTCTCGCCATCGAGCGCGCCGCCACGCTAACGACCGCCTATGGGCCGCGCAACGACGCGACGACGGTGCTAGTCCAAATGCGCACCGACGACGGTCTCACGGGTCTCGGTCAAGCGGCCGTCGATCAGCCATACTACGGCGAGACCGCCGAGGGCATGCTGGTCAACATCCGCACGTACCTCGCGCCGGCCCTGGTCGGCGAGCGTCCCTTTGACATCGAACGGCTCAGCCGGCTTCTCCGCCGGACACTTCCCGGCCATGAAGCGTCACAGTCTGCGCTCGAAATGGCGCTCTGGGACATCAAGGGCAAGGCGCTCGGCGTGCCGGTCTACCAGCTCCTCGGCGGGAAGCTCCGCGACGGCATTCCGATCATGGGCTCGCTAGCCCACGGCGAGCCCACAGCGATGGCCGCTGAGGCCGAGGCCATCCTCGACCGCGAGCCCTTTACATTGCTCAAGCTCAAAGTCGGCATGGGGCTCACTGAAGATGTCCGGCGGTATGCGGCGGTGCGCGAAGCGGTCGGCGAGCGCGCCGCACTGCAGGTCGACGCGAACGCTGGCTATAGCTTCGGCGAGGCGCTCACGGCGCTAACCCGGCTGGTCGAGATCGGCAATCTGGTGATGATCGATCAGCCGGTTTCCGGGCTGGCGGACATGGCCGAGCTTGCCCGGCGCTTGCCTGTCCCGCTTATGGCCGACGAGTCGATTGGAGATCCACAATCGGCGCTGGAGATCGTCACCCGGCGCGCCGCATCGGGAGGGTTCCTCAAGATCGCCAAGCATGGCGGGCTGCTTCAGGTCCAGAAGATCGGCGCGATATTCGAGGCAGCCGGAGCGGCTATGTCGATGGGCATCTACTACGACGTCATCGCCGCCGCGGCCGCGCACCTCGCGGCGGCGCTCCCGGCCGTCACCTGGCCGGCAGCTTTCACCGAGTTGCACGGCTCGATCCTGACGCAGCCACTGAGACCTGACGGTTTGTTGTTGCGCGTGCCTGATGGGCCGGGGCTGGGCGTCGAGATCGATCCTGAGCAGGTTGCGCGCTACCGGATTCTTGATTGAGGCTCGCAGGCTCAGGGCACGAAGTCTAGTCTGTCACTGCCTGGCCACTGTGCCAACGCAGCGCAGCCAGTGTACAGACGGCGATCATGCGGAGATAGTCCTCGACATCCAGCCACTCATCGGAGCGCGACCCGGCCTGTGCTAGCGACCCGGAGCGTGGCCCGATGCCAACGCAGGGGATGCCGTAGTTCAGGAGCGGTTGCCGAATCTCGCTCGCTATATGGCCGCCGTAGTAGCGCGGCACTTGGCCAGTCACGGCAGACACAGCGTCACGCACCGCCACAATAAGCGGGTGTTCCTCTTCGACGGCAACACCGGTTGTGCCAAAGAGCCATTCGACGACCGGTGGATGACCGCCAAGCCAGCTGTCAACCTCCGCCGTACCAGCGATGACGTCCGCAACCGCTGCCCGGGTGGCCGCGAGATCCGCGCCCGGCGGCATCGAGAAGGTGACGACAGCCTCGCAGGCTGCCGGTAGCCGCGAAATAGAGTCGCCACAGCGCAAGGTTCCGACGAGCATCTTGGCGTCGGCCCGTCCACGGGCGCGGTTAAACTCCCGGAGCGCGGCGAGCACCCGCATCATCGGTTCAATCGGGTCGACACCGGAGTCAGCATAGAGTGTGTGATTTGGCTCCTGCGTCCCGGGTGGTCGTCCCGGTACGATGATCCGCAATCGCAACATACCCGGCGCAACGGCCTTGACGTCGCCGAGACCACGGCCCGACTCGGCGGGATGCAGGTAGATCCCAGCGCCGACGTTTTCTAGTTCGGCCAGCGCCGCGAGGACTCCGCTGGCGTGGCCCTTGCTCGGCGTGCTCGCGACGATAACACGCGCTGGCTCGCCCGGCAGGTCGCCGAGCACAGCCGCGACCGCGATCATCGCCGCGACGCCGGAGAGATCGTCGGCGATCCCCCAGCCGTACATGCGCCCGCCTTCGCTCACGCCAGCGAACGGCTCGTGCCGCCAGCCCGGTGCGCCGTCGAATGGCATGCCGTCGGGGTGCGCCCAGAGCAGCAGCGCGGGGTTGGCGTCGGCATCCGTATCTGGTCGTTCGGCAATGATGGTCACACGCTCGGCGTGGTCGATCTCGTTTGGGTGTGCGAACTCGTCGGCCGTTGCGATATCGGTCGGCCTGCGCCGTAGCTCACGCGGCCGCCAGCCAAGCTCATCGAGCAATCTCCGGACGGCCGACTGGGTTGCCTGCTCGCCGTCACGCGACGCAGCCAGGAGCGACCGCAACGCAGCGAGGGCAAAGTCACGGCGTGCATCGACTGCGCGTCTGACGGCTTGCGCCTCAGTCACGGTTGAGTCAGTCATGATGTGTTGCTTGATCCAAGCGCCTGTCGGCCGGACTGCGTTTAAGGTTCGTCGCGCTTGTGGGCCGGAGGTTCTCGCCGGCGCACACGATCGCGCTTACGCTGATCGCGGCGCTGGTCGTCGTTGGACTCGGGACGATCCCGCCGGCGCATCGGCTGGATCGGCTCCTCGTCCTCCCAGTCTCCCTCGAAATCCTCAAAATCCTCGAGGCGCTGATGCGTCCATCGGGGGCTCATGGAATGCTCTGCTCCCACTACAAACGTCCACAAGACTACGACTACGGCAACGGCAGTAGATTCAACTGGATTTCTACTTGACTATCACATTATCTGACGGGTCCGGCCGCCGTCAACCACGACCGTTGTACCGGTTACATACGAAGCTGCCGGCGACGCGAGAAAGACGACGACATTGGCAAACTCCTCCGGCTCGCCAATGCGCCCGAGTGGTACCCCGCGGGCCATTTCACGCTCTGCGTCATCCCGCGTTTTGCCTTCCGCGAGCGCGCGCTCGACGGCCCGCTCCATCGTCTGTCTGATACGGTCTGTGCGCGTAGCGCCCGGGCCAACGTTGTTAACGCGGATGTTCTTTGGTCCCAGCTCCGTGGCCAGCGAGCGCACGAAGCCGACAACGCCGGGACGCGCGATGTTGGACAGCAACAGATTGTCGATTGGCTGCTTTACCCCGGCCGACGTGATCGTCACGACGCTCCCGCCGCCACGCGCTTCAAGGTGTGGCAGCGCCTCGCGGATCAGCCTAATCGTCCCGAGGGTGTTGGTGTTGAGGGCGTCCTGGTAGGCCTGATCGTCGAAGTCATAGATCCCACCCGGTGGCGGCCCACCGGCGTTTGCGACGACGATATCCAGGCCGCCAAAGTGCTCGACCGTCTCCCGGACAAGCCGCGCGATGTCGTCCGGGTTGCCCATGTCAGCAACGACCTCAAGCACCCGCGCATCGGTAAGTCCGCGTATCTCCTGCGCCGTGTCGGCAACCGTGTCGGCCGTGCGCGACGACACGACGACATCGCAACCTTCGCGGGCAAAGCCCATCGCCGACGCTTTGCCCAACCCTTTGCTCGATGCCGCGACCAGCGCGACCTTCCCCGCAAGCCCGAGATCCATCCGCCACCATCTCCCGATCCATGCCCGCTACGCGGGTATCGACGAGCCGTTGTCCGCGCCGATTGTAGACCGGAACTGACGCCTACTTCGGGAAGTTGCTGACGGCCTCGTATTGCGGCCGCGGCGACCAGTCGCTATTGAGCGCCGACCAGGGGTACTTCTCGTCCGACTCATCGACGAGCGTCGACCAGTTGAGATTCCAGACGAACGCCCCGGTGCACCAGCCCCACTCGTCGACTGCGACCTCGAAGGCGCGGGTCAGGTACTCGGCCACTTCTTCTTCGGTGTTGTTCGCCCCGTACTCGTATCCCGGCGCCTGGTTTTCAGTCGTCCAGCCAAATTCAGTGATCCAGACGGGCTTGTCGATGTCGCCCTGGTCGACCATGACCTGACGTAGCTGCTCGACGCGCCGAAAGAAAAAGCTCGGATGATCGTTCCAGCCCTCGTGTTCGCCACTCACGTTGTTCGGCCAGCTCTCATCGGGAGAATTGTGGGTGCTG
>JAUIIK010000072.1 GCA_030431755.1 Chloroflexia bacterium
AGGTGAGCGAGAAGACTTACGAACTCGTCATGGAGCGCTTCGACAACGCCTTCAAGACCCCGGAGACAGCAGACTCCGTCGCCTGATCTCCGGTCACGCATACCCTATAGCGCGCAAAGGACTGCCGAATGTTCGGATTCGTCACCAGGGTTCCCCTTCGCTACAAAATCATCGGCCTCGGCGCAGTCACGCTAACGATTGTCGCGCTCTTCACCGCGGCGAGTGTCTACCGGGTGCGGACCAACGAATCCGAAACCGCAGAGTTCGTTGACCAGACGGTGCCGGCGCTCGATCTGCTGATGAACATCGACCGCGACGCATACCAGGCCCAATACGCGCTCGAAGCAACCCTGATCGACACCAATCCGGATGCGCAGCTCGAACTCGTTGCCGTCTGGAATGAGAACGCTCAAGAGACGCGTGACCAGTGGAATACGTACGCGGCGTTGGCGCTCGGCTCCACTGCTGAACAGGAAATCTGGTCCAGCGTCGAGCCCGCGCGTGAGGAGTGGATCGCGGCAGGCGATGCGTTTCTCGCGCTCAGCACATCCGAACAAGCGTCGGACCGGGCTGCGGCGATAGAGGCGCTACCTGAGGTGCGCGCTGCGTTTGATGAGATGCACGCCGGATTCGAAGATTTGCAGACATCCGTCTACGAACCGCAGTTTGCCGTCACCTCAGCAGACGTGAAGCACTCGGCGACCGAGATCCAGGAGATCCTCCTGGCCGGGCTTGCGATCGCGCTATTACTTGGCGGCGGCGTCTCACTCGTTGTTGCGGGCAATATTGCTCGACGGGTGGAGCGCGTCAACCACGCAGCCGATCGCATTGCCAATCACGACCTGGTCCAGATTGCCGCCGCGATGGAATCGCTGGCCAAAGGCGATCTGACCCAGGCCGTCGAGGTCTCGGAGCAGCGCGTTGATGTCTCCTGGGAGGACGATCTCGGCCAGCTAGCGCAGAATTTCAATCGGATGCTCGACCAGATACGGCGCCTGGAGGAAACCTTCAACATCACGGTGACCGAGCTCGGTGAGCTTGTCGTGGATGTGCGCTCATCGGTCACCGCCGTCGAAGGCGCGTCGAATGATCTGGCAGCTTCGGCCGCCGACACCGGCGACGCGGCGAACCAGGTGGCCATCTCGATTTCGATGGTCGCGGAAGGCGCGGACCGCCAGGCAGAGGAAGTGCTGACGACGAACGGCAGCGTTCAGGACATTGGCGGGGCAATGGCGTTCGTCGGCTTGTCGGCCACGTCGTTGAGTACGGCAATGGAAAACGTCCAGCAGGCCGTCGAGCACTCGGCGCAGGTTGTGAACGAGCTGAGCGACTACTCGGCCAGGGTGGGAACCATTGTCGAGACGATTGACGACATTGCGTCGCAGACCAATCTGCTCGCGCTCAATGCGACCATCGAAGCGGCACGGGCCGGCGAGCACGGCAAGGGTTTCGCGGTCGTTGCCGACGAGGTTCGCAAGTTGGCCGAGCAATCTACCGGAGCGACCCAGGAAATCAGTGCCCTCCTAGAGCAGGTCCAGCAGGGTATCCACCAGGCGGTCCGGACGATGGATCTGACGACGATGCAGGAGGAACAAGCCTCTGAGGTCATGCCAATCGGCCAGGCGCTACACGATGCCGCGCTGCAGATCGACGAGATCAATGACCGCACGTCGGAGGTCAACGACGCCGTCGAGCGCGTTGTCTCAGCCATGGAGACGATCAGCACCGACGCCGCCCTGGCACGGGACGCGGCCTCCGATGTCTCCGCCGCGTCGCAGCAGACGAGCGCCCAGGTGCAGGAGATGGTCGCCAATACGCAACATATGCTGAGCCTCGCCGAGCGGCTGAACAAGAGCATGGTCCGTTTCCGCACCGCTCATGCGCCACAGCTGCACGCTCTCCCGGAGACAAGCGCATCGCAAGCTGCCTAGCGACGTAGCGGCACACAGTCCAGGGGCTTCCCGGTTTCTTCGGGGAGCCCCTGATGCCGTCGTTTCATCGCGGCGCTGCGGCGACTCCACTCTGCCGGCGTTTCGTCGCCGGCAGTGGCGCGTCGATCTCGAATTGCGCGCTCCTTGCAACGATACATGCGCGTGTCGTGAGCGCGTGACGCGTTTCAGTCGCAACGGCAAATGATTCCGTACTCGCAATGCGTACAGAAGTACCGACTGAGGTAGACCGGCGCATATTCGTCGTTAAGTTGCCGCGCCGGGAAGTCGATGATCCTAAGGAAGAGAGTGGAGCACGCGATGGAACGTGTAGCGCTCTTCTCTGAGAACGTAAGCGCATCGACCAGACTCCTCGCGCGAACTCATGGTAGTCGCCGGTCTGTCGACCACGCGTTGGAAGGGATGACTACGTTGTGTAGCAAGCGCAACCAAGATGGACTTGACGCGCTTCGCGAGGCGTTTTGGTGTCTAGTTGAAGTTGAGAGGAGCTAGTCGATGAAGTACGGCATACGGACCAAGATCCTCGGTGGATTCGGTCTCGTGCTGGCGCTGTTCATTGTCGCTGGCGGGTTCAGTATCTACGCGCTCGGCAATGTGACCGGTGAAGCCCAGGGGCTCTACGAGGATCAGACGGTGCCGGCCATCGAGATGGCCGAGGCAGCAGTGCTGCTTGAGTCAGCCAACACGAACCTCGAGCGCGCGCTCTTTGCAGAGAGCTCCGCCGAAGCCGGCGAGTACCTTGAGGTTGCTGCCGAGCAGCGCGCTGAGTTTAGCGCGCTACTGGTTACCTACCGCACGCATCAGGAAGAACTTGGCGACCAGGTCGCGCTTGACCTCTTCGGCGAGTTCGAAGCTTCCTACGCGCCATATGCGGCGAGCATCCCCGGAATTGAAGAGGCGGTCTTCGCGGGAGAGCTTGACGAAGCGCGTGAGCTTCACGAAGAGGCCGGCATCGACGGCGCGATCGAAGCGCACGACGCGGTCGTCGATCATCACGTCGAACTGGCTGCTGAGACGAACGAGCACATTCACGCTGAGTATGTCCAGGAGCGCACGATCGTTATGGTCCTGATCGGGCTCGCGCTGTTCGCGAGTGCCGGCATCGCGCTCTATCTGTCGCGGTCGATCGTCAATGGCGTCGAGCGCGTTCGCAACACGATGGAGCACCTGAGCCGCAACGGCCTGGTGAACTTGCAGCAGGCGATGCAGTCGGTTGCCGAGGGCAACCTGCGTGCCCGCGCCGTCGTCGATACGCCGGACGTCAACGTCAACACCTCCGATGAGATCGGCGAGATGGCCAACGGCGTCAACGACATGCTCCTCCGCGCCCGCCAGACCGGCGAAGCCTACGAGGCCATGCGCGGCCAGCTCGGCGCTTTGATCCGTGGCGTCCGCGAGTCCTCGGTCCAGTTCGCGACCGCGGCCAACGATCTGGCCGGCGTTGCCGACCAGACCGGCGAAGCGTCGAACCAGGTGGCGTACTCGATCACGAACATCGCTCATGGCGCCCAGAGCCAGTCCGAGGACATTCGCCTGGCGAGCACCAGCGTCCAGGGCATCGGCGAGTCGATGCTCGTCGTCCAGGATTCGACCGAGAGCCTGGGTGTCTCGATGCAGGGCGTCCAGCGCGCTGTCGAGCACTCCGCCGACGTTGTCAACCAGCTTGGCGAGCGCTCGTCCCAGGTCGGCTCGATTGTCAACACGATTGACGACATCGCGTCACAGACCAATCTGCTGGCCCTCAATGCCGCGATCGAAGCGGCGCGGGCCGGCGAGCATGGCAAGGGCTTCGCGGTCGTCGCCGAAGAGGTCCGCAAGCTGGCCGAGCAGTCGGCTGCCGCGACCAAGGAGATCGGCACGCTCCTCGATCAGGTGCGCGCCGGCATCGAGCAGGCCGTCCAGACGATGGACATCACTTCCCATCAGCAGGACGACTTCGCTTCGGACGATGGCGTGATCCCAATTGGCCAGGCGCTCAACGCCGCCAACCGGGAGCTGTCGGGTATCGAGCAGCGCACCAACGAAGTCGGCATGGCCGTCGAGCAGGTTGTCGCCTCGATGCAGCAGATCGACGCAACGTCGGAAACGGCGATGTCGATGTCCGAGGATGTCTCGGCTGCGTCGGAAGAGACCAGCGCCCAGGTTCAGGAGCTTGTCGCCAACTCCCAGCACATCGCCACCATGGCCGAGTCGCTGCGTGAGCAGGTCGAGCAGTTCCAGATCGACGATGCGAGTGTCTCCGCCATGCGGAAGGCCGCCAACGGCGAGCGCGAATACGAGCGCGCCGCCTAACCCGGCTCAAACACAGCGCAACAGAGAACTGGCCCGCGATTGGCTCGCGGGCCAGTTCTCGTTTGTCGGTTAACGCCGCGTCAGGCGGGACGTTCGTAGCGCCAGCGGAAGTAGTGCATGCCGACGTTGGCCTGCTCGACCTCCCAGCCGGCCGGGTTGTTGGGCGTGTAGGTCAGGCAACGCCGCTCGAAGCACTGGATCAGCACATCCTGAACGACCTCGGCCACCTTCACCCGCGCCCAGTAGGGCTCGGTGATCGGCAAGCCGGTTGCGAAGAACCACGGGTCGAAGAGCGGCCCCTGGACATAGCCGCCGTCGTCCCAGACCAGACCATCCTCGTGGAGATAGTCCCAGAAGACCGATGCGACGGTATGGCCGGTCTCGGGATCGAGATTGCCGGCCGTCACGCCGTACCCGGCCAGTCGCGCGTCAGCTCCGACCGCTCCAGTGGCATCGATTGTCTGCGTCACGATGCTGCCGTTCGCGAGCGGCGGGGCTGTTAGCAGCGGCTGGAACGATACGTAGCGCGGTCCGGTGCTGTCGTCGGCGTCGCCGGCGATGGGGATCGCGGACGGGTCGCCCGGGACGAAGAGCGTGTCGCCGAGCTGGAGCTGGCCGGTGATGAGCTCCCAGGCCAGCAGGCCGTTGGTGACATACCAGACGGCGTTGCGATCATCGTCCGGGTGGGTGATCTCCATGCGTGAC
This sequence comes from Chloroflexia bacterium, assembly GCA_030431755.1. Taxonomy (GTDB): domain Bacteria; phylum Chloroflexota; class Chloroflexia; order Thermomicrobiales; family CFX8; genus JAUIIK01. Next base: position 4,947 of record JAUIIK010000072.1, read on the forward strand.
TTGTCATAATAAGATACATGGCGGTTGCCGTCCGGCGCTTCGGCGTAGGGCTCGGTCGTCGTCCCGTTGTCCGTCGGTCCCCAGAGCCAGGTGCGGTTGATCGCGCCCTCGTCGACCGGCAGATCCTGTCGCGCCCAGGTCGCCTGGAAGGCCGGGTCGGGTTGGACCCCGTCAATGACGTGCAAGGTTACCGGGATAGTGTGCGATCCAATCGCGACGGTAGCGGAATAGGTCCCCGGCGCCAGGCCCTCGACATTCGCGCGCACCTTGAGCGTCTCCGGAGTCGTCCCGCTGCTGGCGCTGAGCAGCACCCACGGCTCTGAGGCGGCCGCGGTCCAGCCGACCGGAGCGCCGGTTGCGCTGGTAATCGTGATCTCTTTGACACCGGGCAGCGCGCCATTTTCGATTGACGCCAATGCCAGCTCCGAGACCGAGATACTCACATCGCCGGCTGGCGGCGGTGGCGGCGGGTTGGGGTTGTCCCCGACCTGGAGAGTGACCGCGACCGTCGCCTGGCCGATCCAGACTGTGCCGGTGTAAACGCCGGCTGGTAGCCCGGCGGGATCAACGACCACGTCGACTATCGCTGGTGTAACCCCGGAATAACTGGAGAGGCCAAGCCAGCTTGCGCTCGTCACCGCGGACCAGGCGATCTCGTCATCGCCGGTGTGGTTAATCGAGAGTTGCTGGCCTGGCGGCGCGTCACCGCCCTCGGTAGCCGCGAAGCTGAGCGTCTGCGGGGTGACGACGAGCTCCGACGCGACGTCGGGCGCGAACAGCTCGAGGCTTACGTTGACCTGGTGATTGCCCGGCTCGACCGTCACAACCGTGTCATAGCGGCCCTCCGACATGCCGGCCGTGTCGACCGATGCGACGATGCTGGCGGGCGTGATGCCGGAGCTTGGGGCGAGCGTGAGCCAGGGCGCGTTCTCGCTTGCAACCCAGTTGAGCGGCAGCCCCGTGGATGACACCGAGATCGAGGCTGCGCCAGGGTTATCCTCGCCGACAGTGCCAAAGAAGGAGAGGGCGTCCGGCGCGACCTGTAACTCGGTCTGAGTACCGGGCGGGTTCACGGCAACGGTGACGTTGAGCGTCCGCGGACCCGGCAGGAAGGTCACCGGCGCGGCGTAGAGCCCGGCGTCCAGTGACGACGTCTCGAACGAGAGCTCGATTGTCTCCGGCGTCGTGCCCTCGTCCGGGTTGACATCCAGCCAGCTCGCCCCGGTCGTCGCCGACCACGGGGTAACGAAATCTTCCGACTGGATAAGCACTGACACAGGCGCGGGGTCCGGCGCGCCCTGGATGACCGAGATATTGATGTTCTCCGGAATCAGCGCCAGTGGCAAGGTGTGAGCACGGCCCCAGTCGGCGACCCAGCTATTCTCTTCAAGCGATAGCCGGTTCTGAAGCCCGGTGCCATCATCCGGCGTCGACGCCACATCGCCGTCGACGTCGCTGGCGTAGATCTGACCGGTTGGCGACCAGCCATAAGAGAGGATCTCTGCGCCTGCGTCCAGCGGGAAGGTATTCGCGCCGCTTGGGTCGGCGGCGATGAGCGACTCGCCCTGGGCGTAGACGATGCGCGTGCCGCCCGGCGCCCACTCTGCCGGTCCCTCGTCCTCCGGCGAGTTCGTGATGTTGGTGGGCACGCCGTTGAGCTGTTGGACGAACACATCATTGACGCCACCAACCCCGCTGGAGGTGAAGGAAAACGCCGTCCCCGACGGAGTCCAGCGCCCTCCGCGCTCGTCGGCTCCAGGCGTGTCGGTGAGCGCTGTCAGGATGCCGTCGAGCGACAGCCGGGCCAGGTCGTACTGGTCGTTCTCGAAGCGCCAGACGAGCAGCTCGTTGCCGGACGGGTGCCAATCTTCGAGCCCGAGATGCGTCGCATCGAGCGCCAGCGCGGTAAGGCCGCTCCCATCGGCGTTCGCGAGGTAGATGCGGCCGACGTTGCCCGAGGTCACGGCGTAGAGCGCGAAGCGCGAGCCGTCCGGCGAGATCAAGGCCCGCCGCACATCGAGAGCGACGCCGAGGTCGACCGGCGCGAGTCCGGTGTCGTTCGGATAGACGCGGTGGAGTGTGTTCGGCGGTTGGCCGCCTGCCGCAGGCGTCAGAAAGAGCAGCATGCCGTCGGCGGGCGGGTTCGCGGCGAGTTCACGCGCCTCCGGCGCAGCCGCCGCAAGGAGCGGCGCGCTAGTCGCGACGACGAGCGCGATACAGCAGATTCTCACGAAGATTCGGTAACCCGGTACGCGGTGCGACATCGACGAATCCCTTGGGAAGGCGGATACAGCGGCGCATACGTACGCGCCAAAATTGACACTCATAGAATAGCATGTGCGGTGTACGTACACAACGTCAGCAGCTTCCTGGCAGCGCTTGCCGCGCTCACGTTTCGCAGGACGGCAGCAGGGTGTACCGGGCATGTCAACTTCTGGACCGCCAGATATCAACCAATGATGCATGCGTATGCCCCGGGTTGACGTGCATACTAATAGGCACACGAGCAATGGGGCTCGGGGATGTTCAATGTGGAACCCAGGAGGTTCAGTGATGGAGCCGCAAGGCCTCACAGGTGCGCTTGCCCTGCGCAGCGCGCGCCACCCGTGGATTACCGTTTTCGCGTGGGTGGCCGTTTTGGTGTTGGCGATTGGCGTCGCAGTCGGACTGCTTGGCGACGCGCTGGTTCAAGATTCGGAGACGAGCGCCGAGCTTGAGTCGCTAACCGCCGCAGAGCTCATCGACGAACGTATCAACCTCGGCGTCGACGCGCCGGCCGAAGAATACGTCGTCATTTCTTCAGACCGGTACACGGTCGATGATCCAGCGTTCGAGCAATACACAAGTGATCTCGCCAGCGAGATCGAGGCGCTGGACGATGTTGCCGGTGTCCTGACCTACTACCAGACCGGCGCGCCGGGCATGGTGGCGCAGGACAATACCGGCACGATGCTGCTGGTCACGCTGGCCGGCGACCCCGACGAAGCGGTTGACAACTCCGTCCACTTCCTCGAATTGATCGATGAGGAGGCGACGGCGACGCCCGGTTTCGATGTCAAGACTGCCGGCGCCGCCAGTATCAACCACGCCTTCAATGAGGCTGCCGAGGAGACGCTGCTGCGCGGCGAGCTGATCGGCATCAGCGTCGCTGTGGTGGTCTTGATTGTCGTCTTCGGCGCGCTTGTCGCGGCAGGGCTGCCGCTGGTGCTGGCGCTCGTCTCGATCCTGACGACGTTGGGCCTGACGGCGCTCGTCGGCCAGATCACCGACCTCTCTTTCTTCGTCGTCAACATGATCTTCATGATCGGCCTCGCGGTCGGCATCGACTACGTGCTCTTCATCGTGGCGCGCTATCGCGAAGAGCGCGAGGACGGCCGCGACAAGCTGGCGGCGATCGTCCGCACCGGCGACACGTCGAGCAAGGCGATCCTCTTCTCGGGCCTGACCGTTGTGACTGCTCTGGCCGGGTTGTTGATCGTGCCGGACACGATCTTCTTCAGCCTCGGCATGGGCGCGATCCTCGTTGTCCTGGCGTCGCTGGCAATGACGATGACGCTCCTCCCGGCTGTGCTCAGCCTGCTTGGCGACCGGGTCAACAGCGTCCGCCCGCCCCTCATCGGCTATGGCCGCCGCGCGAAGTCCGCCGATGGCGGCATGTGGGCGGCGACGGCACGACTCGTCATGCGCCGGCCGATCATCAGCGCCGCGCTCTCTGCCGGCTTCCTGTTGGCGCTCGGCGCGATAGCCCTGACGATGTCGCTCGGTTCCACCGGTGTGACATCACTCCCGGCCGAGAACTCGAGTGTCCAGGCCTATCTGGCGATCAAGAATGAGTTTGCTGGCGAAGACCTCGAACCGGCACAGGTCGTCATCAACGCGCCGGACGCCGAGGCTGCCGTAGTCCAGGACTCAGTCGAGGCACTGTTCGCGGACCTTCGCGCCGACGCGACCTTTGGCGAGCCGACGGTCCAGGCCGCGCCCGGCAATGATCTGCTGGTGATCGACGTGCCGATCCTGGCGGACGCCCAATCCAACGACGCGACCGCCGCCGTCAAGCGGCTACGCAACGACTATATTCCGGCCAGCTTCGCCGAGGACACGGCGTTCGTCGGCGGCAGCACCGCCGAGACGATTGACTACACCGGGCTGATGGCCGACTACATGCCCCTGGTGCTCCTGCTGGTGCTCTCGATCAGCTTCATCCTGCTCCTGCTGGCGTTCCGGTCGATTGTCGTGCCAATCAAGGCGATCGTCATGAACCTGCTATCGGTCTTCGCCGCCTACGGGCTTGTCACCCTGGTGCTGCAGCATGGGGTTGGCGCGGAGCTCTTCGGCTTCACGCAGGTGGACCGTATCGACAACTGGATCCCGCTCTTCCTCTTCGCCGTGCTCTTCGGACTCTCGATGGACTACCACATCTTCCTCTTGAGCCGGATCAAGGAGCGCTTCGATGAAACGGGCGACAATACGCGGGCGGTCGCGGACGGCCTGCGCTCGACCGGGAGCCTGATCACCGGCGCGGCGCTGATCATGGTGGGCGTCTTCGGTGGCTTCGCGCTCGGCGACCTCACGAGCTTCCAGCAGATGGGCTTCGGGCTGGCGGCGGCCGTTGTCATCGACGCCACGATCGTACGCTCGGTCCTGGTGCCGTCGACGATGGCGCTGCTGGGCAATCGCAACTGGTACTTCCCAAACTGGTTGGAGTGGCTGCCGAAGCTCAATGTCGAGGGCGCACCCGAGACTCCGGAGGCGCTCCCCGCTATCGGCGATTAGGCTGGCAGAGTCCGTCGACGAACAGGGCGTCCAGACCTGGGCGCCCTGTTCTTGTGTCTGTCAAGAGCTGTCGCTTCATGGCCGGCGACGAACGCCGCACGCGCGGCTGTGAGGGCGTATATCAGGGCATATGCAGAGACGCTTGTGGATATAGGCGTTGCAGGTTCATCGAAGAGTATCCAACGAGCCCAATGTCGCTTATATTCTGCGCTACGATCGTGGACACGGATTTCCGCGGTCAAGACGACGCTGCGGGCAGAAAGGGGATGATGCAGGCAATTGCCTGGCGGCATACGGTCCTACTGTGGTTTTGAGCGGCGGGAGTATTGGTATTTATCTTTTGACGGGAAGTGAGTGGAAGACGTGAGGCGACTCATTAGTCTCATGGCAGCTTCAATGCTGCTGCTGCTTTCCGGCGCGGCCGTGCTGGCGCAACCAGCCGAGCCCGATCCGGATTGCGACTACTACGGGGAAACGGGTCACAACCTGTGTGAGCCCTTTGCGACCTACTGGGAGGCCAATGGTGGGCTCCCTGTGTTCGGCTACCCGATCACCGAAGCGGCCGACGAGTTCAACGTCGACCGCCAGGACACGTACTGGACGCAGTACTTCGAGCGCGAGCGCATGGAGCACCATCCGGCGCTGGCAGGCAGCGCCTACGAAGTGCTGCTGGGCCGCCTCGGCAACGAGGTGCTGCTCGAGATGGACCGCGACTGGTTCACCTTCCCGGCCGGCGACCCTGCCGACGATCACTACTTCGCTGAAACCGGCCACGCTATCGGCGAAGAGTTCTGGGACTACTGGTCGAGCCACGGGCTTGATCTCGGCGACGACGGCATATCGTTTGCCGAGTCGCTGGCGCTCTTCGGCTATCCGCTGAGCGAGCCTGCCGTTGAGACCAACCTCTCTGGCGACACCGTCCTGACGCAGTGGTTCGAGCGCGCCCGCTTCGAGTACCACCCTGACAACCCCGAGGACTCGCAGGTGCTGCTTGGCCTGCTTGGCAGCGAGCTGCTGGAGCTGCGCGGCGATGATGGACCTCCGCCCGCTGGCGAAGCCATCGTTGAGGGATTGACCAACCCGCGCGGAATCGCTTTCGGCCCCGACGGCATGATCTACGCGATTGACAGTGGCATGCCGACGGAAGACTGCTTCATGGCTCCGCCGCCCGGCGGCGGTGATCCGGTCGAGGTCTGCTACGGCTACACCAGCAGCGTCATCGCGATCGACCCGGAGAGCGGCACGACGACGACCGTTGTCAGCGGCCTGCCCGAGGTCAATGCCGGCGGCGAGGGCGGCACGGTCCAGGATGTCGCGGTCGGCGCAGATGGCACGATCTACGGCGTTATCGGATACGGCGGCGACCCGGCCAACCGTGTCCAGACCTACGGCGAGTTCGGCAGCGATCTCGGCTGGGTCTTCATGTCCGACGGCGCCGGCGGCTGGGAGACGGTTGTCGACATCGCGGCCATCGAGGGTTTGGAGAACCCCGGCGGTGAAGATCCCGCCATGGGCGGCGTCGATAGCAACCCCTACTCTCTGGCAATGGATGGCCTGGGCGGCTGGGTCGTCTCTGACGCCGGAGGCAACGATCTGCTGCATGTCGATAGCGAGCTGAACGTCAGCGCACTGGCGGTCTTCCCGCCGCAGTTCGCGCTGCCGCCCGGCGCGCCCGCCGGTGCGGAGATTCCGATGCAGTCGGTCCCGACCGGCCTGGTCCATGGACCGGACGGCAACTTCTATGTCGGCGAGCTGACCGGCTTCCCATTCCAGGTCGGTGGCGCGCGCGTCTGGCAGGTGACGCCTGAGGGCGACGCGACCGTCTACGCTGCTGGCTTCACCAACGTGATTGATGTCGCGTTCGATGGCGCGGGCAACCTGTTCGTGCTGGAGATGGTCGCCGGCGGACTGCTCAGCGCGAATCCGATGGACCCCGCCAGCGTCGCTGCCCAGATCGTGATGGTCGCGCCGGACGGCACGCAGACTGATGTCGCGAGTGGCGGCCTCGTCTTCGCGACGGGCATGGCAATCCGCCACGATGGCACGATCTACGTCTCCAACTTCGGCGTCATGCCGGGGATGGGTCAGATCGTCGCCATCCCGGGCGTTGCCGAACCTTTCCCGATGGGGCCGGAGATGACCGTCGTCGCTGAAGGTCTCGAGAACCCGCGCGGTCTCTATGTCGATGACAACGGCGACCTCTACGTCGCCCAGAGTGGCATCGGCGGCGAGACCTGCCAGGATGCGCCTGGCACCGAGGGCGATGACGCGGTCGAGATCTGCTTCGGGAACACGAGCACGGTCGAGCTCATCAATGACGACGGCCAGCTCTCGGCGATCACCGGCATCTCGTCACTGCGCGATATCCGCGGCGACTTCATCGGCGCGCAGGATGTCGTCGTTGGTCCCGACGGGCTGATCTATGCAACTGTCGGGCTCGGCGCTGATCCAGCGGACCGCGGCGAGTATCCGGTTGAGGGCGGCGATCTCGGCTGGATCGTCTCGGCCAGCGCGGGCTCAAGCCCGCTGCTCGCGATTGACGTCGCAGCCTATGAGACCGCATTCAACCCGGATGACGGCGCGCTTGACAGCAACCCGTATTCGCTCGTCTCCGACGGCGAAGGTGGCTGGGTTGTCTCCGACGCTGGCATGAATGCTTTGTTGCACGTTGACGAAGAGGGCAACATCACGACGCTGGCGGTCTTCGCGCCGCGTCTGATCGCCGCCCCGCCGGAAGCCGGACTACCGGATGGCGCTGAGATCCCGATGCAGTCGGTGCCGACTGGCGTCGTGCAAGGCCCTGACGGCGCGTTCTATGTCGGTGAGCTGACCGGCTTCCCCTTCGTGCCGGGCATGGCGCGCGTCTGGCGCGTGACGGCCGATGGTGAAGCATCGGTCTACGCCGAGGGCTTCACGAACATCGTTGATCTGGCGTTTGATAGCGAGGGCAACCTGTTCGTCCTGGAGCTGGCCAAGAACAGCCTGCTCAGCGGCGACGTTACTTCCGCTGTCGTGCAGATGACCGAGGATGGCGGGCAGATCGAGGTTGCAAGCGCAGGTCTGACCTTCGCGACCGGCCTGGCGATCGGTCCGGACGACACCTTCTACGTCTCAAACTTCGGCGTCATGCCGGGGATGGGGCAGGTCGTCTCCTTTAGCTTGAACTAGCACGCCGTCTGCAGACGGCAAGCGCGCACCCCCGGCTGGCAACAGCCGGGGGTGTCGTCGTTCGGGCCGATTAGGGTCCTGTCGATCAACGAGAGAGGCGACACCCCTACGAGATCAAGGAGCTTCGTCGTCTCCGGATGTCATGGGCAACGCCTGGAGCATTGTTGGCTACATCCGGCGGCCATAGATGAGCGGGCGGGATTGATCCTCAACCGAGGCCACCGTCGGCGTGTCGAAGACCCGCCAGGCGAAGGCCGCGCTGAGCACAAGCACCCAGATCATGAGCAGCAGCAGCCGCAACCACGGAGAAACGGTGAAGACAGCGATAGCAAGCGGGAGGCTTAGCCAGGCCGACCAGCGCGGGAGGCTGACTTCCCGGCTGCTGCCGAGCGTGGCCAGGGCCGTTGCAACGAGCAGCACCGATATTGACGGGCCGGTTGCCGTGTGGGCGCTCCAGGCAAGGACGCCAAGCGCCCGCGCGGCTGCGAAATCCTCGCCATAGTCCGAGACGGTCGAGACGGCGAGATCGAGCTTGAGGTTGACGGCCAGGAGCGCGGCCGTCGTGATCCCGGCGGCGAAGGCCGTCGGCGCCATCCAGCCGTCCTCACCGTCGTCGCGCCGCAGCCAGCTGTGGAGGTAGCCGAGAAATGGGAAGAAGAAGATCAGGCCGATCATGCCCCAGCGGGTAGAGTTTTCGAGATCCTCTGCGTTGCGCGAGAGCACAGTCGCGGTGAGCCGTCCGGACTCGTTCGGGCCCGTCTCGATATTGCCGGAGAACGCGCTGCCCGCCCCGATGGCGTAGAACGTCACGGCAAAGAAGAGAAACCCGCACGCCGGGCCGGCCAGGGCGCGTACCCAGGTCCAGTCGATCCGACCCTGCTTCGTCATGTCATCAGCCATTGGCTACCTTTCAGCACCATCGTCTACACCGGGCCAGGTGGTTTGCCAGCGCCCGGCGGTAAGTCAGTCACTCGCTATTGCCGCAACCAGGTTGTCCGGCTACGGCTCAAGGCTAGCGGGCATCATACCCGCCGCCAATGCTGACCGGCATGACCCTAGCTGATGAAGATGCGGTGATAGTCGCGACATAGCTGGCGCGATGGAGCGTGACCATACCGCGCTCGATAGCATGGTCCAGGGATCCGGGTAGCTCCAATCATGTCGCTTGATCATCTACGGGCGCGAGCTCGGATTCTACGGCGAGGACTGCCAGATCGGGAGCAATGACCGGCTCGACAACGCCGGGCGGGTCGCTGTCGTCGTGGCGGCGGATGTGGCTGAGCCGCAACAGCGCGGCAATCGCCGGGATACCGGCAATCGCCGAAACGATGAGCGGCAATGATGGCTCAAATCCGTAAAGCAGACCGGCCACCAGCGGTGCGGTCGAGAATCCGGCGACGATTACCAGCTCGCTGACGGTGAAGATGTGCTCGCGATCGCGGGCGGGCGCAAGCTCGCCGAGCACCGCCGAGAAGAGCGAGATCGACGCAAACATCCCGCCGCGAAAGAGAAAGGCGATGATGACGAGCGCGATGACCTCCGGCGTCAGGAAGAGGATGTAGCCGGCGCTGACGAGCAGAACGGCCAGGGCCGCGCCGAGCAGGGGCGCGTCGCTGAAACGCCGGTTGCGGACGACCAGCGCGCCGAATCCGATCGTGCCGATGGCGGAGAAGGCCGAGAAGAGCGAGATGCGGGCGTCGGCGTAGCCGCCCACGTCGCGCAGGTAGTTGGGCACGAGCTGCGTGCCCAACCCGAGCGCGAAGATCGTGTAGAGCTTGAGCAGCAGCAGATTGCGGACCGGGACGTTGCGGATTACGGCCCGATAACCACGTGTGGTGCTCGCGCCCGGCGCATCCTCCTCCGGTGCCTCGTCCTCGCTCTCCGACATGCGGGAAAGGAAGCCCACCGAGATCAGGGTGAAGAGGGCCGAGAGTAGAAATGGCGCGCGCAGATCGAATACTGCGATCAGGGCGCTGGAGAGCAGCGGCGCGATCAGCAGGGCAATCGACGGCCCGATGGTCACGATGATTGAAAAGGCGCGTACCCGGTCGCCCTCCGAGGCGTTGGCGCTGACGTGGGCGAGCAGCAGTGGGAAGGCCATCGACCCGACGGCTGTGCCCATCATGACCGGCACGAGCCAGGGCCAGCTCGGGGCGAAGGCGGCGCTGCCGATGCCGATGGCGGAGACGATGCGCGACACGAGCAGCAGCTTGCGGCTGCCCATCCAGTCGGCGATTCGCGCCGTCGGCAGGAGCACGAAGAGACGGAAGACACCGCCCAGGGCAAGCAGCAGCCCGACGATGGCGATCGGCGCGCCGAGCTCCTCCATGTAGAGCGGCCAGATCGGGAAGAACGCGCCGAAGGAGCCCTCGATGAAGAGCAGCCCCCAGAACGCGAGTCCGTTTTCCCGGCCAAGACCAAGCTGCCATCTCATGGATGCAGGGAAGCCTGTTGACGCGGCCTTGTCAAGACCGCCCGCAAGATTGACACGCGCCGGTCCGGAACGGGCCATGCCAACGCGCCGGGCGCGCGTTCATCTATAATCCAGCCAACGATCCGGAGTTGAATAGCTGGGGGATTCGCGTCCTGCGAGATATTCGCGACGCGTATGGAGTGGGGAACTCGTATGGTCTTAGGCTTGATCATCCGCAGGATGTTCTTTCTCATCTTCGTTCTGATTGCCCTGTCAGCAATTACATTCACATTGATGCGTCTCGTGCCGAGTGATCCGGCGCGTAACATCGCCGGCCCCCGCGCCAGCCCGGAAGCCGTCCAGAAGGTGCGCGAGGACTTCGGCCTCGACGAACCCGTCCTCAATCAGTATGTCAATTACATGACCGGCATCGTCAAGTTCGATTTCGGGACGTCGCTCGTCTCGCGCCGGCCGGTCTCGGACGACCTGCGGCGCTATCTCCCGGCGACACTCGAACTGGCCTTCCTTTCGCTTGGCTTCGCGCTTGTCTTCGGCGTGCCGCTCGGGGTGCTGTCGGCGATCAAGAAGGACTCGGTTATCGACGCCTTTGGCCGGGTCGTCTCCGTGCTGGGTCTCTCCGTGCCGTCGTTCTGGCTCGCGATTGTCATCCAGTTCATCTTCTTTGCGCGTTTAGGTTGGTTCCCGGATGGGCAGAGGTTACCCATTGGAACCGATCCGCCTCGCACAATCACGTCGTTCTACACGATTGACTCGCTTCTGACCGGCAACTTCGGGACCTTCTTCACCACGCTCGAACACCTGGCGCTACCGGTACTGACCCTTGGCTTCATCTCGCTCGCGCCGATCACCCGCATGATGCGCTCCGGGATGCTCGAGGTCATGGGCCAGGATTACATTCGCACAGCGCGCTCGAAGGGCCTCCGCCAGAACACCGTCGTCACCCGCCACGCGATTCGCAATGCCGCGCTTCCGGCGCTGACGGTTATCGGGCTCCAACTCGGGCTGTTGCTCGCCGGCACGCTGCTGGTCGAGATCATCTTCTCCTGGCCGGGCATCGGGCGCTACGCCTACCAGGCGATCCAGAACCAGGATCCGAACTCGCTGATTTCGGTGACGCTGATCATCGGGGCGGGGTATGTCCTGGTCAATCTGCTCGTCGATGTGTCCTATATGTTCCTGGACCCGAGGATTCGTGTGTCATGAGCAGCACAACAGGTTCGGTAGCCACCACGGAATCCCTGGCCGATGCCGGCCAGGGACGCGCTCGCGCCAGCCGGTCGGGCGTGCGCTATTTCTTCCGCCGCTTCACCAGCGAGAGCCCGTTGAATGTCGTCTCGCTTGTGATCATCGTCGTCTTCCTGATCCTCTGTATCGGCGGCAACGTCCTCGCGCCCTATGACCCGTTGCAGGCGAGCGCGTCGGACCGTCTCCTCGCGCCTTCGCTCGATCATCCCTTCGGGACCGATGAGATTGGGCGCGATATCATGAGCCGGGTCATGTCCGGCGCGCGCTACTCGCTCGGCATCGCCTTCCTGATCCTCGTCATCGCCATTCCCGTTGGTACGCTCGTCGGCGTTGTCGCCGGGTACGCTGGCAGCCTCGTTGACGAGCTGTTGATGCGCTTGACTGACATCTTCCTGGCCTTTCCGGCGATCATCCTGGCGATGGCTATCGCCGCCGCGCTGGGGCCGAATCTCCGCAACACCGTCATCGCGCTGACCGTCGTCTACTGGCCCTGGTATGCGCGTCTGGTGCGTGGCCAGATTCTCCAGATCAAGGAGCAGGACTACGTTGAAGCGGGCAAAGCGCTCGGCGTGACGACACCGCGGCTTGTCCTGCGCCATATCCTGCCGAACTCGATAGCACCGATCATCATCCAGGGCACGATTGATATCGGCTTCGCGGTGCTGGCGACGTCGAGCCTCTCCTTCATCGGGCTCGGCGCGCAGCCGCCGACGCCGGAGTGGGGCACGATGATTACGAACTCGCGCACCTACTTCCGGGTCGCCTGGTGGTACTTCACCTTCCCGGGCATCGCGTTGATGTTGACGGTCGTCGGATTCAATTTGCTCGGCGATGGCTTGCGCGACTATCTCGACCCGCGCACCCGTGGGAGTTAGCCCAAGCTGCGTTGAGGTTGCGCGCTTCTTCGGTCATGTGAGGCTCTCTGGAGGACTCAACACGTACCACGCTTGTCATTTCGAGCCCTTCACGCCCAATAGGCACCCGGCTCAGGGCAGGCTCTCGAGAAATCTCAGTCGAACACCAGTGACACGCTGCACTGAGATTTCTCGCTCCACTCGAAATGACAATGTCGTTGCGGTTAGGCCGCCCGGAAAGGCAGGAAGATCCCTTCACTCCATAAGTAACAGAGCGCTAGTGAGTCGCGGGCGAGTAGGGCATGCATCATCGTCGGCGTCGGAGAGGAGGAACGCGTCCGGGTTCTCCGCCGCACGCCGCCGAGCAACGTCCATGACGGGCGCCCCGCTCCGCGTTAGGCCGTCTCCGTCGCCACAGCGTAGTCGATCACCGTCTGCCGCGCCGACAGGTGGCGGGCGCTTGGCAATATCCCGCGTGCATCGGGATGCCACTTGCTGTTCACGCAGCCATACCGGATCGTTTCGCAGGCGGTGGCCCGGCGTGGTGCAGGTGAGATGTACACGCGACATTCGCAACGCTTGGGGCGCGGCTCGTCACGGCCGAGTCAACCTGCCTCTGGCTGTTGGGTAGCGGGCGCGCCATCCGTCACGGCCTCGCTGGCGCTATCCTCGGCGTCGATGAAGTGGCCATTGCGCCAGGGCACGACGACCTCCTCGAAGACGACCTGGATCGCCGCGGCGGCCGGCACTGCGATGAAGGCTCCGGCGACCCCCAGCAGCGACCCGCCGATGAGCACGGAGACAAAGACGAGCAGCGGGTGGATGTTGAGCCGGTCACCCTCGACGATCGGCGATATCAGATAGCCCTTGAGGTTCTCGATAAAGACAGACAAGAGCATGACATAAACGACCATCTCGACCCCTTCGAGCGCCGCCACCCCAATCAGCGGGATGCGCGCGAACCACGGGCCGATGCGCGGGATGATCTGGCCGGCGGCGACGATGATCGCCAGCAGGAAGGGGAAACGCACGCCGAGGAAGAAGAGTCCGACAAACGCGAGCGTGCCGACAATCACCATGACGATGAATTTGGCCAGCAGAAAGTGGCCGAGCCGCGTCCAGATCGCCGTCAGCACATTCTCCCAGCGGTCGCGGTGCGCCGGGTGGACCATCGAGAGCATGAGATCGCGGATGCGTTCGCGATTGGTGACAAGCAGGATCGAGATGAAGAAGACGCTCAGGGCGTCGAAGGCCAGTCGGGCGATGCGTGTGGGCAAGCCGATGAGCATGTCCCCGGCGCTATTCGAGATGCGCGCGCCGATCTCGCGAAACTCGTCGTCGAAGGATTCGAGCTGCGGATACTCCTCACTGAGCTCTTCGTAGGCTCTGCGCGCCCCTTCGAGCCGGTCGGCATAGTCGGGCAGCTCCGAGCCGAGGTCCGAGATCTCGGTCAGGACCGGGAAGACGACGAACCAGCCGATGACGCCAATCACCGCGCCGGCGGTCAGGTAGATCAGGAGCACCGCCGCAAGCCGGGGGATGCCGAAGCGTGTCAGGAATTCAGCAGGCTGCGCGAGCGTTGCAGCGAAGAGGACGCTGATGAAGATAATCAGCAAGACGTGCTGAAGCTGGACGAGGACCATGATGCCGACGACAGTCAGGATGGCAAGCAGCAGCGCATAGTAGATCGGCAGCGCTTGCTGGATCGGCGAACGAGCTCCGCGGCCGTCGTTAACCGGCATCATCCGACAGCCAGGCACGTATCGCAATCGCGGATCGCGGTGGCGGACACGGCACTTTGTAAGATTGCAGTCGGATCGAATCCGAACTGAATAGTCTAGTAGTTGGAAGGTATGAGAACATGTCGAGTGGTTCCCCAAATGACTGGAATGCCCAGATCATCAAGGAGTTTCGTGAGAATGACGGCAAGGTCGGCGGGATGTTCGAGGGCGCGCCGCTGCTCATCTTGCATCACAAAGGCGCGAAGACCGGCACGGTCCGCGAGACCCCGCTGATCTATCAGAATGTAGACGGTGACATGGCGATTTTCGCATCAAAAGCCGGCGCTCCAACGAATCCGGATTGGTTCCATAACATCGTCGCAAACCCCGATGTCGAAGTCGAGGTAGGCCCGGATACAATCCAGGCCACAGCCCGAGTTCTAGAGGGCGATGAACGCGACACGATTTGGACCCGGCAGAAGGAGCTCATGCCGAACTTCGCGGAGTACGAGGAGAAGACCGACCGCACGATCCCGGTCATCACCCTGAAGCCCGCGTCCTAGACCAAGCTGCATGTAGGTTGGTCGCTTCAAGTCGATCGTAGGGTGGAGGTCACCTCCACCCTTCACTCATCAAGTTAAGGCGTGCGCTTCCGGGACGCCCAACGTCGGTTGACATACCCACGCGGCAGACGCCACAGTCACAACCGTGGCATCCCGACGCAGGAGGGATCTTGCCACGCGCGTGTCACACACCAGTGCGGCGGCAAACTGACAACAACGCTGGAGCGCCGGGGCATGCTGCCTGCAGAGCACTGTCGTTGCGTTCGAAGATACCTCGTGCCTTGGGATGCCAATGACGTTGCTAGATCGCTCTAGGTGAGTACTGGATGATGTGGCGCCACGGATCATGTGGACTCGATGCTCCGCTACTAGCGCCTTATCTTGATGCATGAAGGACGGAGATGAACTCCACCCCTATGTTATCGTCCGCGATCTCTCCGTAGTCTGCGGACCAGCGGTTGTGCAATTGGCTTTGCTCATCCTGAACCAAGCTCCAGCCGGGCGGCTGCGCTGACGTAGCGTTCGAGGTCCTCCTCCAGTAGGAGGCGCGCCTCGACGAGATGGCGGGCAGCCGTTTCTATCTGTGCCACATAGGTCTCCGTATCGGCATAGCGTTCCTGCACAGATTCACGGCTGTCACCGGAGGCGTCCCGGTCGCTGGCCGTGGCCGGCAGCGGGAAGTAGCTGCCGACCGTGCCCTTGAGCGCCTGCTCGGATGCGCCTGGTTCGCGGAAGTTCCAGCCTGTGTACGTCGCTAGCGGCACAGCGACGTGTGGCGTGCGAATGCCCCCGACCTCGTTGCCGGCTGCGTCGGTCGCGGGAACACGCACAGCGTATTCTGCGTCCGGGTTGCGCTCTGGAGGTTCGTTCGTGATCACGCCGTGTTCGAATTCTGGCCCGAAATCGAGCCGTTGCAAGCGGCAGGGTTCCGTTGGATGGGCAACACCGGGAATCGTCGGAAAGCCAGCGGCGGCTTCGACTGCGGTAACCAGTGTGCCGTCGGCAACTGTCGGGACCATGCTCGGCGGCGGCTCAGTGCCATCTGTGACCCAGGCGTCCAGCGCGTCGATCAGCGCGCGCAGCACCGGGGCGGTGTCGAGCGGGTTTGTCGGGTGCATTGTCGCTTCCGGATCGATGTTGTCAGCTCGCGCGGCTGCCCAGTAGTCCTCGGCCCCCGGCAGGAGTGGGTCGGCGTTATGCTGAGACGACGCGAAGAGGTAGACCCGTGCCTGCGGGTGGTCCGGCAGGTCGTTGCCGGCGCAGTCGGTATGGACCAGCGAGCCGCGCCGGTCCCAGTACTCCGACGAGGTCTGCGTGTGCATGACCTTCGGGTCTGTCTCCGGGCGTTTGAGGAGCGCGTCGGTTTGTCCGGTGTGCGGGTCGGTCGATGCAGCGTAGGCGAAGGGAAACTGGTCGGAGGGGTAGAGGTGGTCGTTGTGCTGCCTTGGGAAGCGACCCGGCTGGGCGAAGCGGCAGTTGAGCCATACTCTGCCGCCGCCGGAGACATGGGGCGAGATCCCGGCGAAGACCTGCCTGCCGTTTGTGTCGACATTGAAGCCCTGGTAGACGAATTCCCGCAGAAAGCGCCCACTCTGGGAGCGGCCCCAGGCGTAAGCCCGGTTGATGCCGACGCCATCCTGTCGCAACGGGTTTGCATTGCCGGCACTGTCCTCGTCGTCGTGGAGCAGAAAGGCGATGAGGTCGCGCAGGCCGGTGAAGCCAAGCCCGAGCGCCTCGGGCTCCTGGGCGGTATAGACGAGTTCGTAGATCCAGCCGGGCTTGAACCCGTCCGGCAGGTGCAGGTGGCGGTCGGAGGCTATGGCGTTGCCTGCGTCGTCGACATTCGCGAAGCTCCACCTGTCGTCTGCAACCGGGATGCGCTCGTCCAGCTCGTACTCGCGCCCCGTAAGGACGGCGTCAGCGCTCTCTGCCGCGACCGGGTAGCTACGGGTAAAGCCGTTGGCGCTCAGTGGGATCGTCGTGACCCCGGCCTCGTCGGCGACAAACTCGCAGCGGGTGAGTCCGGTCAGCGGTTGGTCGCCGTCGGCCGCGATTGGCAATCGCATCGTCAGGCGTCCATCGCCCGGCAGCAGGTCGCCCTGCCAGCCGGACCAGACGATGCTGTAGCCGCGCCGCATCAGGAAACCGTTGCCGGCGTGATCCCGGTCGGCGGGTTGGTTGCTGTGAACGCCGTCGTTGACGAATTGCAGCAGGCGCATGTTGCCGCGGTTGTTGACGTCGTAGATCAATGCACCGTTGCCACGCGCCAGGTCGGTTGGCCGCAGAATGTAGAAGTCAGTTGCGTACTCGACCAGTCCCGCCGCGCTGCGCGGAGCGCGGTCGATGTCAACGATGTTCGAGAAGCCAGGCGCATCAGGATCGACGGCGAAGTGGACTTCCCCCGCGATGCGCTCGTAGCTGCCGGCGTCGCCAAACTCTGCGCCGTCCGCGAAGGATTCACGAACATCGATCTGTAGCCTGATCTCTGGTTGCATGCGTCTTCTGCTCTCTTGTGCGGGATCTACCAGTAGCGCATCGCGTCAGCGAAGAGGTGGTTGAGGTCGTCCGGCTCGGCCGGTCGGGGAGACAGTTTCGTGACGCGATGTTGCGGAATCGTGCCCTCGACGAGGGCCGGGATGTCGTCAGCCTCGAAGCCGACCGCCGCCAGGCCGTTCGGCATGCGAACCTGCTTCATCAGGTCGATAATCGCGCTCGCCAGGACCTCGCCGGCATCCGCTTCGGCGGCGTCTGCGATGTCCGCACCAAGCAGTTCTGCGGCCCAGAGGTGGCGCTGTGGGTTGACCTCGGCTGTCCAGCGGAAGACCGCCGGCGCGTTGAGGATGACCGACATGCCGTGGGGAATGATCGGGTGGTCGACCTCGTAGCCTTCCGGGCGGAACTCGCGGACCATGCCGGAGACCGGGTAGCTCATGCCGTGGGGTAAGTGGCAGCCGGCGTTGCCGAAGCCGATCCCGGCGTAGGTAGCAGCGAGCATCATCTGACCCCGGGGTTCGTCATCCTCGGGATTCTCAACGGCCGGGAGAATGTTCTTCGCCATCATCCGCAGCGACTGCGCCGCCCAGATGTCGCTGATCGGGTTCGCGCCCTGGTAGGCCGGCCGCAATGCCGGGCTATCGGCTACCTCGCGGCTGTTGTACGGGATGGCCGTGAGCGACTCAATGGCGTGGCAGAGGACGTCGAAGCCCGAGCAGGCGGCCGCCATGGGCGGGAGGGTACGCGTGTTGTGCGGGTCGACGATGCCCATGTCGGGCCGGAGCGCGCGGTGGGCGATGCCGGTCTTGGCGTGCATCTCAACGTAGTCGAAGATAGCGACGCCGGTCGTCTCGCTGCCGGTCCCGGCGGTGGTTGGTATCGCGATCATCGGCTTGAGCGGTCCAGGCACCGGCGCGCCCTCGCCGATCGGCGGGTTGACGTAGGTAAGGAAGTCTGCCGGGTAGGTCGCATAGAGATTCGCGGCCTTCGCCGTGTCCATGGCCGAGCCGCCGCCTACCGCGACGTAGCCGTCGAAGTCGCCGTCGACGGCGAACGCGATTGCGTCCTTGAATGACTGGTCTGTCGGCTCGACACGGCTCTGGTCGTAGAGCACGGCGTCGATGCTCTCGTGCGCAAGCGCTGCCAGCGTCGTCGCGACGGCGTCGCTCTCAGCGAGATTCGGATCGGTGACGACGAGCACCCGGCGTGCTCCGAGCCGCCACATTTCGAAACCCACCTCCGCCGTTGCTCCGGGGCCGTACTTGATGCTCGATGTGTCCATCGAGAAGATCGTCTCGTGCTGCGCCATGACCTGACTCCCTCAC
>JAUIIK010000227.1 GCA_030431755.1 Chloroflexia bacterium
GCTTGGCGGCTTCATGATCGCCTTCATCGGCATCTCCGGCACCTATGCCATCGACGCGGTGAGCTTTCTGGCGGTCGTCTTGGCGCTGGTGCTGATGGAGCAGAAGGACGCGGCGCGCGTCCGCATCTCGCGCGGCAGCGTCGCGATGGTCGTCGAGGGGTTGCGCTTTGTGCGGCGCACACCGGTCATCTACGGGATCATGCTGCTCGACTTCCTGGCGACGATTCTAGGGGCGACGATCGCCCTCACCCCGGTCTTTGCCGACATCATCTTCGACGCCGGGCCCCAGGGGCTCGGATTGCTCAACTCCGCCCCGGCGCTGGGCGCGGTTGGCGGCGCGGCGGTGATGAGCGTCATCCGGCCACCGAAACGCCCGGGCAAGATCATCCTGTTGGCGGTCGCATCCTACGGCGTCTTTCTGGCGCTCTTCGGGCTGTCGCCGAATATCTGGATCGCGATGCTCTTCCTTGCCGGCTATGGCGCGTCCGATGCCGTGAGCATGACGATGCGTCACACGATTCGTAACCTGGCGACGCCCGATGAGCTGCGCGGCCGGGTGGCGGCGACCCATTCGACCTTCTCGTCGGGCGGTCCGCGCCTCGGCGAGTTTCAGACCGGGCTGATGGCGAGTCTCGTCGGTATCCGGGCGACGCCGGTCATCGGCGGCATCGGTTGCATCCTTGTCGCGATTGGTATCGCCCGCTTCATCCCTGCCGTCCTGAACTACGAATTCGCGAGCGTCGAACGCGACAGCAGCGACGAAGAATAGCAACATGCATAGCTGTGAGCGTAAGAACATCCAGGCGCGATTGCGATTAGGGCAATCCATGACCCATAATTAGTGTTCATCTGGATACTGTGGTGAGCCTGATACGTCACGCGAGCCTAACCGGGAAACCGCAGTGCGCACATTGAAGGTGGGACATGATGAACGCCATAGACCGGCTCCAGTTGATCGGCCTTGGCGTTGGCGTGTCGGCCGCTATCGTGGTCGTTGCGCTCGCCGTCGGCTTTCTGACGTCGCTGGCGTCCTGGGGAGCGGTTGCGCGTGGCGGGCTCCTGGTCGCGCTGGTGTTGATGCTGGCGCAGATCGTGCGACCCGGTAACCAGCTCACCGAACTGGGGCATCCGCACGCAATTCACATGGATCTATCGGCCCGCAAGACTGGAGGGATTGAGCTGGCTGAAATGAAACCCTCGCGGTGGCATCCTGAGTGGCTGCTCGCCATGCTACCCGTCGTCGCGGCAATCCTCGTCGTCCTCTCCGTCGGTTAGATCTTCGTCGGCGCTGCCGCTGATGGCGGCGAGCAGCGGCTGTAACGACGGGTCGCTGACATCGCGCCGCGTGCCACGACGAAATGAGTCGATGACGATCTCGGGCTGTTCAGAGCGATAGAGTTCCGCCTGCAACAGCGTTTCGAGCTTGTCCATCTGGCGGACATAGAGCGCCTCCGGGGTTGTGCGCTCGGTGTACTCAGCCCAGGCATCAGCGATGGCCCCCGCCAGGTCCGGCGGTAGCGTTGCGAGCATTTGGTCGAGCGCCTCACGCTCGCGCTCTTGCTTGGCCGTCTTCTCGCGCTGGTCATAGTCCGGGGCATTGGTGAAGTGAGCTTCTGGGATCGCGCCGTCTGCCTGCCGGTAGCGGTCGAATGGCGTCGTATCGCCCGCCAAAGCTTCCGGGAGATCGTGGACCAGGGCCAGGAGCAGCACCCGGTCGGTATCGAGGTCGTCCCGCGTCAATGCGCTCAACCAGGCGAAGATGGCAAGGTTCCAGGAGTGGTCGGCGCTGGATTCAGGATCATTGACGCCGCGGTCCAACCAGCCCTGACGCCGGACAGCTTTGAGCCTGGTAGCCAGTCGCATGAACGCGGCGATTGCATCGCCATCTACTTGCCTCATCGCTCCACCTGTCCTGTTCGCACGTCCCGGCCAACACGCCGGCCGAGGATTGCGCCGGCTGCGACCGCGATGGCGATAATGATCGCGACTGGCCGGACTCCGACGATATCAATCAGGAGCCCTGTCGCGATGGTCGGCACGAGCGCGCCGAAGTTGGCGATTGTCATCTGGGTCGAGAAGACGCGCGCATGTGTCTCTGGCGCTGTCCGCAACACGAGCACGGTGCGGATCGCCACATTGACGAGCCCGACCGCAAAGCCGGCCGGCAGCGAGAGCAACATTACCGTTGTGATAGCCGGATCAACACCGAGCCGGTCGTCGATACTGTTGACGAGGAAGTCATTGTCGACCATCCAACCCGAGACTTCGGTGACAGAGCCGATGGCGAGAATAGACAGGCTGAACAGCGCCACTCCGAACGTCGCGAGTCGTCCGTGGCCGATGACGCGGCCCAGGAACGGGGCGACCTGTAGGCCGCACACGAGCCCGAGCGCTGCCGGGGCGAACACGAAGACGGTGTTGTCTGCGCCGGTGTTGAGCACGTCGACCAGGAACTGCGGCACGATGACAACCAGCGCGCTCAGGCCGATACCGATCATGACCGAGTCAACCAACGCTCCGAAAGCACGGTCGTCGCGGGCGATCTGTCTCCAGCCGGCGCGCAGGAAGCCGGCCGCCTGGGCCACGATCGGCGCGTCGTGCTCAGGCTCCGGTTGCTGTTCGAGGCGGACGCCGACGAGCGCGATGTTGGCCGTGAGGTAGAGCGCGGCGCACGCTCCGAGTAGCAGGTCGATGTTGGCGAACTTGAGCGCCAGTGGGGCGAGCAAGACCATTCCGCAGAGCTGCGCGACCGGCAGCGCCAGGTTGTAGCGCGAGGTCGCCCGCGGCAGCCTGGCACGGCTTACGAGCTGCGGCAATAGCGCCGACTCCGCCGGTGAGTAGAACTGGTGGACGACCCAGATAACGAGCGTGAGGATAAAGACGTCGCCGACCGATAGCTCGCCGATCAGCAGCGGCAGGATCGCCAGGCCGCGCACCAGATTGAGCGCGAACATGAGCGGGCGTTGCGGCAGCCAGTCGCCGACGACGCCGCCAATCAGCCCGAAGACGAGGGCGGGGAGGATCGACGAGACGACAAAGAGAGCCGGCCAGATGCCAGACTCGGTTTCCGCGACAAGGTAGACCAGCAGGCCGTACAGCGCCGCTGCCTGGGCTGTCTGCGAGAGCACCCGTGTATACCAGAAGCGGCGGAAGCCATGCCCCTGTGCCGGCAGCGTGGTCGCGGCCATTGTCAGGCTTTCGATGCCGGCGGCGTTGGCGAGTTTGCCGCGCCGCTATGCACCGATACGTCGCAATTGAGATACTTCGATAGTTGCCAGCCGGCTGGAGGAAAGATTAGGCGAGGAATTCATAGCTTTCTCCGCTGGTTTATCCTTATAGAGAATGGGGAATCACAGTGAATCCCCGGCACAATTGGAATACATCCTGACGTCCGGCGTGCTGAAATCAAAGCACGCCTGAATGTGAGTCTCCACCATGAATGATGGACCCAACCAGAATACCCCTAATCCCCGGAGGAACCAGCAGCCGGGTGGCGAGAGCCCGCAGCCGCGCTCGCGGATTCCCAACTGGGCGATCATCAGTATCCTGGTAGCGATCGGGCTTTGGTACGCCTACGCCCAGTTCTGGCCGAGCTCCGCCGAGCGCATCGATATTCCCTACTCGGCGATGATCGAGGCGGTCGAGAGCGGCCAGGTCGTCTCGGTCGAAATCAGCGGCCAGGATGTCACCGGGCAGCTGAACGACGAGTTCCAGTGGACCGGCGACGAGCTGCTCCCGGAGGGCACGCAGCTGCCTGCGGATGTCGATCCCGAAGAGGTTGAGACATCCGACGAATTTAGCTCGACGCTGCCCTTCGAGTCCGATGACGCCTTCACCGAGATCCTGTTGAGCAACGGCGTGCTTGTCGCGGCCGATGCCGACGGCGGCTCGATTCTGCCGCAACTCTTGATCAGCTTCCTGCCGCTCGTGCTCTTCATTGGCGTGATCTTCTTCATCGGCCGCAACATGATGCGCGGCCAGCAGAATGTCTTCCGCTTCGGCAGCTCCAAGGCCAAGGTCTACGATGCCGAACGGCCCCAGGTCGGCTTTGACGACATGGCCGGCGAAGAAGAGGCGAAACGGGAGCTCTCCGAGGTCGTCGATTTCCTGAAGCATCCGATGAAGTACCACCAGCTCGGCGCGAAGCTCCCGCGCGGGGTCCTGCTTGTCG
>JAUIIK010000073.1 GCA_030431755.1 Chloroflexia bacterium
CAGCGTCATCACCCCGATGAGCACCGGGATCGCACGCAGCAACCTTCCGCGGACATAAGTCCCCATCTAACCGGCTAGCCCTCCTGGAACGATGCGTCGTAGTACCACCAGTAACCCGCCGTGTCGTGCACCAGACCTGTCAGGCTCGCGCTGGCGGCGCTCAGGTTCGACAGGTAGTAGATCGGAATCATGATGGCCTGTTCCATCATCAACACCGAGATCTCCGAATAGACCTGTGCCCGTTCCGTTGGATCGAGCGTCGCGATGCCCTTGTCGAAGAGATCCGCGAGCGCTGGATCGTCGTAGAAGGTGTAGTTGAAGCCGCCGATCGAACGCGGGTGGAAGTAGATCCCGAGGATATCCGGATCCTGATACACCCCGATCTTGAAGCCGATGTGGTGGTCGCCGTTGCGCTTGGCCTCGGTTTGGGCCGTGCCGGCAATGACGTTGATATCAATCGCAATGCCAACCTGGCCCCATTGTTGCTGCAGAACTTGCGCTATTGCGGCGTCTTCCTCTGCCGTTCCGATGATGCAGTTGAGCCGAAATTCCTCACCGTCACGCGTCCGCACATCGCCGTCCAGCACCCAACCAGCGCCTTCCAGCAGCTCAACCGCCAGTTCGGGATCGTAGGGATACATCCCCGCGACGGACTCGTCGAAGCCAAACGTCGATCGCGCGAGCGGTGTTGATGACGGCTCGAAAGCTCCAAAGAGGACGGTGTCGACAAGCGTCTCGCGGTCGAAGGCATGGTGTAACGCCCGGCGCACATCAAGATCATCGAGTGGCGCCTTGGCCGTGTTAAGGTCGATCATCTTGGATGCGCCTGGGCGCGATGCCACGACCATCTGCTGATCATCGTTGGCCTCAATCGCGGCAACGCTCTGCGGCGGCACGGCATCGATGAACTGCGCCTCGCCGGTATCCAGTAGCGCCTGGCGTGTCGCGCTTTCAGGCACATACTGGTAGTGGATCTCATCGAGGTAAGCGCGGCCGCTATGATTGAAAATAGACGGCGCCCAGTTGTAGTCGGGATTCACGCGCATCGACGTGCTCTGCTGCGCTACCCACTCCTCGAAGATAAAAGGTCCGGTGCCCACCGGATTCTGTGTGAAATCAGCCCCTGATTCCTGTGCCGAGGTCGGAGAGACGATACCCAGGAAGGCCGTCGTAACTCCGCCGAGGAACGGCGCATATGGAGCGGTGAAACGCACTTCGACGGTGTAGTCGTCGATAACGTTCGTGGTCTCATAGCTCGGGCCAATGATCGCGATCGCCGAGGTTGAGCCGGTTTCCGGCAAGGGAATCCGGTCGAATGAGAACTTGACTGCCTCGGCATTGAACGGTGTGCCATCGTGGAACGTTACATCCTCACGCAGCGTGAAGATGTAACCCAGCATGTCCCCGGAAAGCTCCCATGAGGTCGCCAGCCAGGGGTAAATGTTGAACTGTGAGTCCATTGCCAGGAGCGAATCGAACATATGCATCGCGACGGTATGGCAATTGACATTGCAGAGCGCGCCCGGATCGAGGCCCGGTGGTTCACCCGCCATTCCGATCATCAGCGTGCCGCCTTCGTTGCCGCCACTCTCTGCCGGTTCCTCGGTTGCGGTCGGGTCTTCTTCCGCTTCGGCTTCGGTTGCCGTGGGATCACCGCCGCCGCCACCGCTACTCGCCTCAGTTGGCGTTGCGGTGGATGGAATGACCGGCAATGCTGTCGGCTGAGTCGTAGCGGTTGGATCCTCGTCCGCCTCGGTCGGATCTCCGCCGCCCTCGTCATCATCGTCGTCATCGTCCCCGCCACAGGCTGCGAGGATCGATGAGATAGTCGTCGCGGACAATCCCGCAACCCCTGCCCGGCGCAGGAACTCGCGCCGGGAGATGGCGCGGTAGAGCAGCCGTGCGGCAAGATCCTGCGCGATCCCGAATCGTTCACGTTCCGTCATGGTAGTCACAATGTTCGTCCTCCTCTGAATCCACCGACGCCTAGCCGAGACCGAGTCAACGCAACCGGGTCGACGAATCTCCCCCAAACGGGTCGCCCTCAATCACCAACGCCGTTTCGCAAGGAGCTTCAGGCAGTCGCCACCATTGCGCGAGTTCACCGCAACATCGTCTTGCATGCACGAACGCCAACGAACGGCGACCATACCCTCGACAACACCAAAACATGCGTTGTGGCGCAGTGTAAGAGCAGAACACCCGCCTGTCAACGTGTTTCGTCGCAGATACTGCCATTGACAACGGATTTCGTCTTTCCTGATAATACTCGTGGCGATTCTTCGAACCTGAAAGAGTTCTTGTGACGGATATTGATGTCATTGATCGTTGCATTATCGCGCTCCTGCAAGTCGACGGCCGCCTCTCCCATGCGGAGATCGGCCGGCGGCTGGACATTCCCGAACCAACGGTCCGCAGGCGCCTAAAACGTATGGTCGACGACGATGTCATGCAGGTCGTTGCCGTTCCCAACCCCCATAGGATCGGCTACGAGATCCACGCCATCATCGGGGCCAAGATCCAGCCGGGCAGAATTGACGATGTCGTAATGCTGCTGACCGCAATGCGCCAGGTGCGCTACGTTGGAATTACCGCCGGCACCTACGACATCGTCATCGAAGCGCTTTTCCGCGACAACGAGGACTTCCGTTCGTTTCTGACCGTCACCCTCGGCAAGATCGAAGGGCTGCGCGAGACAGAAACGTCATACGTGCTGGAGATCGCGAAACGCAGCTACCGCATCGGCCTTGCTGCCGATATTGACGATGAACAGATGTCAATCGATGAGCGGCAACTTTTGAAGCGCTGCCGGAAAGAGCTCGGAATGCTGGAAGAGGAAGTCGAACTGCTGCACGCCGCCAACGGACGTGCAATCCAGGCTGAAAGGAATACCTAGCCATGCCGCGAATCCAAGCCGGCGATGTCGAGCTCTTTTACGAGTCAACCGGTGAAGGTATCCCGTTTATCCTCCAGGCTCATCACCACATATCCTGGATGCCCTACCAGATTCCCTATTTTTCGCATTACTACAACGTCATCACCTTCGACCGCCGCGGCACCGGGCGCTCAGCCAACCCGCCTAGCCCGTGGTCGATCGCCGATTTCGCGGCGGATGTCCACAACTTGATGGACGCGCTGGAGATTGACAAAGCGATCGTCGGCGGAGCCTCGCTCGGCGGCGTCATCAGCTGCCAGTTCGGACTCGACTATCCGGACCGCGCCCTGGCCCTGATCGTCGGCCACACCGTGCCCTATCTCTGGCCGCTGGCCTCGGACTGGATCGACGAGCAGGTTGCCGCCATCGAGCGTGGAGAACGCCCCATCGTCATGCAGCCACGCTCGTACGAGTGGGAAGCAGAAGGGCCACCAACCGCCAATCCACTGTGCGCCGACAGCCACGCCGGCCACTTCGCCGCAACGCTGAACCAGATGGGTGGCGGAGGACCGGAAGCGGGGATCCACATGATCCGCGCCCTCGGCGACTGGGATATCCGCTCACGCTACGGCGAGCTGAACGATCTGGACGTGCCGGCGCTCGTCATCGTCGGCGGTCACGAACCGCAGAAGACCGTCGAATACTCCTACGAGTGGCATCAGGAATTCAAGCACAGTGACTTCGTCATCATGCCTGACTCCTACCACGGCGCTGCGCGAGAACAGCCCGTCGAATGGAACGCTGCCGTCCACAGCTTTCTGCAGCGCAACGGCTTATAGCGGCACACGCCGGTCCGTTCCGGCGAGACGCCGCAGAGATGTATCCGTCGTACCTTCCGGGAAGGAAATGGCCCCATGGCTCATCCGGGACAATGGAAAGATACCGACCTCGAAGACCAGATCCTCGGTCAGATCTCGATCGATGAACCGTGGGCGCTGGTCGAGCGCTTCAGCACGCTGACCCGCTTATCCGGTTCCGAGGACGAGGCTGTCGCCGTCGACTACATCACCGCAAAGCTCGGCGATTTCGGCGTCGCGCACACCGTCCACAAGCCGACCTGTCTGATCAGCCTGCCGGGTCCCGCGACGCTCAGAACGACGGGCGACAACGGCAAGAGTTATCGTGTCAAGACGCCGGCATTCTCCCCCTCGACGAACGGTGAGGAGATCACTGCCGAACTCGCCTACGTTCCCGGCAGCCAGGCTCGCGACATCACTGCCCTATTTGGCTCGGGGCGTTCGGCCGTCGAGGACGCCGACCTGCGGGGCAAGATCCTCATCACCGAGGGACTCGGCATGTCCGCCCGCGGCATCAACCTCGAAACGTCGGGCGTCCTGGCCGCCATCTTCGTCAATCCCGGACAGAATATCCACGAGGGCATTACAACTGCCTCGTGGGGCTCGCCGGACCTCGATTCACTTGGCCGCACCCCGCCCGTGCCGATCATCACGATCAACAACCCGGATGGCCAGGAGCTAATCGAGCTGGCCAAAGGCGGGACCATCGAGGTGGCGATCTCCAATCAGGTCGAGGTTGGCTGGCGTGAGATTCCGGTCATCGTTGCCGAGATCGAAGGCGCTGAAGTTCCTGACGAGTTCGTCCTCTTCCACGGCCATCTCGATTCCTGGCACGTCGGCATCGGCGACAACGCCACCGGCGATGCCACCCTGCTCGAGATTGCCCGTGTCTTCCAGGCCAACCGCGACAAGCTGGCGCGCTCGCTCAAGATCGCCTGGTGGAGCGGCCACTCCCACGGCCGCTACGCCGGTTCAACCTGGTTCACCGATGAATTCGCGCTGGATCTGATGGAGAATTGCGTCAGTCACGTCAACTGCGATTCGCCCGGCTGCCGCTGGGCGACGGTCTACGACAACGTCATGTGGGTTGCCGAAGCCGAGGAGCTGGCCAAGGCTACGATCAAGGATGTCACCGGCCAGGACGCCACCGGCCTGCGGCCGCTACGCGCCGGCGACTGTTCCTTCAACAACATTGGTATTCCAATCTACTTCATGCTCTCCTCGACGATGCCCGACGAACTGCGGCAGGAGAAGGGCTACTACCCGGTCGGTGGTTGCGGCGCCAACATCGCCTGGCATACTGAAGACGACACGATGGAGATCGCCGACCGCGACAACCTGTATCGCGATATCAAGGTCTACGCCGTTGCATTGCTCAGAACGCTCAACGCGCCGTTCCACCCATTTGACTACCGCGCGACGGTCGAAGACATCCGCCATCACGTCCAGAACTATGGTGAAGCAGCCGGAACCAAGTTCGATTTCAGCCCGGCACTGACTGAGATCGAAAAACTCGGTGATACGCTCGACCGCTTCTACGCTCAGATCGAGCAGAATCCGCCAGCTGACAGTGCCTCCGCCAGTACGGCGAATCAGCTGCAGCGGTCTCTCGGACGCAGTCTCATTTCGGTCAGCTTCTCGCGAGACGGGCGCTTCCGGCAGGATCCAGCTCGAACCTCGCCGCCGCTGCCTGATTTGGCCCCCGCCACCCAACTCAGCAGCCTCGATGCGGATAGCGACATGGCGCGGGTGCTCGGCGTGCACTTGACGCGCGGTCAGAACCGGCTTGTCTGGGCCTGCCGCGCCGCCGGACGCGAGGTCGAACGCTATCTGCACGGGTAGCAGACTCGGCGGGAATGATTGTTGCAGGAGATCGTGAGTCACGCGCATAGCGGCGACGAAGCGGAGGCAGGCACCGATGCAATCGATTGAACAGCTGGTTGACATTCCGGCCGCCGGATTCCCAGCCTGGAGTCCCGACGGCCGGCAGGTCGCCTACCTTCACGATACGCCAGGGGTCGGCTGGTTGCTGTCCTGCATCGATGTCGCGACTGGAGAAGCGCGGATCGTCAGCGAGCGGCCCGTGATTGGCAGTCGTCCCGTCTGGTCACCGGACGGGACAATGCTCGCTGCCGTGCGCGGTAATGCCGAAGGCGGAAGCGACATCTGGCTCGTGCCCATGGATGGTTCCAATGAAGAGCGCAAGTTAGCGGGCGGCTCGTTCGAAACGCGTTCCCCCTCAATCTCGCCGGATGGCCGGACAGTGGCCTTCATTTCTGGTGAAGCGGGTGCGCTCGACGTCTGGATCGTCGTCCTGAGCGGCGGCGAGCCCAGACAGCTAACGACGAATACGAACCCACTCGATGAGCCGCGCTGGACTCCCCGCTGGTCGCCGGACGGCGAGTGGATCGCCCACGTTTCATCCCGTTCCGGAGAACGTAACAACGACGACCTCTGGCTGGTCTCCAGCGACGGCAACGAGCACCGCCAGCTGACGTCGGGACTAATGGTCAATACCGACGGTCACTGGTCGCCGGATGGACGGTCACTAGCAGTCGTTGGGAATACCGAGAGCGAACACTGGTACGGTGACGATGCTGATATCTGGCACATATCTGCAGGGGAGGGTCCAGCTACACGCTTGACCCCAGCCGGTGGCCACTCCTGGCGGCTCGAAGGTGCAGGGCTGGCCTGGTCGCCGGA
Source organism: Chloroflexia bacterium (assembly GCA_030431755.1). GTDB lineage: Bacteria > Chloroflexota > Chloroflexia > Thermomicrobiales > CFX8 > JAUIIK01. Next base: position 6,436 of record JAUIIK010000073.1, read on the forward strand.
TGGCAAGACGATTTATGCGCTGAGCCATCGCAACGGCGATCGTAACATCACGGCGGTGCCAGGCGCTGGTGGTGTCAGAACGGCCGTCACAAATATGACCGGTACGGTGACCGACTTCGCCCTTTCGCCGGATGGCCAGACGCTGGCCTTCATCCACTCATCCCAGACCAGCCCTCCCGAACTTTATCTGCTGCCTGTCGATGGCGGCTTGCCCCGACGGCTGACCAATTGCCGGGAAGCGATGGCCGATTTCGTACGGGAACCGCAGAGACTGCCCTACCGGACGTTCGATGGCCTCTACTGTGACAGCTACCTCTACCTACCGCCCGATTTTGATGAACGCGAGCGCTATCCCGGGCTGATCCAGGTGCATGGCGGCGGGACGAATTCCTACGGCAACGGCTGGCATCCGGTCGAGCAGTGGCTCGCGCACCAGGGCTTCGTTGTCATGGCCGTCGAGTATCGCGGTTCGAGCGGCTACGGCCGCGAGTTCGCCGGTCTTTCCTACGCCGACTGGGGTGGAGGACAGACGGTCGACGCGATCGAGGCGGGCAAGTGGCTGGTATCCCAGCCCTACATCGCAAAGATCGGGATCTACGGCGGTAGCTACGGTGGCTACCTGACACTGCACTGTATCGTCGTCGCCCCGGATCTCTTCGATGCTGCTGTCGACATGTATGGCAAGACCAACATGCGTACTGCCCAGCAGTACGCCGACCGGGTTGGCCGGGTGTTCGTGGCCCGTGACTACTGGGGACGCCTCGCACCCGAGATCCCCGAGGCGATGGAGCGTGCCTCGACCTACAACCAACTGGACCGCATTCAGACGCCACTACTGATCCTGCACGGTGACCGGGACCCCCGCGTGCCGCCGATCGAGTCGAAGCAGATCGCCGAGAAGCTCAGCGAACTTGGCATTGAGCACGAGTACGTGGTCTACCCCGGCGAAGGACACGGCTTTCGCAAGCGCGAACACCGCATCGACTGTTATGCAAGGATTCTGGACTGGTTCAAGACACACCTGAGCCTCGTGAGTTAGGAGTATGCCGGGCCAGGCCAAAATAGCCAGCCAGCCTCGCAATGCCATCGCTAGTGACATGAGTGTGGAAAAAGACCACTTCCCGTAACCCAAGGCCGAGAGAACTAGCCCGCAACAGTGGATTAACCCAGCAGCGTCCCCAACTGAAGGGATTCATCCGTTGACTCTCTTGTCCTTAAGGTGAGTGTCGAGGAAGTCGAGGGTTTCTTGCCAGGCGCTGACACGAGCACGGGCAAATGCCCTCGGCTCACCGCCGAACGCGAAGAGCGTATTCGTCACAGGATGCAGACGCGACAACGACGTCGTCGGCCACCAAGGTTGCCCGATAATGTGACCGCGACTCATCAGACCCCCCATTCCCGTACCACTGCTGAGCCTATCTCCGCACCGATCACCCATCATAGCGATAACGAGCACCCTCTCATGATGCGCACAGTTTAGGATTGATATTATGTCTTGTTGGTACTATGATAGATACAGATGACCGAACGTTTCCGCTCGCCGGATCCCTTCCAACTGCCACCCGAACTAATCGCCGCCATCCAGGACGTCGACTACGCCTGCCTGACCATGCCCACCAGTCGCGGTACGGCACTCATTGCCAAGCTGCCGGACGGGGAGATCGACAAGATCGGCGGTACCTTCCCCATCCAGGTACGCCACGAGCTCTTCGGCCACCCCGCCGGCCCGGTCATCCGCCTCACCGCCACGCTCTACGATGATCCGGACGATCCGCTCCTGCTCGAGACCTTCATCAATGTCGATGAGCAGGATCAGCGGGACGACTACGCCATCTTCGCCGAACAAGAGGAGATCCCGCTCCTCTTCTACGACCAGTTCCACCGGCACCGGCTGGCGAAAACGGTCGGCAACGGTAGCCGGGAACAGATCCCGCACGTCCTCCAGGCAGCAGACGAGCTGCTCGCTGGCATCCCTGCCGGGGCACGGGACTTCGAGCGTGCCAAGGCCGATGTCATGCTCGCCGTCCATCTTGGACGCCCGGATGAGCCTCGCTAGCCACCCCGGATGAGACCATCAAGCCGTCCGCCTATCACTGCGCCGTTGCAACGCTATTAGATAGTCTGGGGTGTTTCTACAAGCAACCCCGGCAGATCGTTGTAGTCGGCCGGGTTGTTCGTCACGAGCGTGAAGTCGTGCTCAAGCGCCGTCGCGGCGATCATCAGATCGAGGGCGCGCTGGCGTACCCGCCGCCCCTGTTGCTGCAGCATCTCCCGCAGCACAGCGCAGCGATACGCTTCCACGCGCGAAAAGGCGACAACCGGCACCCGCACGAGCAGCTCGTCGAGCCGGGTCTGAGCATCCCGGGGATGAGGACTGCGCCCGATGCCCTGCCGCGTCTCCATGTAGCTCACCGCGCTCACCGCCAGACCCTCTGGCGCGATCCGCTCAAACAGCTGGTGGATGCTCGGGACGCCATTGGTGTAGTAGATCAGGATGTCGGAATCGAGGAGATACGGCATGAATTAGGGGTGATAATCTCGGGGCGCCTGGTCGCGCTGGGCGCGGATCTCGGCGATGAGCGGGTCGAGTTCACTTGGCTCAGCGCTCGATCCCAAGCCGGCGCTGCGACGCACGGCGGCCCGCACCGCTTCGGGATCGTAGTCCGCCCAGAGATCCTGCCCCGGTTCCGGGGTGATCGAGAGCCGGTAGGTCTGGTCGTCGATCGTGACGGGCACGGCCCGGCCGGCCGCGGCGGCATCTTTGAGCCGTCTGGCCAGTTCAGGGTCGATGGGAAGGGGTTTCGTCGTGTCCATATGCTCGCGCTCCTTCACTGCCGATAGTATATCATGACTTGTCTATAGACATATTCTTGTATGCCTTCTCTCTCGCCGGCTGCTTTCGGTAAACGGCCGGACTCTCCGGCTCATAGCCTTGGTCCCGCAGGAAGGCCTGCCATGCCTCACGCCGACAGGCATCTTCCCAGGAGGGCGTCACGATCTGCTCAGCGTCGGGAAGACTCTCGACGAGCAAGCTCTCGACGGTCAACCAGTTCCGATGGAGCAAGGCATCGCGGGTGGGAACTTCCTGGCGGCACCAGTCATCGAGCAGGCACTCCCAGAACATAAACAATCCATCCTCCGGGTAACACCAGCCCTGAGCGTTTATCAATGTCGGGGAAGAGGATCAGCGGGGCGACTACGCCGCCATCGCCGAGCAGGAGGAGATCCCGCTGCTCTTCTACAATCAGTTCCACCGGCACCGGCTGGCCAAGACGGTCGGCAACGATAGCCGGGAGCGGATTCCTCAGGTGCTGCAGACAGCTGACGAGCTGCTGGCTGGCATCCCTGCCGGGGCACGGGACTTCGATCGCGCTAAGGCCGACGTCATGCTCGCCGTCCATCTCGGACGCGAACAGGATCGGTAGCGATTGGATTGTTGCTGGCTATTCCGCTTCGTCGGACTCGAGGAGTTCCACAAACTCGCGCGGCGTCACGATGCTGACGCCTTGATAGCTCCCCAGGGCGTGCAGAGCACGGTCACCCGTCACCAGGTAGTCGGCAGCGCTACTCACGGCAGCGGCCAGGACATGGTCGCCATGACCCGCTCGCAGGCAGCCTTTCGTCGGATGTCCTAATCGAAGGGAAGAACGATCGCGACGGGCTCGTCGTGCCGCTCATCACCTCACGGAGGAGTTGCTCGAACGGGGCTCGAGCTTCGGCTTTAGTCATGGTTTTCATGACTCGTTTGGGTTCACGCATCTTACCATCTGCATCGTGCTCCGGATTGTGCCATCCCGACCGCAGGATGCGCTCCCTCGCCCTGGATTATGGCATGCTGCGATTGTGTGCTCATCTCTTGTCTATAGATTCGGTGCCGGGCATTTGCTTGGCGAAGACGACCGGGCTCTCCGGTGTGTAGCCCTGCTGAATAAGGAAGACTTGCCAGTCCTCGCGACTGTAGAGGTCCTCCCATGAAGGTGTCACGATCCGCTCAGCATCAGGCAAATCCGCGATGAGCCGTTCTTCAAATCGCTCCCAGATTTGCGCCAGGAGTGGATCCGTTAGCGGATCTGACCGGCGGCACCAGTCCTCGAGCAAGCACTCCCAGAGCATGACCACCCGGTCAGCGGGATAGCACCAGCCCTGCGCATTGCCCAGGTACCGTGACCGCCAGCCTGCCCGCTCGGAAGACAACACCTGGCCGATCCGTCGGCCCGTCGAGGGCTTCAACCCGCTGCCGTTCGATTCGACGGCCAGATTATTGAGAGCAACGGTCAGGCGGAAATCAGGGACAAGAACGTAGGGTTTGGCGTGGAGGTAGAGCCGCTCGCCGCCTGTCTCGGTGAGTGGCACCAGCTCTCGATGCTCCCGAAAGGGCTCCCGGGCACGGTGCACACGCATCCAGAGCGGATAGCGATCCTCCTGAAACTCGATCTCGCCAATACGCATATCCTCCTGCCAATAAGATTCAGGATCGCGTTCGGGTGGTCGTCCGTGTTCTGGTGTCATCGTGTTCGGTATGTTAGGCAGTCCGATTCGAGACCTGACTCAAGCGTTGTCTCGATCTCGAAAATCGGACAGGTCGGCGCCAAAACGTGCGCGCTCCTCAATACTCGTGATCAGGCTGTCGCTGACCTGCTGAATAGCGCTGAGATTACGGAGAAGCGTCTCCTGCTCCTCGGCCCAGGTCGCGATGTAGGGAAAGCTGTATTCGCTGGTATCGACGCCGAAGTGATGGAGGACGACAAAGCTCGAAGCCTCGGCGACCGTCTCAGCGTCCCGCCGAGGTATGCCGCCGGCGTGATCTGCAACGAAGTGCGCCGTCTCGTGGCAGAGTGTCTTGGCCGTCTGGTCGGCACTCATGCCAACCTGCAGCTGCACCCGCTTCAGTACGGGATGGAAAGTGCCTTTTGGTCCATCGAGTTCGCCCAACTCGAGCAGGACACCGTTGTCGTCAAGATAGTCGCGCAGCTGGTCAGCCAGCCAGAAGCTGGGGGCCTGCTCGCCTTCAAGATCCTGTGGGCGCGGCGGCTCGGGTAGCGCCTCCCCCTCCGTCTGGCTGATGTCGAAGACGCTGCCGACACCAAAGCCACGGGGAACGTAGCGTGATTCTTGCGCTTCGTCGTTCTCCTCCACTGCATTGCGAATGCGCTGCTTGTGGGGTACGAGGATCCTGATGCCCTGCTCCCCCCGCCTGACCTGCCTACCGAGTTGCTGCCACTGCCGGTAACCGGCGACGCGGGTCGCGTCGGGGCGCTGGGCCATGATCATCAGGACGTTGCCGTAGGAGTAGCGGTGAAACTTGCTCATCGCCTCCAGGTAGCGTTGAAAACCGTCGCCGTCAGTGATCTCATCGAAACCCTCGACGAGAACGTTCAACGCCTCGCGCATGCGCAATTCGCGGGATGACAGCTGCTCCTCGGAGCCTGGCTGTAGACGTTCGTGTGTCATGAGCAGATGCATTGTAGGCATATTCTGTGCAAATGTCAATCGACAATGCTACTCGTGCCCGCTTGCGGCCAGCCCGATCGATCGTTGAGGGCTCAAGTCCCGGTTCCGACGCCCCGCTCAAATTGCTCAGGTTCCGGTGAAGGACCTGAGCCTGCCTGCCAGGCGACCTATTATGCGTACGAGTTCGCCTGAGTCTCCCCCGAACGGCCGGCCGGCTCTGAGATATAGCCTTCCTGGATTTCACCGTGGGTAAGCGCCGAGGGAAACGTCCCAGTGCCGAATGAATCCCCTTCTCTCCTGTCCCCAACACGGCCCTGCCGACGACGGCCCGTACGTCTAGCGGTTGTGTTATGTCGACCAATGGTTTAGTATGTTCCAGCGATGTCCCTGTCCAGAGTCTCCCAGCTTCAACCCAGCCTGCACTATCCCACTCCTCTACTTCAGGAGGAGGTGATCCAGCCGTGATCGACCTCCTGCGAGGCCGGTTCACCCCGCAAGTACCGCTCGGCACCTACGGTCCTCGCCTTCTTCGCCGGACCGTCAACCTGCCAATGCGCGACCTGAAGAGCCACATCCACGTCATCGGGACGACGGGCTCCGGAAAGTCACGCTTCCTGGCAGGCCTTATCCTCAACCTGCTCGAACGGGGTCAGGCGCTAACCGTCATCGACCCTCACGGAGATCTGGTGAAGCTGGTCATGGCCCAACTCGTCGCCCGCGGCAAGTTCCTTGATGAACGTCTCTTCGAACGCCTCGTCTTTCTCGACCTTCCGGCGGCGGAACGAAGGGGACGCTATCTGCCCTTCAACGTCTTGCGGCAGCCGCTTCCCGCCCACAGCCTGGCGGCCAACGTCAAGGAGGCCTTCCACCGCGCCTGGCCGGCACTGGGCGACGGCGCGGCGCCGATGTTCGACACGCTCGTTCAGGATGGAGTGAAGGTGCTCCTCTCCAACGAACAGCCGCTAACGCAGCTCTACCGCTTATTGAGCGACCGCGGCTATCGCCAGCAGCTGCTTGAGCGGGAGCGGGATCCGGAAATCGTGCGCTTCTTTCGTGACCAGTTCGAACGCCTGCCGCCGCGCGACCAGCTGACCCAGGCTGGTTCGGCGCTCAGGCGGGCCCATCTGCTCACCTTCTCGCCGGTTCTCCGGCACAGTCTGGGGCAGGCAGAGAACCTGCTCAACTTCCGCCAGTTGATGGATGGCGGTCGCTCGGTGCTGATCAACCTGGCCCTACCCGACGCCGATAGCCGGCGGCTGCTCGGTTGCCTGTTGACCGTCTTCGCCGAGCAGGGCGCACTCTCTCGTTCGGATCTACCGGCCGATCAGCGCACACCCATTCACCACCTGTTCATCGACGAATGGAGCGAGTTTGCTGCTCAGTCGGAAGTAGCGCTGGCGCGTATCCTCAGCCTGACCCGCAAAGTCGGGCTCTTCGCGGTCCTGGCTCATCAGACCTGGTCGCAGGCGGGCCAGCGGATGCAGGGGGCGCTGCAGAACGTCGGGTTGCAGGTGACCTTTCGACTTGGACGCACGGATGCCGAACTGGCTGCGCGCCACTTCGGGGCGGTCAACTCGCGGTCGATCAAGCACCGGGTCGCGGATCCGTCCGCTGCCGAACGCGGGCATCCGCTCTACGAGCCGCTGCCGGAACAGTGGGAGCATTGGATCCAGACCTTGCAGGGTCTACCGCATCGCCACGCCTTTCTGCGCCAGGGAGATGGACGCCTCAAGCGCTTCGAGAGCCTCACGGTACCGGATCCACAAGGTATTGAGCGAGCGCTGGCTGAGGTTGAAAAGATCTACCTACAGCGCTACTTCCGACTCATCGATGGACTCAGCGCGGGCAACGGAACCAGCGCACAGCGAGAGGCTATGCCAAGGTGCTTAGAGCGTCGACGGCGGCTCAAGGAGCGGGACTCGGTAAGTGCTGCCGGGTGACATCCAGAGCGGATCGAAGAAGAGCCGCGCCGGCTCGATCACCGCAGGATCGGCCGCGGTGAAGCAGAACAACTCGCACAAGGCAGTCCGGTCGAGGCTTGCGAGCTCCTCAGCCGTCCAGCGCACAAGGCGTTCCAGTCGCTCTACGCCACTCGTCGTGAGCACCATGATCGTCAGTGAGGTCGTGCCAAACCGCTGTTCATAGGGTCCATTGCTCAGACCGACGAAGCCGCGTACTTTTCGCTTCCAGGCCTGCTGGCCATGCGTGCCACGATCGAGCTCCAGCAACAGGCAATACTGCTCCTGGCCCGTGCGCAGGTCAAGGAAGCCGTCCGGGACAACCTGTTGCTGCTCACCGGCTATGCTGACCGCGATCGGGTCCGTCTGCAGAGCGCGTTCGTGCTGAATGCGGGCCAGCTCCAGCCCCGGCGTTTCGCGCGCGAGAACCGTCGCCGCAATCAGAACATCGTTGACCTCAAGCGTATGCAGCAAATGCAGGTAGCCATGGGCGTTGGCTTCAGATGGCCGCAGCCGGTAGGGCAATTCGAGTCCTTGCTCGCGCAGCACCGGAATGCTCTTACGCGTCAGCCGGTAGAGCAGTGGAGCGCTGCCCGCACGACCCGGCCGTGGCAAGAAGGTCCGTTCGAGGTAGCCGGTATCGGCGAGCCGCTTCAAGCGGCTCTGCATGTAGGTCAGCGAGGCCGGCGAGTAGCCGAGTAGGCGCAGTAGTTGTTGAGCGCCACTGCAGGAGAGCACCCTGAGCGCGCCGATTATCTTCAGGTCGGGCATTCCCAGGACAAACCCACGTCGGGCGGTCCGGTTGCGATGATTCTGCGTGGCAGTATTGATCATTGGAACATCCATCCTAGCGCAAGTACTGAGCCTCAGCAAGTATCAGTCTTCGCTTACGAAGCCAGCGGAGCCCGTCGCCGCAAGCGGCGTGGCGCCTCCGACTCATCCCGGACAAACGCGTCACCGCCGTCTCGAACCGGCGGCGGTGGAAGCCGAGCGGCATAGCCGTCGAGTACCGCTTGCAGCTCATCCTCAACCCCATCTGTAGCGACCGTCAGCGCGCGAATGCGCTCCGTGCGCTGCGCTATGCGAATATAGGCATGCCGAGCCGGCAGGCGTTCCAGTTCAACTGCCAGCTGCCCGATCTGCTCGTGCGCACTTGCATAGGCGGGACGTGAACGAATCCCGAGCGGGTCGCTCCTCAGCGCCGTCGGGTCGTAGTTGAAGAGTCGTCCGGCGGCGGACTGGGCATCGGTATGTCCTAGCCGGAAGGCGATCTCAAGCGCATTCTGGAGCGCCCCATCGAGCCTTGCAGGCAACTGAGATCCCGTCTGGTGGCTGAGCGTCAAGGAGAGCCCGAACTTGCGCGTCAGGTCGAGCACCCGCGCGAGCGCCTCCTGGCTCTGGGCGCTGAACTGAGAGAACTCGTCGAGGATCAGGTGGTAGGGACGCCTGCGCTCCTCAACTATGTCGGCGCGCGAGAGGGCCGCCCGTTCGAAACCGACCGTGAGCAAGCAACCCAGGAGCTTCTGACTATCCTCGTCGAGTCCCGAGAGATTGCAGAGCAGCGAGACGCCGCGATCCATCAGGCGACGCAGGTCAAACTGATTGGTCGCATTCCCAAGGCTATGACGCAGTGCCGGCGAGTAGGTCAGGATGAAGAGCCGCCGCAGCGAGCTCTCGATCGTTGCGGGGACACCCTTACCGGCGCGGTCGTAGCGCGTCTCAAAGAAGCGCACGACTTCCGGATCCGATACCCGCGTGAGCAAGCGCCCGCGAAAGTCGCCGTCGATGAGCAGGCGCGGCATCTCGGTCACCGGCAGGCGATTCTGAATGAGGACGAGGGCAGCGGCCAGGATGGTGTTTTCGAGCGCCGGCGCCTGCCCGCCTTCGAGGCTCGACCAGGCCCGCTTGAACGCCGTGAGCAGATCGCGGGCCACCATGTGGTCGTCATAGGGCTGAGCAAGGACATTGAAGGCGGGGAAGCGCTCAGCGCCGCCGAAGTCGACGTAGCGCAGCCGTTCCAGCGCCTCCGCCTGCTCGAAGTACCCGGTCTTGAGCAGAATACGCAGGATATCTTCGACCAGATCGCCATGCGGATCGATGACGGCACAGGCTATGCCATTGTTGAGCAGCTGGACAGCCAGAGCCGCGAGGAACATCGACTTGCCGCTCCCGGTCAGGCCCCAAACGCGCTTATGCGTCGCGACCTGGCGGCCGGTCAGCAACACCGGTCGTCCTGTCGCCCCCGTCCCGAGCACGATGGAGCGGCTGGGAGCGGACGACTGCGAACGTCGGTCGGGAGCAGAGCGTTTTGTGAGCAACATGGATATTACCTTTCTCGTCAGATGACGAATGAAATGTGTGCCTGCCCGGGTGTTGCTCACCGGACAGGCACACGATGGCCAGCTAGGCGGCGACGGGGCTGGCCGCCGTCTCCGCGCCGGTCACCCACGGACGCAACACATCGGCCAGCGCGAGCTCATCGTCGGACTCCTGCGCATCGAACTGCGCCGCGTACTTGTCGGCCACGATGACGCCAACGACGAAGACGAGCGTCGACCAGCTGGCGAGATAGACGCCGGCGGCAGCGGTCGCCGCGAAGGCCATCAGGAGGCCGGCCAGTAGCCAGCAGCCCAGGAGCGCGCCCAGCGCGATCCAGAGCGGCCGGCGCACCGGGCTCGGGCGCACGGCTCTCGCGCTGAAGATGCGCACAAGCTCGACGGTAATGACGACCACGAGGGTGACCAGGATCGCCACCATGATGATCACCAGGAAGAGGAAGCTGCCGGCCAGCTCCGACTCCCAGTCTGAGCCGCGGCGATAGCCATAGGAACCCATTCTTCACGCTCCTTTCAGCGCAGCCGCGGCGGCAAAGCGCCCGCCTCAGGCTGGGTATCGTCCGCGGACAGAAAGGCACTCGACAACGGCTCGATCCGTCCCGGCCAGAGCCGCTCATCGGCCCCCAGCAACTGGCTCAGGAGCCGCCAGGCTTCGTTGATCCCCAGCCGCTGTTCGCGGTCAATCAGGTGGGCCGTCAGCAGCAGGCGCAGACCCTCATCGCGCGCCGGCTCCTGCGGGCCATGCAGGGCGTAGTGATAGCCCTGGTTGTAGTAGGCCGCCGCGGCGAAGCGCGCCTGGAGCGGATCAGCAGCGACAACCTGGCCTTCGCCGGCGGCCTCCTCGATCAACAGAACCGCCAGGGCGAACTGGCTTGCCTCGTACGCTTGCTCGGCGCCTTGCCGTGCGCTCAGCGGAAAACTCAGCTCGTAGTCGCCCGCAAGTCCCTCAAGCTCGCGGTAGCGGTCGATAGCCGCCTGTTGGATCGCGGGACTAGCCGGATCGGCCGGCGTCGCCCAGTTAGCGCTCAAGCCATTGGCGACGGCCTTGCGGGCCAGTTCCGTGCGATCATCGCGACAGAGATCGGCGGTCTGGAGGGCGCTGCGTGCGCTGGCGTACGCTTGCGCCCACTCCGCCCGCAACTCCTGTGCGCTGACGATCTCGAGATAGGGCGCGCCGTCATGACAGGGTTCAGCGGTCGGTTCCGGCGTCGGCGTCGCCTCGAGCTCCTCGAGCTTGCCCTCGATGACGCCGATTTGCGTCTTCAGCTCGGGGTCATGACCGCTTCCGAGGCGCGTGCCGGCGAAGAACGTGACGCTCACGACAGCCAGACCCACGACCAGTCCCAGCACGAGCCAGGGCGGCCGTTGGGGCGCGGCGACCTGCGGCCGCCCCCGCTCCCAGGTGACGTCACGGCGGAAGACAGTGCGATCGGCCATGCTAGGCCTCCTTTCCCGCCGCCAGCCGCATGTAGCCATCGGCCGGCGACGCAAGCGTGAATTTCGGGTCGATCTCATGGCTGCCCAGCGCCAGGGCATCGATCTGCTCGCCGCGATCCGCCAGCGGCTGGACGAGGACGACGAGCAGCGGGGCTTCGGTCGCGTCAGGATGCAGCGGCGTCGCGATGCTGGCATAGTGAATCAGGAGGTCGGGATCGCGCGCAGCCCGCCAGCTGGCCAAGCTCGCATCGACCCGTTCCGAGATCCGGCGCAGATCCGGGTCCGGCACCATCGGCGTGATGACGTAGCAGATACGGGTGTTGCCGGGCCCAGCCGCATCAAGCGGCATCGACTGAAGATGGGCATTCTCGACAACGGCCTTGATGCCGCGCAGCAGCTTTTCCTCGACCTGGCCGGCGCGCGTGTAGTAGCTCTCGGGCAACTCGTCCTCCCAAGCCGGGAGATGGCGCACCGGCAGCGTCTCGCCCCAGGCGCTCAGGGTCGCGTAGCCGCCGGGATGCTCACGCGGGAAGAGGTAGGCGAAAGCGTTCCAGAGCTGCAGCGGCTGCTGGTCGATCCAGGTCGCGCCGACCATCGCGGCGTAGAGCGTCGCCAGAGCGACGTCGAAAGCCTGATGATCGCGCCGGTTGTCGCCCAGCACCGTCCCGCGCACGTAGCCGTTGAGGCCGTAGAGCTGGCGAATCTGCGGGAAGCGCCGGCGTACGACCGTCTTGTGGTCGAGCACGCTCGTCAGATAGACCGGCAGGTCCGGATAGCGCTGGTGCAGCAGCTCGAGCACCGGCTGGGCCAGAACGGCCGATCCACCCGGGGAGATGAGACCGGGCAGCGAGACCGGATCGGTCTCGGCCTGGATGCGCGCGAGCCAGCGCTTCGCGCCGGCCTCGACATCGATCCACCAGCGATCCCGGTCAGCCCAGACCAGCTCGGGCGGATCGCCGAGGTAGCCACCAGGGTGGTGGACGCTGCCGATCGTGACGACCCTGTCGCGAAACTCCTCGGGCATCTGCCGCAGGCAGATCTCCCTCTCGTCGTTGTCGAGTTCGAGCAGGAGGATCGGTCCGACATGGTCGACGGCATCCGCCCGCCGGAACGCTTCGAGGATATAAGGCAACTGGCGGGAACCGTACGTGCCGCAGCTAAGCAAGGGGAGTTGACCGCGGCCGCTCGCGCGTCGCCATTGATCGTCAAGCGTGCGCAGGAGCGCCGCGTTGGCGAGCAACTCCCTGCGTCTGGCGACTTCCCGTTCACGGTCGCGTTTCTTGCGCCGTCCCATCTCACGCGGCCAGCCAACGAAGCCGAGCAGCGTGCCGGCAAGGGCGAGTGGCCCGCCGGCCAGGAACGGATCAACGGAAGCGAAATCAGGCATTGAGATCCTCCTTCAGTCTGTACGTATCAGCAGTGATTCGATAGGTGATGGCGTCTGACGGCTCCTTCAAGGTCAATAAACGAGCCGGTGGTCCTCGCAAGAACATCGTGGCCCTCCGTTTTCGTCAGGCCATCAGGTCGACGGGCCGGGACAGCAGCGGATTCCAGCTCGTAGGCTCACCGGTGTCCAGCGCCTCGTGGCGATAGCGCAAGAGGATGCGCGTCACCTGGGAGAGCCGGACCAGGTAGCGTTTGAATGCGTGCTTGAGCAGCCGCGACTGGAGTGCCGGATCGACGCCGGCAAGTTCCAGAGAAAGGCGCGCTTCAACCTCGCCGTCACGGAGATCGATCCCAAGCTGCACGTCATGGTCATAGGCGAGGACCGCGACGAAGGCCGCGAGTGTCGGGTCAAACTGCCCCTCGGAGCCGCCCGTTCCGGCGATCCGGTGAGAACGGATCAGGATACGCGTCGTTTCCGTAGTGAACGACAGCAACACCGCATAGCGTTGTTCCTGGAACTCCAGACCATAGCCGCTCATGATCTCGCCATCGAGACGGTCAATCTCGTAGCTCCAGTCCATTTCGTCGAGGAGCTCAGTGATAAGTCGCTGGGTGTCCACCAGCGTCCTCCTTTCATAGCTGGCGCTTGGCGGCCAGCCCATGTGAACGTTGGCTCTGCGTCGACGGGCGGTGCTTCTCATCGCCTACGCGGCGACGCGAGCTCATGTTCTCGGTTGGTAACGTGCTTCCGGTTCTCTCCGTTGGCGGGAGGAAACCGGCTACACTGGCAGCGTAATGAGGAGAGGAGCCGGCTGCATGTACGGGGATGTTCAAGGTCTTGAAGGCACGACCGGCAGCTTCGAAGAGAACGTCTTTCGAGCCGAGCTTGGCGCTTTTCACGAGCTCTGGGTCAATCGTCAGAAAGCGCGCGATGCCAGAACGTCGATGCGTGAGTTCGTCGATGCCATTCAGGAAAGTGACGCGGCACAAGCGAAGAACCTGAGTGGAGAGGGGATTCGTTTCATCCTGAATCCTCCGCCCGGTCGGGCGCAGGAGATTGTCACGGCCGAAATCCTCGAGGCATTCCTGAACGGTCATTTCCATGCCGGATCATTTGCCGACGAAGAGGAATATCGGCACTACCGAGACCGGCTACATATGGCCCGTCTCTGCCAGGCAGGCAAACAGGCTGTGCGTGGCCTGTTCCCTGAAAATCCGACCCTGGAGATGGAAATTGCCGGTGACCTGTGTCGGCGCATCCAGGATGAGCGGCAGCAAGGAACACGCCTGTGGGTAATTGAGGGGATCATCCTGCAGCTACTCTTCGAACGCACTGAGCTTGTCAGCCCTGGAGGTTCGATCTATGTCCGCGACTGGATCGATGGTGCGGTTGGCTTCGTCCACTACATCAGCGATACCTACCTCTTCGGGGCGGCTCCGGCAATGCTGCGGCTAGTAGAGGGATTGTTCCAGGATGAAGGCGGGCGAGACAGACGCGGGCAGGAGGACTTCACCGTCGGTCCGCTCACACTGACTGTTGAGGAACCGCTAACTGAGGGAAGCGCACGTTGCCGTCTAACCCTCGACGACCCCGAGGCCGCACCGCTCGGGGTCTGGCTCTATCGCCGTCGCGACAGCGGTTCAAGGAGCCCGGGCGCTGAGTCGGACATTGAGCTGGAGCGAGCCTTCCTATTCTCTGGTTCTGAGGAACAGGAGCGGCAATTCAGCGTGTCTCACGACGGCAGCGAAAGTGTGGCCTGGCAACTACGAGTAAGGTCCCTCAGGCCAGAGACTTCATAGCAGGTTCGAGTGCGAGTTGACCGGGCCAACCGATCGTCACATAGGGAGCCCACGTCCAGAGTGCAGAGAATGGCTGAATCTGGGCGCGCAAAGGCTCTGGGACAGGAAGTCCCAAGGCGCGATTCCAGTCCTCGACAAAACGCGAACGGTCCTCGCGAGGCAAGTTCCTGACAATCTGCTCCCGCCAGTCCTCAACGGTGTCAAGGTCCGCATCGCGGACGGCAAGCGCTGCCCGCCGTAGCGCCTGTGGGAGGGTCAGGCCCTGTTGGAGGCCTTGCGCGAGTTCGATGCCGGCGCCGAGGGTCGCGCGGTTGTCGATCGACCAGAGGCTCGCGATGAGCGTCCGGCCTGCGGAAAGAAACGCCCGGCTAATCCCCAGCCAATTGTCACCGCCGGCCGCCCCGCTTCCATGGGTATGGCACCCCCAGAGCAGCAGCAGGGCCGCGTTGACATGCTCCAGTCCAACGAGAAACTCCAGCGCAGACACCCAGCGAAGCCCGCCCGATCCATCGGAAAGCTGTACGCTCGAGCGTTCAGGTTCGTCGAGATCCACGCGAGCATGAGTGCTGAATCCGAGAATACCGCCGCGCGCCTCCACCAGAGTCTCGAAGGTTGCCGCCGTGCCCTCACAGACAACGCTTTCAGGCAGCGCACCAGCTTCGAGCAGCGCTGCTTCTATCCGAGCCTGCGCCCGGCCAAAGGGCAGCGGAGGATCGGCCTCAGGCACCAGCGCCTGATATGGACCCGTGCTGGGCTGCCGGCGTGCGAGTTCCGGTAAGGCGCCGGCGGCCGGCAACACGCCAATTGCCACCCGCTCGACAAGTGGACGTTCAGCCGACAGCGGTAGCGCATGAAGCGGCCAGTAATGGAGCTCGCCGGCCGGGACGAGCAGGAGGTGCGGGACCCGTCCTACGTCCGGCTTACCATGCGCATCAAGCCGCGCGAGGTGGGGTTCGATGACGGGACTCAGCTGACGACCGAGCACAGCGAGCGCGTGTCCCAGCGCAACCTCATCAGGCACGGGATCTCGCCGGCTTCGGAAGCTGGACGTCAACTGGCGCAGTTCTGCTTCGGATAGCGCCAGGCGCTCACCATGGAGCTCATGTCCGTCAAGGATGAAGAGCTGGATAGCGTCCGGCAGCACCATGAACTCAAGCAGCAGTGCCCCGTCCGGCACGTTGCGCAAGCAGGCCTGCACAGCAGCGAGATCCGGCGCCTCAATGGTGCGCAGAGCCGCCAGTTCGGGGACCACCTCATCGAAGCGCCGTCGCGCACCAACCGCAGATCGTTCCAACTCGCGCAGGCCACCAAGGTCTGGCGGGCCCACGTCGCTGACACCGGGTCCGCGACTGGCAACGGCCCGGAGACGGTCAGCGAATACCCGTTGCCGCAAGGCCCACTCCTGCAGGGCCGCCGCGCGTTCGCCACGCAGCGCACCAGAGGTTTCCGCGGCCGATGCAATAATGGTTTGGAGGGTCAGGCGCCCGCGTGCTCGCTCGGCATACTCCCAGGCCGTCTGCAGCCAGGCCGCCTCCTGTTCCTTTCCCAACAGCGCGCGCGTTGCTTCCTGGATATGGGGATGAATACAGAGGCCGTTGTGCTCGAATTGAATCAGTCCAAGACGAAACAAGAGGGTGAGGGCCTGGTCCAGTTCTTCGGGCTTTGTGACGCAGGCGCTCAGGCGTTTCGGCAGGAAGGGACTGCCATCATAGAGGGTAACAAGAGGAATTCCGACGGGAGCGAGAAAGGCGCAGAGCGCCATCAGTTCCAACGCGGCAGGATTCTGCTTTGAAACGAGCCGAAGGCCCTGATCGACCGTGGCGTGTATGGCCCGGTATGCCGGGCTGCGAGTTGAATCGTCTGTCGTGCTTTCGCGCGCCTTGGCAATACGCGCGGCGTACGCCTTTAAGGTTGTTTTTGTCGCCCGACAATAGGCACCCGCGAGGGCCAGGGCTATGGTGCAACCTTCAAAAATGGGCACGCACTCGTCTAAGTCCGGTTCGTCCTGCTGCCGACTCAGATGCTCCAGAAAGCTACGGGCGTTTTCGGGATTCAGCGGGCCATGGTCGATGCGTACCAGATTGGGGGCTTCGAAGTGTTTATCGCCCGTAATTAGAATTCTTCCGTCGTGTTTTTCCGGTAGCAAATCCATGAGCGCGTCTATGTCGGAAAGTCCATCGGCGACAAGAAGCCACCGTCTGTGGGCGCCCAACCACTGCGTAACGGCGTTCAGCCGGTCGCTCTGGCGTACTTCATCGTGGGTGGCTCGGTCGAGTTCGTCCGCGACCTGAGACAACTCAAGGCGGAGCAACAGTCCGTCCCGCGAATCAATCCAGAAGACGGCATCAAAGCTGGCTCGTGCGCGATAGACATACGCCAACGCCGACTGGGTGGTCCCGGAACCGACGACTCCGCGCAGTTGGCAGACAGGATGC
>JAUIIK010000074.1 GCA_030431755.1 Chloroflexia bacterium
GTGCCTTCTTCGAATTCCCACAACGCGTTCGGTAGGCAGCGTCGACGTAGCGCCAGGAGTTTCCATCTACAATGGCGATCAATTGGAAGGACAACAGACTATGCCCAGCAACTGGTCAACACTCGCCCAGGCCGTCGCAGCCGCAGAAGAGCAGGCGAAGGTCGGGGTCGCGGTCTTTGGGCCTGGTGACACGACCTGGTCACACAATGGCACGCTGCGCTTCCAGGCCGCCAGCACGGTCAAGATCGGGATCATGGTCGAGATCTACCGCAAGATCGACCGGGGCGAACTTGCCCTCGACGATGTCTACACGCTCAGCCGCGCCGACAAGACGCCCGGCAGCGGCGTCCTGACGCAGATGCACAGCGGCATCCAGCTGACGCTGGCCGACATTCTCTATCTGATGATGTCGATCAGCGACAACACGGCGACGAACTACCTGATCGACCTGGGCGAGTTCGCCGCGATCAACGCGACGATGCAGGACCTCGGCATGGGTAAGTCCGTGCTGGCGCGCAAGATGGCCGGACGCTCCGCCGAGAACCCGAATCTCGAGAACTGGGCAGCGCCCGACGACTACGCCCGGTCGATCAAAGCCATTCTCGATGGCACGGCGGCCTCTCCGGCCTCCTGCGCGGCGATGGTCACGACGCTCGAGCAGCAACAGAATGGCCGGCGCATCGGCCGGAACGTCCCCACCGGCGAGGGCTACAGCTGGGGCACCAAGACGGGATCGCTCGAAGGCGTCTGCAACGACGTCGGCTTCGTCGCCACGCCGCAAGGCACCATGATCATCGCCGTCTTCACCGCCAACGTGCCCGACCAGATCACCGGCGAGCAGCTCATCGCCGACATCACTGCGGCCGCGATGGAGGCGACGGGGATTGCGGCGGGCTGATGGAGCGCCCGAACATCCTCTACCTACATTCTCACGACACCGGGCGCTACATCCAGCCTTACGGCTACCCGGCCGAGACGCCGCACCTGCAACGACTGGCTGACGACGGCGCCGTCTTCCGCAACGCCTTCAGCGCCGCGCCAACCTGCTCGCCGTCACGCGCCGCCCTCCTGACCGGCCAGGACGCACACTCGAGCGGGATGCTGGGTCTGGCCCACCGTGGCTTCTCACTCGCTGAACCGGACCGGCACCTGGCGAACACCTTGCGGCAGGCGGGGTACCACACAGTTCTCGCTGGTCTCCAACATGTCGCAGCCGCAGAGGGCATCGCCAAGTGCGGCTATGAGGAAATTCACAACGACCTCACCGTGACGGAGGAGATCGCTGCTAGCTTCCTGCAAAGCGACCCATCGCAACCCTTCTTCCTCGACGCCGGCTTCGTTGAGACCCATCGCGTCGGGGCATCGTTTGGAGAGAGCGCCGCTGAGGAGGAATGGATCGAGCAACGGGCAGATGCCACACAACCGCCAGATCCATTGCCCGACGACCCGTCGATCCGGCGCGACATGGCCGCCTATCTGGCGTCGGTCCGGCGGCTCGACCACAAGCTCGGCGTCGTCCTCGACGCGCTCGAAGCGTCGGGGCTTGCTGACAACACCCTCGTCCTCTACACGACCGACCACGGCCTGGCCTTCCCACGCAGCAAGGGCACGCTGACCGACCGCGGTATCGACGTTGCCATGATCCTGCGCGGCCCCGGCGGCTTCCTCGGTGGACAGGTCGTCGATGCGCTCGTCTCCCAGCTCGACGTTTACCCGACCATCTGCGAGCTCGCCGGAATCGATCGACCGGACTGGCTCCAGGGCAGCTCGCTTGTCCCGCTGGTCAGCGGCACGTCAGCGTCGATCCGCGACGAAGTCTTCGCTGAAGTGACCTTCCACGCGGCCTTCGACCCGCAGCGCGCAATCCGCACCGAGCGCTGGAAGTACATTCGCCGCTCCGGGTCGCGCCGCGGCCCCGTCTTGCCAAACATCGACGACAGCCGGAGCAAAGAGCGCCTGCTGGAGTTTGGCTGGTCAGAACGCGAGCTGCCGGAAGAAGAGCTCTACGATCTGGAGCTCGACACCGGCGAGGCCAACAATCTGGCATCAGATGCGGCATACGCTGGCATCCTTGCCGACATGCGTCAGCGCCTTGACGAGTGGATGCAGAAGACGAACGACCCGCTGCTCGGCGACGAGATCGAGGTTCCCGACGGCCTGCTGTTGAACGACCGAGACGGTGCCTCACCCAACGAGCCACCGGAACGTCACTCCGGCAAGACGTTTCACGTACGCTAGTGCTCTGTTGCTCTTGAAGTGAAGGGATTATCCAACCTCGCCAGGCAACTCAACCGTAACGAAACTGTCATTTCGAGAGGAGCGAGAAATCTCAGTTTTGCGCCAGAGCGACGTCAGACTGAGATTTCTCCCGCTGGTCGAAATGACAAGCTTGATGCTTGTTGAGCCACCCGGGAAGCCGCAGAATGTCGATCAAATCATGTGTCACAGAACACTAGATCGGGAAGCAGTGAGGTCTGGAGTGTTCGAGCCATACACTGAGCAGAATGATGGCGGCGGCTCGCGCTTCATCCTCTTCCCCTTCGCGACGTTCGAGAACTTCTGCGCCGACGAGTGGATCGGACGGGAACAGGAGTGGTTCGAGACCTTCAATGTCCTGCACTGGACCCTGTCCTACGTCAATCACAGCCCATCTACACGCATCCTGCTCCTCCAGCCCGGCTCACCGGAACTGGAACAGAATCTGCGCGCGCACCTCGATGACAACCAGGTCGTGGTATCGCAGACCAACGAACCTGCATCAATTGAAGACCTCGCCGATGCGGTAGCAGACCGGCCCGCCGACAGTCTCGACCTCATACTCGCCACCGGCATATTTTCCTCAGGCGCTACACAACGCGAAGAGAGCCGGCTCCTGCACGGCTGCCGGCGCACCCTCAAAGACGGATCTGCGCTCCTGGCGACGTTCCCATTGCAAGACCCGGCTGGCAATCCGCTC
Organism: Chloroflexia bacterium; assembly: GCA_030431755.1. Lineage (GTDB taxonomy): Bacteria > Chloroflexota > Chloroflexia > Thermomicrobiales > CFX8 > JAUIIK01. The sequence continues at coordinate 2,957 of JAUIIK010000074.1, forward strand.
ACTGCGCGCAACATCCAGTTCCTCGACGCTGCGGCTGCTGCCGGATTCGAGCAATCCGAAGTCATCGGCTGTGATGGGCTGACGGCCTATCTGGAGTCAGGTTTCTGGGACAAGCTGCGAACGCAGGGGCGCGCCGCCTTCGACGTGATGCTCAACGCCTTCGCGACGGTGAGCGACGATCCAGCAACGCTCTGGATGAGCCGGACGGCCTTCTACGCCGGCATTAAACGTTAGGCGTCACTCCGCCTCGAAGTTGATCGGGTGGCCGGCGAAGAAGCACTCGTTGTGAAACTGGGTGTACTCCGCGCCACGGTACTTGCAGTGATCGCAGTAGTCATCTTTGAAGAGATAGTCGAACAAACCCTTGTCCATCTTCGTCAACGGCTTCTCAACGGCAAGCCGCTTGTACTCGGCCAGCACCAGCGGCTCGATGTGCGGTTCGAGGACCGACGGGTAGACCAGATCGTGCTCGGCCTGGTTGTACTTGTCGCGGTAGGTGATCGTCCGGCCCTTCTCGGTATCCCGCTCGGCGACGATCTCCATCACACCGAGATCGACCCCGAACGATGCCGCGAGATACTGCACCAGGCGCGCTTTCTCAATGCGCGAGTCGGTTAGCTGCTCGATCAGCGGCATGACGCGCCGCACCATGTCTCTCGTCGCTTTGTAGGTCATCGGGGCGCTGCTCCTGCCTGGGAACTGGATGGACTTAGTTTGTGCTGACTACTTAAGGATACCGCCACCGCGGATCGAACGCGCTACCGCGCCGACGCTCGACACCATGACGCAGATCCCGCCCGCCTGCAGTGCGGCCCGGTATGATTCCGGAGGTGGATTCGAGGGTGCGGGCATGGAGGATCGATGCGCCAGCTTACCGGCGTGCGCTACGTAAAGCCGCTACGCGAAGGTGGCTCGTTGCCGGCCATCGTCGAGACGGATGGCGGCGAGCTCTTCGCCGTCAAATTTCTTGGCGCGGGTCAGGGCCAGCGGGCGCTCGTTGCCGAGGCGCTGGCGGCTGCCCTGGCGGTCGAGCTCAACCTGCCGGCGGCCGAGCCGGCTATCGTCCGGCTCGATGAGGGCTTCGGGCGTAGCGAGCCACACCCGGAGATCCAGGACATCCTCAGGAAAAGCCACGGCGAGAATTTCGGGCTCGCCTTTATCTCAGCTGCGCTACCGTTCGACCCTGTCGTCAATCGGGATATCGACCCCGAGCTGGCGGCGAATATCGTCTGGTTCGACGCGCTCATCACCAACATCGACAGGACGCCACGCAATGTGAACCTGCTCGTCTCCAACGGGCAGATCTGGATGATCGACCACGGCGCGGCGCTCTATTTCCACCACCGCTGGGAGGGCTGGCAGGAACGGGTCCAGTCCCGTTTCCCGCAGATCAAAGATCATGTTCTTCTGCATCTCGCCGGCGACCTGCGCGCCGCCGATACCCGCCTACGTCCATTGCTCACCGGCGAAGCGCTCGCCCTGGCTGTCGAGCAGATCCCGGCCAGCTGGCTCGGCGACGAAGAGCTGTTTGCGGATATCGAGAGCCACCGCCAGGCTTATGCTGACTATCTCAGCGCGCGCCTCAATGGGCCGCGCGAGTGGCTCGAAGAGGCTGTCCAAGCGCAGTCCCTGGGGCCGCAGAAACATGTCACGCGTGTCACACGCCGAGTGGTATAGCTACGCCGTCGTCCGGATCGTCCCGCGCGTCGAGCGGGATGAATTCGTGAACGCCGGCGTCATCCTCTTCGTGCGCTCCAGCCGGACGCTCTGTGCACGCCTGGAGCTCGAACCGGAGCGCATCCAAAGACTCGACCCCGACGCAGATCTCGCACAAATCGCGGCGCACCTGGACCTCTTTGAGGCCATTGCCACCGCCGGCCCAGAGGCCGGGATGATCGGCGAACTCCCTGCCGACGAGCGCTTCCACTGGCTGACAGCCCCCCGCAGCACGATCATCCAACTTTCACCGATCCACGAAGGCTGCACTAACGACCCGCAGCAAACTCTCGACGACCTGTTCGGGCGCTACATCGCCCGGCCAGCGCCAGAACGAAAGGACTGAGTTCCGTGTCCGAGATTCGAACAATCCTCAAGGAGATGCGCGCTCAGCGCCGAGCCCACGACCGCGAGCTCGTGACAATCAGCGAAGCGCAGATGAACATCGAGACGGATTTCACGTTCGAGACGATGATGACCGCGGACGACGGCGCAACGCGCGGCGCGGGCATCGCCTGGATATTCCAGCGCCGCTTCGACCACCTCGAAGAGCATGCCATCCAGATCGAGGACCATCTGCGCGCCCGCTTCGGCATCGTTCAATCCCAGTCCCACCGCTACTGGGCCGCCAACCTGGAAGCCCGCGGCGACCTCTTCGCGGCGCTGCTCGGTCTTACGGACGATGACCTCGACGAGATCCCGGTTGACCCGCCTGGTGAATGGCCAGTCCGGACGACGCTGGAACACACGCTCGACGTCGAGCACAGCTACAGGATGAGTACCGTTTGGGCCGTCGAGAGGCGTCGCAACGGCGAGCCGTTTGAACCGATGCCTGCCGGTGACGATCTCAGCTACCCGGCGGTCTCGCTCGCCGAGTTGGTGGAATTGCTCGACGATGCCCGCGAACAAACGCTAGACGAACTCGTCAACCTGACCGACGCTGAGCTGCGCGCCCCGACACGCTGGATCGGCATCGACTGTGACGTGCGCTTTCGGCTCATGCGCTTCGCTCAGCACGAACGGGAACACACGGCTCAAATTCGCAAGTGGCGCGTGCAGACCGGCAAGCCGTTCAGCGAGGCAGCACGCTATCTCGGCCTGTGCTGGCAGCGCAACGGCAGGCTGGAAGGCATCCTCTGCGGCGCGCCCGACGATGTTCTCGATCGCGATCCCGGCGACGGTGAATGGACGATCCGGCAGATCCTCGCCCACATCGCAAGCTCCGAACGCTATTTCAAGAAATGCATCGATGACGCACTCGCGGGATGACGCTGATGCAGGCTGGGATTGGCATGAGCGTGAGGGCGGAGCACGTTCGCTCGCGTTGCTCCACCATCCAGTCCTCAGGCAGGACGTCCCGCTTCACTGCGAAGCCGCATCGGGTCTCTGCGCATCTTTCCGGTGGGCGCTGCCGGAAGGCGAGGGCGCGTCGGCCGGCGGCGCGGGATGCGTGTGCGTCTCTGCGCCCCGGAAGCGGCGCGGCATGCGACCTATGAAAGTCGCCCGGCGGCGCAAGCGGAAGCCGGCCAGGAAGATCATCGCGAATTCGACCAACGTATCCCGCCGCTTGATCTCGTAGCGCGGTAGACGACGGCGGTCACTGCTGATGGACACAGCGCCTGGCTCGGTCGTGACAGCCGCCCGGTAGCCGGCCGCGGCAAGCAGGCGCAGCGCCACGGCAGAATAACGGCCATGCGGATAGGCAAATGTGTCAACCTGGGTAGCAAGCCGGGCTTCCACTTCGCAGCGGCCCCCGGTGAGCTCGGCATCTAGCTCATCACCGGCCAAGCGGTCGAAGCGCGGCGGGTGACTGCGTGAGTGCAGCCCGATCTCCCAGCCGGCCTCGACGAGGGAACTGAGGTCGTCCCAGCCCGCGAGCGGCGCGCGTCCGGCGGCATGTTCCCACTGCGACACACCGCCGATGTGGTCTGGCACGATGTAGGCGGTGGCGGTGAAGTGAGCCTCCTCCATGACCGGCAATGCTGCCGTAATCGTGTCCAGATAGCCGTCGTCAAAGGTGATTGCGATCAGGCGCTGGGATGTATCGCCGCCATCCAGCGCATCGAGCAACGCTCGCACCGAGACGCCCCGGTAGCCGAGCTTGCGGAGCAACCAGATCTGACGCCGGAAGACAGCGGGAGATACCGACCAATCACTCAATTGCGGAGCGACATCGTCGCAAATCCGATGATATGCGAGGATGCGCGCTGTCACGCGATCACGGTCCCGGCATCCTCGGCCCTGACTTCGGCTTCTTCCTGCTTCGCCTGCCAGTGTTCGCACGCGGTGTAGTCGCCGAGACAGTAGAGCTGCTGCCAGCCAATGCGGGCGGACGCGCCGCCGGCATAGAGACAGATGTGATCGTCACGCGGAACGATTCCGCAAGTCGAACGGTCGAGCGCCAGCGCCAGCGCTGGACAGGGTTGGACCGTGCGTAGCTGTTCGGCCAGCATCGGGGTAAGCGGGCGGCCCAGCCCCGACGAACGGCGCGGGCGCACATAGCGCGGATCGATCAGACTATCGGGCGCTGGAGCCTTCGGCGCGAGCGCCGGAGCCCGGTTGACGAGCCGCGCATCGCGAATCAAAGCCCAGCCAACGCCAATGATGATCCAATGCGGTATCGCATTCTGCGGGCTCTCAAGAAAGACGTCTGTTGCGCCGTTGATCTGCGAAGCAAGGACATAGATCAGGATCGTCCAGGCCATATCCTGGCGCGGCCGGTCGTCTTGGAACGCCCGCGTTGCCTGCCAGAGACCGTAGAGCAGAACGAGATAGAACGTCACCCAAAGGCTCGCCGCCAGCCAGCCGCCCCGCGCCAGGATACCGAGCAGGGCGTTGTGCGGGTTGCGGAGCGCGTTGACGTCGCTATCCTCCGTCTGGAAGCCAAACTCGTCAGCCAGATTTGTGCCCCAGCCGAGGCCAATGAGATAGCGGTCATTGGCGACAGCGTCATCGTAGATAGCTTCCCACCATGCGGCCCGCCAGTCCTTATTGCGGGTCGTCGTCTCGTCGAGGCCGCTGGCGGCCTCGTCCGAACCGATCAGTGACGACATATTGGCCAGGAATTGCCGGGCACTGACCTCTCGATAGCCCAGATCCACCCGGATATCGGCGATGAGCATGACCAGGAAGAGGGCGAAGCCGAGACCGACGAACTGGACCATCCGGCGTGTCGGCGTCCGCACCATCGCGAGCAGAGCCACGCCGATGGCCAGCATCGCTGAGCGGCTGCGGCCGGCGGCAATCGCCAGCAGTCCAGCCGTCCAGATCATCCAGCGGGTATTGAGGTAGCCGCGCATCCAGAGCGCCATCAACACAATCAGCGGCATGACGGCGTCGGTTGGCTTGTAGAAGAGCACCGTCACGGCGTCAGTCTTGGGGAACTGCGGCAACAGCTCGCCGAAGAAGACGCTGCCGACGACAGTCAACGTCGCGAACCCGAGAATCCAGGGCGCTGCCCGCGGCAACACATCTTCGAGCATCTGCCGGTAGAAGTTCGATCCCGCCGCGCGGACGATCAGCGCATAGGTGACGATCGCGAACAATCCGTAATAGACAATGGCCAGATTGCGAACGATCTCAAGCGGTGGCTGGCCGAGCACGAGCACCGAGTAGGCCGCCTGGCCGAGGACAACGGTGAGGAACAATCCGTAGAGCCAGGCAATCGCCAGGTTGGGGACCGGAATCGTACCGCGATGGATCAGATAGAGCGCCCCGGCAACGAGCAAGATCTCGCCGATATAGAGCGGGTAGAGGCCCAGGTAGGCAAACGCTTTGCCAAACGCCCAGTACCCCAGCACGGCAAGGATCAGCAGGCGGGCGACGATGCTCGAAGTGTTGCTGGATTGCTCAGTCCGCAGCGCGTCCACGGCCCGCATCCCAATCTGGATCATCCGTCCGACGGTTCAATATCGACGCATATCCCGCTTCGACGCCGGCGAAGCGGTGCGCCCAGAGATGCTCGTTGCGCACGCTCTCCCAGGCCGCGTGGCCGTAGCGTTCGCGCAATTCCGGCGACCGCGCGAGGTCGCGCAACGCCTGCGCCGTATCCGCGACGAGCGCATCGGGATCGCAGACCGGGACCTTCCGCACGGCGGCATCGGGCAGATAGCGCACGCCATGGTGGTCCAGTGCGACGATCGGCAGCCCGCGCGCCATAGCCTCCATGACCGGCATCGGGCAGGTGTCGCGCAAGCTGGTAAAGAGAAAGATGTCGGATTCGGAGAGCAGCTCCGGAACACGCCGGTGCTCGACCCAGCCCCAGAACTTCACATCACGCTCGACTCCGAGCCGTACGGCCAGCGCCCGCGTCGCGGCAATGAGCGGGCCGTCGCCGATAAACCAGAGTTCGGCGTCCTGGGTCTCCCGTAACTTCGCGAAGGCTTCGACCGCCAGGGCCGGCGACTTCCGAGCCATGAGCCGGCTCGCCCACGAGATAACAACCCGCTCGCGGTCGCGAGCAGCCGGGGGCGCAGGGAGCAGCCAACTGCCATCCACGGCGGCGTCGGGCTGGAGCAGCACATTCTCCGCGCCCAGATCCTGTAGCCGCTGGTAGGTGTCGTGGTTGGATGCGTAGGCGAGCGTGGCATTGGCGGCGGCAGCGCGCGCGAGCGGGTTGAGGTGGACCGACGCGACCTGCGTGTTGCGTACGGCCTCGCGCACCCAGCCCTTCAGGCCGAGAAACCGCCGCATTTGGAGCGGGGCGCGCTGTCCGCTGCCGATCGGCCCCCAGATGAAGGGCTTGCCCAGCGCCCAACCAAACGTTGGCCCGGTCATCGTCGTCCAGGAAACATGATGGACGAGATCGATGTCCTCGACGGCGATGATCTTGCGCGCCTCCCGGTAGGCGACCGCTTGCCACATGATGTAACGGGCCTGGATCGCCTGTTCGCGCGTTGCCAGCCGCCAGGGATCGAGCACGCGCGGCAGCTCAACGTACGTGACGTGTAGGCGCGGCCGCGGCTCGCGAGCAAGCCGTGCCTGGATCGAGTCGCGTCCGCGAGGATGTGTCAGCACGAACACCTCATGCTGCTGGGCGAGGTGATCGGCCCAGTGCCAGCCGATGCCGGCCTCAGACCCCTTGCCGGGTTCGCAACCATAGGAGAGCAGGAGAATCTTTGCCATTGCTATCTCCCCCTCCGCGTCAACCGTGCAACCGCTGGATGCACGCCGTTCATGTGATCTGCTCGCTCCGCGAATCGGGGGAACCGACGGCTCCGGGTCGGCTGGCACGCTGCCTGCTCGCGCGCAATTTCGGTCGCAGCCATTTGAGCCAGACATTCTTGACGGCGTGGCTTGGATACATCAGCGCAGAGACCGACAGCTCTCCAACCGTTGCCAGCGGCGCCTGGCGGCTATGTGAAATAGCCGCGCGCTTGAACATCACCTGCCCGTAGTCCTGACGGCGGATGTTGAGGCGACGCAGGAACGACCCGCGCCGCTCGCTTGCCATGAACTGCTCGAAGGAAACTTCAGGCCGGCCGGCGCGCCGCCGCCGAGCGCCGTCGTCGAGCCAGCGGAACTGGCGGATCTGAAGCATGAGCGACGTCCGTGTCAGTGAACGCTCGTGAACGCGCACCTGCATCAGCACCTCGGGCTGCACCAGGACCGTATAGCCGGCTTCCGCGATGCGATTCCAGAGATCGGTATCTTCGGTGACGTTGAACTCCGGCCGATATCCGCCAACTGCCTCGATCGCGTCCTTACGCACAAGCGCGCCCGATTGGATGAAATGGATGACGAGATCGTGCTCAAGCCAACGGGCAACCTCGGCCCGGCTGGTGAGTGGGCTGGTGTAATCGCCGACCTGGTTCCCGGCTGCGTCAATGTAGGTGGCAAATGAAGACGCGACTGCCACGTCGGGATTCTGCTCGACGAAGGCTAGCTGGCGTTCGAGCCGTTCCGGCAGCATGAGATCATCCGCATCGAAACGGGCAATCCAATCATTGCGGATGTGGGGCAGCACACTGTTGACCGAGCGCGAGACCCCCAGGTTCTCGTGGCGGAATAGACGGATACGCTCATCAGCCGCGGCGGCGCGCTCGAGAATCTCCGGGGTTGCGTCGCTGGAACCGTCGTCGACGATGATGAACTCGAAGTCCGGGTACGTCTGATTCAGAACGCTCTGGATTGCGTCCTCCAGCCATTGCGCGCCGTTAAATACGGTCATGAGCACGCTAACTGCCACGCGTGTGGACCTCCGCCGGTACGAACTCGATCATCGGCGCCGTGGCTGGCGCTGGCTCCCGTGCCCGCGTCCGCAACATGCTCATCAACGCGCCGGCCAGCGTCGCGCCGATAACGATATCGGTAACAAGCGCGCCGCCGACGCCAAAGAGCCAGATGACCGGCACACCGACGAGTACCCCGGTGGCCAGCGTCAGCGCCTCCGCAATCAGCACCGCCCGCGTGATTCGCATCGCGCTCAGTACAACCGTAAGCACCTGGCCGGCGTAGGCCAGCAGGTAGACAATCGCAAAGAGCCAGATCAGCCAGGCATGGCCGTCATACTGTCCATCGTAAACCTGGTGGAACAGCTGTTCGGCAACCAGGCTAACGGCAATCAAATAGAGTACCATCGGGAGCAGCCCGAGCAATCCAATCCGCACCATGTAGCGGCGCATCGCCGGCAGCCCCTCGGTCGTGTAGAGCGCTGCCGCGCGGGGCATCGCGACTGACCGGATTGCATTAACCAGAATGTGAGTTGGCGCAACAAGCGTTTGGGCCGCTTTGTAGAGCCCAGCCGCTGTGACATTGACCAGCACACCGATAAGCATGAGATGTATCTGTATCCGCCCGCTCTGCACGAGATTGGCCCCAAAGAGCCACTTTCCGAAGCGCCAGCAATCTCGCAGCACGTCAAAATCGACAATCGGGATGAGCCGTTCCCGCAGCTGCCAGAGAGCCGCCAGCGCAGCGAGCCCCGACGTCACGGCAAGTATGAAGATCGCGACAGGGCCGGTTAGCGCGTCCAGTCGCCAGACAATCAAGATGCCGGCGATTTGCCCGCCGTAGCTAATCAGGTCGTTCAGAAATGCGTCGCGTACGCGACCCTCCGTATAGTACACGCGCCGCAAAAACTCCTGGACCTGCCAGGCGACGATGGCCGGAAACATCGCCAGCAGGAGCGGGGCAACCGACCAACCGAACTCGCGGCCAATGAGATAACCGCCAACAGAAAACACGCCGAGTAGCAGGCTAAACGCGACCTGAGCAATCAACGTCGTCGATGTGAACCGCGTGTAGGCCTCGTCGTCGAGCGACGCCCCAAGGACATTGTGCGGTTGCGTCAGCAAGCCGCTCTGAAGCGCGTTGAAGAGGAGCAATCCGCCGTAGACCAACGAGAACCTACCGAAGTCCTCCGGCCCCAGCTCCCGCGCCAGGAGGACCATCATCATGAAGCTGGTCAGCGAAACCAACGCCTGGTCGCCCAGCCCCCAGAAGCTCCGGCCGAGGAACTGCGACAAATGGCGATCTGCCATAGATTGCTTGAGCGCTTGCCAGTTCATGCCAGTCTTCTGTACCCGGATAGCTCATTCGTTACCAGTGGTGGAGCTGGTGTTGCCGTGCTGCTGCTCCCATGTGCCGCTACGTCCGGGATGCCGTCGCCAGCACCCCGGACGCCTGTTGCTCAGCCTGCGTACGTATGAAGTCTAATCGCCGTCGGCAACCATTGCGAGCGGTTCGGCCAGCCGGCCCGTTGTTTGGAGCTCACCGGCGATCCAGTGGTAGGTCGTCTGCAAGCCCTCGGCGAGCGGGATTTGCGGTTCCCAACCCAGCAGCTCGCGAATCAGCGCGTTATCGCTGTTGCGGCCGCGGACACCCTGCGGCTTGGTCAAATCGTGCCGCTTCGTGATCGTCTTGCCGGCGACGCCGGCGACGATATCGACCAGCTCGTTGATCGTCACCAGCTCTTCCGTGCCGAGGTTGAGCGGCTCATGGATATCTGAGCGCATCAAGCGGTGGACGCCTTCGACACAGTCTTCGACATACATGAAGGAGCGCGTCTGGAGACCATCGCCCCAGATCTCGATCTCGTCGATTGACGAGGCCATCGCGATCTTGCGGGAGATTGCCGCCGGAGCCTTCTCCTTGCCGCCGTCATACGTGCCGAGCGGGCCGTAGACGTTGTGGAAGCGGGCTACGCGCGTTTCCAGGCCAAAATCTTCGTAGTAGTACTGGCACAGTTTCTCGGTGAAGAGCTTCTCCCAGCCATACCCTTCCTCGGGCGCGGCCGGGTGTGCATATTCTTCCTTAAGGGCCACGACGTCGGCATCTTCCTGACGGTAGTCGGGATAGACACAGGCCGACGACGAGAAGAGGAAGCGCTGAACGCCGGCCTGCTGCGCCGCATCGAGCATGTGCGTATTGATCAGAATGTCATTGCGGGCGATGGCCGCGTGGACCTCGCTGATGTAGCCAATGCCGCCCATATCGGCGGCCAGGTGGTAGACCTCGTCGATGCCCTCGACGGCCTGCTGGCAATTCTCCCAGCGCCGCAGGTCGAGCTGCATGAAGTCGTCAGCGGCGCTTGCGCCGAACTCGGGCAGCTTGAGGTCCGCGCCGCGCACCCAGTAGCCTTTGCCAACCAGGTAGTTGACGAGGTGATGGCCGATGAAGCCACCGGCTCCGGTTACGAGCACTCGGGTCGTCATATCTATTTCCCTCCTACCAGGGTCCGCGCGCATTGCAGGCCGAAGAGCCCGACAAAGCGCGGGTTGTGATACAGATAGCGGCGCCAGAGCCTGCGCGGCTCCGTCACCAGGCGAAACAGCCACTCAAGCCCGTGATCCTGCAGAAACCGTGGCGCTTGAATCTTGGTCTTCCCGACGTAGTCGAATGCCGCGCCGACGCCAACCATCACTGCGTCTATCTCGCCCCGGCGCGCGTGCATCCAGCGTTCCTGCTTCGGGCAACCCAATCCGACGAAGATGACCCGCGCTCCGGAAGCGCGTATGGCTGCGATTTCCTCATCGATTTCGTCGTCAGTCAATGTGCGAAAGGGCGGGCTATGCTGATAGGCGACCTGGAGTGTTGGAAACGCCTCCTGGAGGTTGCCAACCATCGCCTCGAGCACGTCCGGCGAGCTGCCGTAGAAGCCGACCGGTATGCCCTCCGCCGCCGCGTATTCGCAAAAGAGTGGCGTGAGCGTTGGACCGTACACACGCTCGGCGTTGCGTGCGCCAAGCAGCCGCAGTGCCCAGACGAGCGGCATGCCATCCGATGTCACCATGTCCGCCGCATTGACGATGCGCTGGTAGTCCGGGTCGTCGTGCCCTTCCATCACCATGTGCACCGTCGAGATGCAGACATAGCGGGAGCTGCCCTCACGCGCCCACGTAGCAATCTGGTCAATTGCGCCGGCGTAATTTGTGCCATCGACGCGCGTGCCGACGATCTTGCGGGACGCTAGCGGCACGGGCCGCGCGTGTAACGCATCACTCGCCGGCGCAAGCGGGGCAACGGGCACGATATCGGGCGAGGTTATGGTTGACATAGGTCCAGTGTGTCCCTTTCGCCGGTGGCCGAACGACCTAGAACGCGCCGCGCCGCTTGAGCAACGCGCCGAAGGTCTTGAAGAAGATCTCGAAGTCGAGGCCAAAGGCGCAATTTCGGACGTAGAAGACATCCAGGTCGGTGTTCTCGTGCATCGGCAGCTCTGAGCGACCGGTAACCTGCCACCAGCCGGAAAGCCCCGGCCGCACGAGGTGCCGTTCATGCTGCCACGGCTCATAGCGGGCGACGATCGACGGCAGCTCCGGGCGTGGCCCGATGAAGCTCATTTCGCCTTTAAGTACGTTGACGATCTGCGGCAGCTCGTCGAGGCTCGTCCGCCGCAAGAACACGCCGAAGCGCGTCACACGGGGATCTCGCCGCGTCTTGTGGTGCTTGCGCCGCTCCTCGCCGAGAAATGGTTGCTGGCGTGAGCGCCGGTCGGGGATCATTGTGCAGAACTTATAGATCGTGAAGATGCCGCCATCCTTGCCGACCCGATCCTGGCGAAAAATGACGTCGCTCGACTCCATACGGATGGCGGCCATAATGATGAGCAGGAGCGGGCCGAGCGCAATGAGCAGCAAGAGCGAGCCGACGACGTCGAAGCTCCGCTTGATCCAACGCATGTAGACGACACGCCAGACGCTGATCTCATCCGCGACGTCGAGATAGGTAAGCCAGGCGTCCGTCTCCTCCTGACGCGCCGGCGCAGACATTACACGGAGGTGTCCTACTACCGTGTCGTGGGTTGAGCGTGACATGGTCCTCCCGCATCAGAGTTGTCGTCGATGTTCCCGCATCTATGCCAATTGTCATGGTGGGTACTGGTACTTGTAAGGTCAACAGGTCCCATTCGGGCCAGTACCACGGTACCTAGCTGACTCAGTCCCCCGGTCGAGCGCCCGCGGCCCCGATTTCGCGGTACGTGTTCGTTCACCATTTGAGTGACCCCTTTCACCTGTTGATGTAACGAAGGAAAAGGGGTATTGGATGCGTTCTTCGGAAGAATCCGTGACTTTTGGGAATAGTACCCATATACCTGGTTATAGCCCTATAGTCCTCAGGTATGGTTCAGATAGACGTTTCTCGCGAATTTCGGGAGTTCGGTGCAAAGCGGTGCGAATCATTCACGTTGGCGGCCTGGCGTCCCCCTATATCGTCGATGGCATCAATACGGTCATCTGGACGATCGCCCGAGAGCAGGTGCGCCTGGGCCACCAGGTCGGCCTACTCGTTAGCGACAAGCCGGACACAGCCTCGAAGCGCCACGCGCGCGACCACGGCATCGAGCTGTTGTACGTACCGGCTACGCGCTGGCGCTTTGATGCGACGGTTGGTTCTAAGCTGATCGTCGAACCGGCGGCCGATATCGTCCACTTCCACTCCGTCTTCATCCCGCGCCAGGCCACACTGGCCCGAGATCTGCGGCGCTGGGGCATTCCCTATGTCGTAACGCCACACGGCGGTCTGATGCCGCAGGTGCTGGCACGAGGGCGGCTCAAGAAACGCGCCTACAGCCTGGCAGTGGAACGGCCGCGCATCGAGCGTGCCGCAGGCATCGCCTACGTGACCCCCGGCGGCGAAGATGACATACGGCGCTTTGTGCCGCGCTTTAACGGCCCCTGCACATGGGTCGCCAACCCGGTCGATGTTGACGAGCTCGCGGCGGTCGGCTGGCAGCCGTCTGCCGGCAGGCCGCAGATCACCTTCCTCGGCCGCTACGATGTCTTCCACAAGGGACTGGACCGGCTTGCTGAGATCGCCGCGCGCACACCGGAGGCGGACTTCCAGCTATTCGGGATCGAGGACCGCAAGACGCGGCAGCAATTTGAGCGCATTCGACGCGCTGCCCCGGCCAACTTGGTGATCAACGAGCCGGTCTTTGAAGCCGCCAAGCTCGAAGTGCTGTCGCGTTCGACCATGTACATCCAGGTATCGCGCTGGGAAGCGCTCTCGATCTCGATTCTCGAAGCGTTGGCGCTCGGCACGCCGGCTGCGATCGCTGAGGGCATGTCGATGGCGGCAATGTTCCGGGACAACGATCTCGGGCTCGTGCTGTCAATCGATCCGGCACAAGCCTCGGCGCAGCTCTCGGCAGCCCTTGTGGACCCGGCGCGCTTGAACCGCTGGTCGACAACCGCGCGCGCCTATGCGCGAGCAAACTTCGCGCCACAGGCCGTTGCCGAGAAGGTGCTGGATGTCTATCGCGAATCACTCGCCTACGATGCCTCAGTCCGCGGTCGCGCGCTGGGGCGTGGTATCACACTCGAACGCGAGCGCCGCCCTGCCGACGCGCCGGCCCGCTTCGTTGACGAGCGCCAGCAGGAAGAGCGAGCTACCGAGAATCTCCATGATCTCCTCGACCGACGTCACCGTCGCGTAGAGAAAGCTGTCCAGCCCCTCACGGTCGGCGACGACGCCTGAGATGGCCTCAACAACCAGCGCGCCACCGACGTAGATCGCGCCGGCCAGCAGCATACGCCGCCGCGCGTCCGCTGGCAGGTAGCGCAGAAACGGGATGAACAGCACCCCGAACAGCGCCACCGCCAGCGCTCCCGGAATCACCCAGGCATAGAGCAGCAAGCCGCTCGAATCAATCGCCTCCCCGACAATCTGCCCCACGGACTCATGCGCCAGCACCTGCTCGTCGATCGAGAGGCCGGCGAAAATGACCGCAAGCGCCGCCCAGTAGCGCCACATGCGGTCGCCAGCGCGCCGCGCGGACCAAGCGATCAATCCGAGCAACAGCGCCGACGCGCCGAGGAGCATGACGCTGTACCAGGTTGGGAACGCGAACTCGCGATCGAGGTCGAAGAACTTCACGACCTGCACCCAACCGGGAAAGGACGGGCCGGCTACGTGATCAACTGTCTGAACTGCGATGTCGATCGCGCCGAGGAAGACGACCATCGCGAACAACACCCGGCGCAACACGCCGGCACGTAGCGTGATGACCAACGGCGCAGCCTCCGACAACGCGCCTGAGCGAGGCGCGGAGTCTGCGACCGTATCGGACTCGCGGCGGGACCGTGATCGAATAGCCAACAGCAGCGCGCCTTTCACACCGCTATAATACTAGGCACACAACGCCATAATATTCTGCGGGAGAAAGTGCCTAATCGTCAGCGGGCCGCCGGAGAGATTCGGCAGCCCGACGTTCAGCGTCTGTGGCTAGTCGCGCGCCTGCGGCTCGACCGGCATTCCGAGGCCCTCAAGGATGCCGCGCGCTTCCTCATGGCTGATGAGCCGGCCGTTGTCTTCGCCGGGGGTAGCGTTGAAACCGGCCAGATCGTCGATCCCGTAGCGCTCGTATTGCCCCCAGGTGAAGGGCAGGAATGCGCCGTCCGGTGTCGCGTGGAAGTAGCGGTTGTTCGCCCCACGATTGTTCGATGACGGAGCAGTGAGGCGGCCGGACCAATCCTCCAGCCAGGCAAGCATGTAGGTATTCTGGGACCAGTCGGTCGTCAGGATGATGACGTTGTCGTGGACATGATTGTTAACGACATCAGTGAAGCCCTCGCGATGCTGCGACATGATCGAGATGCCGTCCGCGTTCCAGGCGACGACATTGCCGGCAAACTCCGTGTCGCGGCAGTTCTGGCAGAGAATGCCCGCGCCGAAACCCCAATCGCTAAAGCCCCAGCCATTCTCCCAGGCGCGGTTGTCCACCACGCGACCATGCGAGCTGATCTCGTAGAGAATGCCGTAGCGCCGGTTGTCGTGGACGCGGTTGCGGCTGATCTCGACGTGCTGACAGCCGACGTCGCACCAGATCCCGGGCCCGTCGTTGTACGCCACCTCGTTCTCAGTCACGACGGTTCGTGAGAGCTTCGAGAGCTTCATGCCGCCGGCTTCCCAACCGTCCTCGAAGACCTCGCGGTTGTTGGAGTGCACGAAGTTGCCGCGAATCATCGAGTCACTCACGTTCCAGCTATGAATCCCGAGCCGGCCGCCAAAGCCGATCTCGTTATTCAACACCTGGGCATTTCCCGCGTCGCGGAGTGAGATGACCGCCATGTGGGCATGGAACAGCTTGCTGTCCTGGACCGTCCAGTTCGCGTGGCCGCTATTGCTCAACGCCCCTTCATGGGGTCGGTCGGCGGCGTGCCGCATGGTCATACCCTGGATGGTGACATCGTGCGAGGCGGTCACGACCCATGCTCGCCGCGTCGTTACTTCGACCGTGCGGCCGGACGGGTCGTCCGCCAACACGACCTCGCGCTGGCCATTGATTGCGAATTGGCCGGTATCTGGTTGGCCCTGGACTTGGAGCAGCGGAACTCCATCGAGAAAGACCTGGTCCGCCCAGTTGCAGCGACCATTGCTGCCCTCACGGCACCATTCGCCCGTCGTCCCGAAGTCCGGCGCGTCGCCGCGATACCAGTAACCGTCGCGGTGCGTCCAGCCGCCGTTCCAGACGTCGCTGCCGCGTATCTCCGCGCCGGGCGCACCGGCAAGCGTCAACGGCTTATCGATGGTCACGGTCTCGCGGTAGATGCCGGGCGGGACATTGACCGTCGCGCCGGGCGCACCGGCGTCAACGAGCGCCTGCAATGCGCCGGCTGGCATTTCGGGCGCAGGCGTTTGCGCGAGATGCGCGTCACCAGCGCCGGTGCTGTTGGTCACGTCGGTGCGGGATTCAGCATAGACCGCTGAAGGAATCAGCAGCAATGCACCGAATACAGCAAGGATCAAGCGTTTCCAGCGCCGCCCGTGGATCATTGTGTACTCCCATAGCCAGCCCTACGGATGCGCCAAGCACAACCATCAGAGGCTTACGAAGACTTAGATTGTTCTTTCCGGTTCCCCAACCGTCGCCCATAGCCTACCGCAAATGCGCGACTGTGCGTACAGTCATCCGTCACAATTCGGGGTAGAGGCCGCAACGCAAGACCCCGCCCGGACACAAGTCCGGACGGGGCTGCCTTTGACTGCGAAGCGGCGCTGGCGCTAGAGGCCGGCGCTGGCCAGGATCTGGTTCTTCTGACTCTCCGAGAGGTTCGCGCTGTTCTGGCCACCCGGGGAAGCGCTGAAGTCCGATGCCGTCCAGTAGGCGTCGTCGCCCCAGCGGTAGCGCAGGTCGGAGCCTTCCGAGGTCTGGAACCAGAAGCGGTTGCCATAGCCCCGGTTGTTGGAGGCGGCGTCATCGAGGACGCCGTTCCAGTCTTCGAGCCAGGCCATGCCGTAGGTGTTCCAGCCGCCGTCATGGTTCGTGATGATCGTGTTGTCGTGGACCGTGTTGCCGGTGACATTGTTCCAGCGCGACTCGCCACGGTTCTGCGAGATGACGGTGATGCCGTCGGCGTTCCAGGCCACGACGTTGTCGTAGACCTCGGTGTCGCTGGAGTTCTGGATCATGATGCCGGCGCCGAAGCCCCAGGCGTCGAAGTCGCGGCCGTTGTTATAGACAACGTTGCCGTGAATGCTGCCGCCGAAGGAGAGCTCGTAGATGATGCCGGCGCGGCCGTTGTCATGGACGCGGTTGTTGCTGATCTCGATGTCGTGGCCGTCAACGTCGATCCAGATGCCCGGGCCGTTGTTGTTGCGCGCCGTGTTGTTCTCGATCAGCATGTTGTGCACGCCACCGTAGTTGCCGGTGATCTTCATGCCTCCGGCTTCCCAGCCGGGATCGAGATTCTTCGTGTTGTTGCCCTCGGTCGTGTTGCCGCGAATCGTCGCGCTGCCAACGCTCTCGACGCGGATGCCGACGTTGCCGGAGTTCGAGACGAGGTTGTTCTCGATTAGATGGCCGGAACCTTCCTTGATATCAATCGCGGCGTTGCCGGCGTTGCGGAAGGTGTTGTTCCGCAGCGTCCAGTTGTCGTAGCCGTCGTTCGACAGACCGCCGTGGTACTGCGGTTGGTTCGAGTTGATAAAGGTAAAGCCTTCGATGGTGACGTTCGACGCGCCGCCGACGATCCAGCGGTCGCGGCCCTCACCGTCGATCGTGACACCCGGGTCAGCGACCAGCGTGAGCGGTTTGGTGATGTAGATCTTCTCGCGATAGGTGCCGGCCGGGACACGGACAGTGCCGTTCGGCGCAGCGGCGTCAATCATCGCCTGGATGGAAGATGGCGTCTGAGTCGCCGTCGGGGACGGTGTCGGGCTCGGCGTGGCTGTCGCGGTCGGGCTTGGCGTGGCCGTCGGGCTCGGCGTTGCGTCCGGGGGCGCAACGAGCCCGTCAGACTCGATCAGCTCGAAACCGCTGATCTTGCCATTGTCGGCCGGCGAGGAGCTGACTGCGAAGCGCAGCTTGCCATCGGTGATCGTGACCGGGATGTGGAGATCGTGCGCCGTCATGCGGGACGTCTCCTCCAGGATGTCGTAGTTGACGACGACCGGCTGGCCGTTGACCGCAATGCTCATAATGCGCTGACCGGGATGGGTGAACCAGACCTCGGCCAGGAGCACGCGCAGATCATAGACGCCGTTGGCGACATCGAGCTCGTAGCTGAAGGTGCCCCAGCGCTCGCTCAGATAGATCGTGTCGTTGGTCGTCTGGGCGATCTCGCCAGAGGCGGTGTACGAGCCGCCGCCGGTGAAGCCGCCATCCGCGCCCCAGGTCAGGCCGCGATTGTCGACGAACGATGGTCCGCCGGCGTTCATGCGAAGCACGCTCGTCTCGGCGTCCGGGAGCTGCATCGGGGGCGGGCCGTCCGGCGTGGTCGCGGTCGGCTCGACCGTGGGCTCGCTGGTTGCCGTCGGCTCAACGGTCGGCGTAGCCGTCGGCGGTACTGCCGTCGCGGTCGGAGGGACAGCAGTGGCGGTCGGTGTCGGAGGGACGTTGGTAGCTGTCGCGGTCGCAGTAGGCGCGGGCGTGGTCGCCGTCGGCTCCGGCGTCGAAGCCGGCGCCGCGGGCGCGACGATATCGAGCAGCGCGGCGCGATGGTTGCGGGCCAGCAGGTAGCGGTTGTAGCGCACACTGACGCGGGCGGTATAGCGCTCGCCAGCGCTCGCGTCGGCCGGCGCGGTGAAGCTGCCGGTAATGGACGGTTCAGTGACCTCCGCTTGCGGGGTCACGCCCGTCCAATTGTCACGGTGGACGATGCGGCCACGGCTATCGGTGACCATGAGTTCGACATCGACGGGACTGTTGAAGCGGCTGGACTGAACGTCGATTTCGAGTGAAACCGTTTGCCCTGGTTCAGCCTGGGCCGGGTTGAACTGACCGTCGATGGAGATGATGCGCGAGCGCGCATCGGCCGGGTTCGGAAGCAGCGGAAGAATCAATGAAAATAAGAGAATGACAATCGACAGCCGTATGATGGTGTCGATGCGCGTGAACGAGCGCACGAGTGGCAACACAACCACACCTCACGTAGTTCTAGTTGGCGAGGGGTGTCGTTGGCTCCCTCGCACGGGTTTCGGTAGCCCGGCTGTCCCAGCTAGCTGGGATCCGTGGCTTTGCGACCCCGCCTCACAGCGGGTTTGCCTTTTCGACCCGGCGATCGCGCCGGTCTGGATTCAATTGTCAGCCAGTCATAGAGCAGCGCACACCGTCCGGAAGCGCCAGAGATTGTGGGGAACATGGTGCGGGAGTACCGGAATAGATTGTCTAACCATAGCTATTAAGGTGATCTGACTAGTTTGCTAGTGCTTGACTGCGTGGCAGACCCGAAGCAGAGCGCGTGCAACTGGCGCGCTCGCCCGCCGTCACTTTCCGTGCAGGGAAAATTGGCCAACCCATGATCTTCAGGATCGGTCTATACTAGGCAGGCTAGGACTCGCGTAGCTGCTTTCAGCAGATGAATGTTCATGACAGGGACGGTGGGCTGGATGCGCCTGCTGATCGTCGCGCCCAACGCAATGCTCATTTCGCTACTCTCGAAAGTGCTTGGCGATGAGGACGACATTGAGGTCGTTGGGGGTGTGAGCGACATGGAGGATGTGGCGCGCTTTCACACATCCACAGACATTGTCGCCTACCATGCCGATGTCGCCGGCCCGGCGCTCTTCGACGGCATCCGGCTCCTGCGCGAGCAGCTGCCGGACGCGAAGGTAGTCCTGCTCCACGCGCCGGATCTACAGGATCTGATCCTCGGCGCAATCGAGGTCGGCGCTGTCGGCTACGTCCACAGCCACCAGTCGGTCGCCCACATGCTGACGACGCTGCGCACGGTTCACCGCCAGGGTGTTGCAATCGACCCCGAGTTCACCTCGGTCCTCGTCGAACGCATGACACAGCTAAGCCAGCAGGTCCGCAGCCAGGCCGGCATGCAGTTCAACCACGACGCCGTGCTCACCGAGCGGCAGATCGAGGTGTTGGCACTCGTGCATGCGGGGCTAACCAACGAGGAGATCAGCGAACGGCTCTACATCTCCGTTGGAACGGTGAAAAATCACGTCCACAACATTCTGAAGACGCTCGATGCCGAGAATCGCGAACAGGCAGCCTACTGGTATGCGCTGCAACACGAGCGCGACGACGCGGCGGTGGTCGCCAATGGCGCAGCCGCGCAGGACGTGCAGCTTGACACTGGCGCGCTCATCGCCGTGACAGAGCATTCAGACACCCGTGAGATGATCGCGGACCGGTTGGAGCGTTTTTGCAGCCGGCTCGGCTGGTCGATTGGGCACGCATTCTTGCTCGACCAGGTCAGCCAGGACGCGGCGGAGATCTTTATTGTGGGTGACCTTTTTGATTTCTGGTTTGAATATCGCAAGGCTGTACCCCGTGGATTTGTGCGGGTTCTTGGCAAGTTGGCTGAGCTCACCGACCGGGGCTTACCCATTCATCTCTTTACAGGCAATCACGATATGTGGATCTTCGATTATCTGCCTCAGGAAACAGGGGTGCAGTTGCATCGCAAACCGGTTGAAAGAGAGTGGAACGGCGTGAAGTTTTTTATCGGACACGGTGATGGCCTGGGGCCGGGCGATCACTCCTACAAGTTCATCAAAAAGG
>JAUIIK010000075.1 GCA_030431755.1 Chloroflexia bacterium
TCAGCGAGTCGCTGACTTCACCGAGATGCGCGGGATCTATCCGTAGATCCAAATCCAGATGGCTTTCATATCGACTGATCTGAGATTTCTTCGCTTCGGAAGAAGTGACATGCTTGATTGTTGGCCAGTTTCACTGCGGTCAGGTCCGGGGTAGCTATACGCCAACGAGCAGGCGTCGCAACTCGGGCTCGCTCTCGGTGCGGGTGACGGCGATGACCTCGTCGCCCGCTTCGATGCGCGTCTGTCCGGTCGGCACGACGACGTGCTCGCCGCGGGTTATGGCGCTGAAGACACACTCCGGCGGCAGGGTGATCTCTGCGAGCGTGCGACCGACGACTGGCGAGGCATCGGTGACTCGCGCTTCGACGATCTCGATCGCGTCGTGGCGCAATGTCAGCAGGTGGGTCAGGCGATCCTCGGCGGCGATGCGCTGCTCAATCAGGTGCAGCAGCACGTTGGTTTGGCTGACCGTTGTGTCGATACCGAGCTTCTTGAAGAGAAGCTCGTTCTTCGGGTTGTTGACGCGCGCGATCACTCGCTCGACCTGGAACTTGCGCTTCGCGACTTGGCAGACGATCAAGTTGTCCTCGTCGTCGCCGGTCGAGGCGACCACAACGTCGGCGCGCGATGCGCCGGCCGCCGCGAGTACCGAAGCCTCTGCTCCGTCACCCTCCATCACGAGCGCCCCGAGCCGGTCGGAGATGCGTTCGACGGTCTCCGCGTCGCGCTCGATAACGAGCACCTCGTAGTCCATCTCAACGAGGGTCCAGGCCAGGTAGTAGCCGACTTTGCCGCCGCCGACGACGATCACATACATGTGCTTACCTCGCCGCCATTAAACCGGGCAGACTTGACTCGAGCGCGTCCAGCAGCAGGTTCGTGATCGTGACGGTTGGGCTGATGGTGACGATGTCCATGTTGGCAAAGATCTCCGCCCGCACCGGGTCGTAGACCCGCGCAGCGACGAAGTCGACATTGAAGACGACTTTGGCAACCTGGGCGGCCATCAGGTTCGTGTTGTCCCAATCTGTGACCGCCAGGAACGCATCGGCTTGCTCGATGCCTGCCGACTTGAGCACGTCCTCGTCGATGCCGGTACCGCGGATGGCGAGGCCGCCGAAATCCGAATGTAGACGCGAGAATGATTGCGGTATGCGGTCTACAACGGTGACATGCTCGCCGCGTTGGTCCAACGCCGTCGCGATATGCGCGCCAACTCGGCCGCAGCCGACGACGACAACATTCATGCGTTTGCGTCCAGGTGTGGGGACCAGTCGCAACGGTCGACGCCGCTACGGGCTGGTTGGCGGCAGATCAGTACCTCGCAGGGCGCATTCTTGAGGACATAGGGTACGGTGTCACCGACGGTTGCGCGTCCGTGACGGCGCTGGTTGCGGAGGGCCATCACAATGACGTCGACATGCTGGTCGTTCGCCTCGTCCACGATTGCGGGACCGGCCGACCTGGCCTGTAGGAGCTCGGCGTGAACGATCGGGCGCGAGCCATTGAAGCGGGAGCGGGCATATTGCTCCGCCGCAGCGAGCGCGCGTTCGGCAGTCTCAATCTCGTGTGGCAACTCCGCCTCGAGCGGAAACTCCTGTGCTACTTCAACCACATAAATCAGGCTAAGGCGCGTGTTCGTGGATTCCGCGACTGACGCGGCCAGATCGAGCGCTTGCTGGTCACATGAGTTTCCGAGGATCGGAATGAGCACGTGGTGATAGGTCACGACTCGGATTTCACTTCCATCGCTAGTGCGTGCATCGCCGTTGAACTAAACCCCGAGCGCCAGGCGGGTGATGAGCGGTCTTGGCAGTCCGGCTTCATCCATCTGCCGCTGGGTGAGTTCAACATCATACGGCACGCGTCGAAAAGTTACCGTACGGGCTTCAGTATCGTAGATCGCGAAGGCTGCGTCCGGGTTGTTGTCGCGCGGTTGCCCGACCGAACCCGGATTCACAATGTGGCGTTCCTCGGCTACAGACAACACCATGCCGTCGTGCGGTTGCGAGGGTGGTTGGCCGGCTGCGGCCATCGACTCGGTGATGAACAGCTGCACGTGCGTATGGCCGAGGAAACAGACCTGGCTGTCGAAGAGATCGAAATTCTCGTGCGCGATCTTGGCCGTGTAGACGTACTCCCAGATGGGATGCCGGGGGCTGGCGTGGACGAGCATCCAATGCTCTTCCATGACGCGGTTGGGCAGGCTCTCCAGGTAGTGCATATGCTCGGTGCGGAGTTGGGCGGTCGTCCAGTATGTCGCGAATCTGGCGACGGGATTGAACTCATCGAGCTGCAAACGTCCGATGGCGGCCCAATCGTGGTTGCCGATCAACGAGGCTGCGGGTTCCAGGCCTAGGATGTAGTCGATGCACTCACCTGGGCGCGGTCCGTAGCCCACGATATCGCCGAGATTCCATACGGCATCGACCGGCCCTGCCGCCGCGACAACTGTCTCAAGCGCCACGAGGTTCGCGTGGACATCGGAGAGCATCAGAACGCGCATGAGTGCCGCGCTACGTGTTTGCTACAAGCCATTCATCACACTAACACTAGTTCAGCCAACCGACCTGACCGCAGTACCCTCACGCCCACGATCAGCCCTAAGTCTAACCGCGAGCACGGCGATGTCTCCCGGCGTCACCCCCGGAATTCGTCCTGCTTGTCCGAGGGTCGTAGGTCGTACCTCCGCGAGTTTTTCTACGGCCTCATTTCTTAGTCCGGGCATAGCCCGATAGTCCAGGCTGGCTGGAATGTAGGCGTGCTCCATCTCACGCACGCGCGCGATCTGCTGTTCTTCTTTCTCGATGTACGCCTGGTATTTGACCTGAATGTCGACGGAGTTCAGCGCCACGGGCGGGAGCGAGTGACCGGCAAACTCCGCAGGATGGATTTTTTTGAGGACGGGTAGCAAGGCGCCAAGCCGTACCTCTGGTCGTCGCAGGTATTCAGCAGCCGTTTGGCTCCGGGCGACCGGTGGCAGGTCCCGCTCCCCGAGAGCGCGATCGGTGTTCCGGTTCGGGCTCAGATGGACGCCTTCCAATCGCATGACGGTGGTTTCGACGAGGTCGCGCTGCTGCTCGACGCGCGCAAGCCGGTGTGCATCGATCAATCCCGCAGCATGAGCTTTGCGCGCGAGCCTTTCGTCGGCGTTGTCGGCGCGCAGCAGCAGCCGATGCTCCGCGCGGGAGGTCAGCATCCGATAGGGCTCGACAAACTCCATGGTCGTTAGATCATCGGCCATGACGCCGATGTAGGACTCATCACGCCCCAACGTGAGGGGCTCGGAACCCGCGACGTAACGGGCAGCGTTGACGCCCGCGAGCAGGCCCTGACCGGCGGCTTCCTCGTAGCCCGACGTGCCGTTGACCTGGCCGGCGAGGAAGAGTCCATCGACACGCTTGGACGCAAACCACGGCGTCAGCTCCGTCGGCTCGACAGCGTCATACTCGACGGCGTAGCCGTAGCGCGTGATGCGAACGTCGGAGAGGGCAGGGATCTGCCTGAGCACGGCCAGCTGAACGTCGGCCGGGAGGCTCGTGTTTGCGCCCTGGACGTAGACCTCGTGCGTACGCCAACCTTCAGGCTCAAGGAACAGACCATGTGACTGCTTATCCGGAAAGCGCACGATCTTGTCTTCTATAGACGGGCAGTAGCGTGGGCCGACTCCTTCGATGGAGCCGTTGAACATCGGCGAACGGTGAACGTTGTCGCGGATGATGTCGTGTCCGGCCGAATTTGTGTGGACGAGATAGCACGGCAGCTGTTCGCGCCAGCCGGTGGTGGCTGCCGGGTAGATCGGCAGTGGCGGGAGCTCAAGGCGCTCAAGCTCGCCGCGCCGGCCTGTGTCGGAGAACCAGAGCTGGCTGTCTGCGCCGGTCTGGATCTCGGTCAAGGTGAAATCAATCGAGCGGGCGTCGACGCGCGGCGGCGTGCCCGTCTTGAGGCGGCGCAGCTTGATGCCGACATCGCCGATCGACATAGCGAGATTCGCGTTCGCAGCATCGCCGGCCCGGCCGCCCGAGGCGCGCCATTCGCCGGCGATCATGTTGGCGCGAAGAAAAGTGCCGGCGGTGACGACTGCCGCTCCGCAGCGAATCGTCATGCCCATGTCCGTCTCGACCGATGTTACCTGCGTCCGGCCATCGGTCCGGTCGATTGCGACGGTGCGGGCGGCGTCCTGAACGATTTCGAGGCCGGGCTGGGATTCCAGCGCCTCTTTCATCGCCATCGAGTAGAGCGTCTTGTCGGCTTGCGCCCGCAGGGCCTGAACCGCAGGCCCCTTGGACGTGTTCAGGGTCCGGATTTGTAGCGCGGTGCGGTCGATTGCCTCGGCCATCTGCCCGCCGAGCGCGTCGACATCGGCGACGATGTGGCCCTTGGCTGGACCGCCAATCGACGGATTGCACGGCATGAACCCGATGCGGTCGAGGTTTGGCGTCATGACGAGCACGCTTGCGCCGACCCGCGCGGCTGCCAGGGCAGCTTCACACCCGGCATGGCCTGCGCCGATCACTACAACGTCGTAATATGGTTGGCTAGTGGTCAGCAATGTACTCATCTCGTTGGGAAGTATATGGCCGCTGACTTTGAACGGGCAATGTAGCCGCTTGCGGTTGCTGCCGATACGATGGCCGCGCCACGGCGCGCGCAGTCAGGGGAGCGCGAAACAGATGAATCAGACACGAGCATTCTCGGACACGGAGATCGTGACAATCGCGGCGGTTGCGGCGAGCGCCCTAGGCGGCATCGTCATCGGCCTTGGCCGTGGCCAGGAGGATAGTGGAAATACTGCCGGGGCTGCCGAAGGGCGGCTGCAAGCCGGGCTCGGCAGGGCGCTCGGGGCGACCTCAGACTCGGCACGAGCTCTTCGGAATCGCGATCTTCCAGTCAGCGCTTCGGATGTCAGGCGTGTGTATGGCGAAGCGCGGCCGGCCGCGAAGTCTGCG
The DNA here is from genome assembly GCA_030431755.1 of Chloroflexia bacterium. Taxonomy (GTDB): domain Bacteria; phylum Chloroflexota; class Chloroflexia; order Thermomicrobiales; family CFX8; genus JAUIIK01. The sequence continues at coordinate 4,950 of JAUIIK010000075.1, forward strand.
GCTCGCAAGGTCCGGGGCTCTTCAGACGTTAGTTCATCGTTATCAGCGCTCCTGAGCCGCGGTGGAGTGGAGCGCAAACCGCAGGCGTCGATTCTCGGTGACGTTGTGAAGTCGGTGGTCTCGACGGCGCTCGAAGCCGGCATGGAGCGTGCTCGGGGCGTCGATACCGATCAGTTGAAGTCAAACCTCACACGGGCGGTGGACAAGCTTGGCAGCGCAAGCGCCGGGAGCGATAGCGCCGCAGCAGCCAGCGCTGACGGCCCGGAGATGCCCGGCGTTGCCGCAGAGGTCGCCGAGCGCGTCTCAACAGAGCTGGAGGCGCTTGAGGAGAAAGCGGCAGCGGCGCCGGAGACGGTGCGGGCAGCTGCCGACCAAACCCGTGAGCTCGTCAGCAAACGCGTTGCGCGGCCGGTCAGTCGAGCCGCGACGTCGACTGGCGATGTAACAAAGGAATCGCTGGCGGCACTCGCGTGGCTATCGCTTGGCGCATGCGTCGTCTATTTCGGCCTGTTGTCGGACGAGCGCCGTGAACAGGTCAAGGATGGCCTCTGCGGCGTCATTGAGCAGGGTCGGCTGCTGATGCTCGACTTCCAAGGCTATGAGCCAGAGATGTGACATTCGCTCCCGGGCTGGATGACCCAATTTGGCCGATAGTGGTAACTGACAATCGTCTGTGTGTGATTTATCGCGCTCGTATGCTCCGTGGCACGACAGCAGCCGGCATTCGTGCGGGTCATCCTGCGCTGTAACTGGCAGCCCACGGCACGAGAGATCTTCCATCGCAGCGCAAGTGTTCCGTCACGCCCACGCTTGGAACCCGCATACGTTCGCCGATTCTGGACACTGGGCGTGATGAATCACGCCCCTACCAATGCCACCGGTTTCCTGCCATCGATTACCTGAATCAGTATTGGAAGATGCCTCATGAGCGTAGCTGTGGCGTCTGCTGCATGGCGCAGATTGTCAGACGTGCTCCAGCCCTACGATGAATGCGCAGCAGTGTTCTCGGCGCGCGGACGGTTCTGGACGGTTAGTCGGCTGTCACGAGCCCGCGGCGGCCGTGGCAGTGCTTGTATTTCTTGCCGCTGCCGCAGGGACAGGGATCGTTGCGACCGACCTTGTTCATCTTCGATGCCGCGGTCGCGGTTGTCCCGTTCTCGGTTGGCTGATTTGTCATCACGGGCTTCGTCAGCCGCTGGATTGGACGCCGTTCGACGTTGATCGTGTAGATCTGGTGGGCAACGTCGTACTCGATGTTCCGCAGTAGCGCCTGGAACATCTCGAATCCCTGGGTCTTGTAGGTCACCAGCGGGTCACGTTGCGCGTAGGCTTGCAGACCGACGCCCTGGCGCATGTCGTCCATCTGGGTCAGATGTTCGCGCCAGAGCCGATCCATCACGTTGAGGAGCAGCGCGCGCTCGATGCGGCGCATGAGATCCTCGCCGATCTCCTGCTCTTTCTCCTCGTAGTGCGCCTCGGCGTCATCGATGAAGAGGTCGACGATTTCGTCGCGGCTGAGCGCCGTAATGTCATCCTCGTCAAGCTCAGTGTTCGGGACGACTCCACCGTAGGCAGTAATCATCTCGTCGAATTCGGGCACCGCACCACGCTCTTCCGGCCAGTGCACGTCGACGATCATCTCGATCTGGCCGTGGATATGCTCCATGACACGCTCGCGCATGTCGTCGCCTTCGAGGATCGCGCGGCGGCGAGTGTAGATGACCTCGCGCTGCCGGTTCATGACGTCGTCGTACTCGACAACGTGCTTGCGAATGTCGAAGTTGTGTCCCTCGACCTTCGTCTGGGAGTTCTCGATGGTCTTGGAGATGAGCCCATGCTCAATCGGCATGTCGTCATCAACGCCGAGGCGTTCCATGAGTGATCCGACCCGCTCGCCCGCAAAGCGGCGCATCAGGTCATCTTCAAGTGACAGAAAGAATTGGCTGCTGCCCGGGTCGCCCTGGCGTCCGGCGCGTCCGCGTAGCTGGTTGTCGATGCGGCGCGACTCGTGGCGCTCGGTGCCGATGATGTGAAGTCCACCGGACTCCTTGACGCCCTCGCCGAGCTTGATGTCGGTGCCGCGGCCGGCCATGTTGGTCGCGATGGTCACCGCGCCCGGTTCGCCGGCGAGCATCACGATTTCGGCTTCGCGCTCGTGCTGCTTAGCGTTGAGGACGTTGTGCTGGACGCCTTTGCGGCGCAGCATTTCCGCGAGAAGCTCAGACTTCTCAATCGAAGTGGTGCCAACGAGTACCGGCCGGCCGTCGTCCACCTTGTGGCGGATCTCGTCGACAATGGCGTTGAACTTGCCAATCTCGGTCCGGTAGACCAGGTCGGTCATATCGTCGCGGACCATCGGCTTGTGTGTCGGCATGACGACGACATCGAGGCCATAGATCGTATATAGCTCCTCGGCCTCAGTCTCGGCGGTGCCGGTCATGCCGGAGAGCTTGTCATAGAGGCGGAAATAGTTCTGGAAGGTGATCGTCGCTTCAGTGACGGTCTCACGTTGGACGCGCACATTCTCCTTCGCCTCGATGGACTGGTGCAAGCCTTCGGAGAAGCGCCGGCCGACCATCTGGCGTCCAGTGAATTCGTCGATGATGACGACCTCGCCGTCCCGCACGATGTAGTCGCGGTCGCGCTTGAAGATGGCGTGAGCCTTGAGCGCCTGGTCGAGGTAGTGGGTGTACTCCTCGTAGCGGTCGTCATAGAGGCTCTCGCCTTCGCCGATACCGAGCAGCGACTCGACGCGGTCGATGCCATCCTCGGTCAGCGTGACTGACTTGCGCTTGAGGTCGATTTCGTAGTGAAGCTCGTTGCGTAGTTGCTTGACATATTGTGCAAATTGGTAGTAACGGTCGACGTTCTCGTCAGCCTGCCCGGAAATGATCAGCGGAGTCCGCGCCTCGTCGATCAGGATGTTGTCGACCTCGTCGACGATGCAGTAGTGGAGACCGCGCTGGACCGTGCGTTCCAGGTCGGGGGCCATATTGTCGCGCAGATAGTCGAAGCCGAACTCGTTGTTCGTGCCATAGGTAATGTCGCAAGCGTAAGCCTCGCGCCGTGAGACCGGCCGCAGGTGCAGCGTGCGCTCGTCGCCTTCGTCATATTCCGGATCGAACTGCAAACCGGTTTCGTGCTGGATACAGCCGATCGTCAAACCGAGCGCGTGGTAAATCTGGCCCATCCACTGTGTGTCGCGCTTGGCCAGGTAGTCGTTGACGGTGACGAGATGAGCGCCTTTGCCTTCCAGCGCGTTCAGGTACATCGCGAGCGTTGCGGTGAGGGTCTTGCCTTCGCCGGTCTTCATCTCGGCGACCTTGCCGTCGTGGAGAACGACCCCGCCCATCACCTGGACGTCATAAGGGCGCTGCTCGAGCGTCCGCCAGGCGACCTCGCGCACGGCGGCGAAGGCATCCGGGAGCAGATCGTCAAGCTCGATGCCGGCCGCGATTTCTTCGCGGAACTTCGGCGTGAGGTCGCGTAGCTCGGTATCTGTCATGGCGGCATACTCGTCAGAGAGGGCGTTCACTTCTTCAACGATGCCTCGCAGTCGCTCGAGCTCGCGGGAGTTAGGGCTACCCAGTATTTTGCTCAGTAGGTTTCGCATATGTATGAGATCCTCAGATATGTCCGTGCCGGCAGCGGCTGCGTTGTAGACGATGGAAACGCGCAGTCGGTTGCGCCGTTGGCCGCCGTTTCTCAAGTTTACAATAGCGTTCGACTGTCTCAGTGACGCGGGTTGCAGCGCCGAGAGCCAGCGTCCGGGCCGGAAAGGTACCTTTGTCATGGATGCCGACGACACGTCGAACAGCCCGGCGGAGCCGTCGTTCCCTGAGCGCGTCTGGGAGATTGTCGTGGCGATTCCTCCAGGCCAGGTGACGACCTACGGAACGATCGCGGCCGTCCTCGGCAATCGGCGTGCCGCGCGCATGGTCGGGTGGGCACTGAGCTCATGTCCGGAGCACGTCGGCGAGCATGCCCACCGAGTTGTCAACCGTTACGGTGAGCTTAGCGGGGGCTGGAGCTGGGGCCATCCAGATATCATGCGAGCGCTGCTCGAGGATGAAGGGGTGCAGTTCGTGGCGGATTATCAGGTCGACCTCGACCGGCACCTGTGGGTGCCGCCACTCCAAGACAATCCCGAGGATAGCGAGTAGGCTTGGAACGCAGGCGGTAGAGACAACGAGCAGGCATGGGAGTAGGTTGCAGATGAACGTTCGAGATGGGCTCGTGCAAATCCGCGGGCAGCTTGCCGAGCGCGACGCGCGCACCGAGACGCTCGACCTGGTTGACGAGATGATCAAGCGGGCCTCGGAACCTGGCGCCGACCGCGCCCAGGCGTCGCTTGTGCAGATCGTCGGTTTGCTTTCGCGGACCCCGGTCGCACACAAGAATATTCGTGTCTACGACGAGCTTATGGAGCTGCAGGACGACTTGCAGGCGGCGGCGCAACAGCGTGCTACCGAGGTTGCGGCCGAGCAATCGCGTCCAATTCCGAAGAGCCGCAAGTATTATCGCCAGCGGCGCGAGCGCGAGCGCAACTAGCGGCAGGCGTCTTGGGACGAATGCACGACACATGGGGAGTCTTGCCCAATGGCTGATCAGGCGATAGCGCGTTTGGCGGAAGTGCGGTTGCCGGACACACTGGCAGAATTGCGGACAATCGTCGAATTCGAGAGTCCGTCGAGTGACAAAGCTGCCGTCGACCGTCTCGTTGCACACCTTGCAACTCAGATAGAAGCTCGTGGTGGCGCAGTCGAGCGCCACGCACAGGACGAATATGGCGATTTGCTCGTCGCTCGTTGGCAGGGCGATGACCGCGAGCCATTGCTCGTCATGACACACATCGACACGGTCTGGCCGGTCGGAACGCTTGATCGGATTCCTTGCGAGATCGACGACGAGCGCGGGCGTGGCCCGGGCATCTATGACATGAAGGCCTCGGTGGCGATGATGCTCACCGCGCTCGATATCCTGCGGGAGATCGGCGCCCACGGGAGACCCATCACCTGGTTGGTAAACACCGAGGAAGAAGTTGGCTCGCCAGTTTCGCGGCCGCTGATCGAGCGCCTCGCCGCGGAGTCCGCTATCGTCCTCTGTCTCGAGCCGCCGGTGCCGCCCGATGATGCGTTGAAGACGCAACGCAAGGGCGTCGGCATGTTTACGATGACGGCACGCGGCAAGGCTGCGCATGCCGGCGCGGACCACGCAAGTGGCGTCAGCGCGATCGAGGAGCTAGCCCGGCAGATTCAGTGGTTGCATAGTCTGACGGACTATGATCAGGGCACGACGGTCAACGTCGGCGTCATCGAGGGCGGTACCAAGCGCAACGTCGTTGCGGCCGAGGCTGCGGCGCTCATCGACCTACGGGTTGAAACGCTAGCTGAGGCGGATCGGGTCGTGCCCTTGATTCAATCCGCTGAGCCGCTCACAGATGGCGCTGAGATTCGCGTCGAAGGCGAGCTCAACCGGCCACCCATGGAGCGGTCAGAGCATGTCATTGGCGCGTTCGAGCAGGCCCAGCGAATCGCGGCGTCGATTGGTCAGGAGCTCGTCGAAGCATCAACCGGCGGCGGATCCGACGGCAACTTCACCGCTGCGCTCGGAGTCCCGACGATCGATGGTCTCGGCTGTCCGGGCGATGGCGCGCACGCCGAACACGAACACATCCAGGTTGGCAAGGTGGCCGGGCGGACCGCGCTCATCGCTGCATTGTTGAGCGACCTCTAGCTCTCGACCTCGTCCGGAAGCAAATACTCGCGGTGATCGGCGTCGACGATGCCGACTGCGACATCCGCGCCGAACACCGACTTGAGTGTCTCGGCGAGGAAATTCTGAGCGCCGACAACCGCGTCGTAGGTGCGGTCGACGAAACCATCAATTGGGAAGAACACCTCGGTTGCGTTCTCGGGCACGAGCGCGTTTCGTCCCTGCCGCCAGACCCAGCGGCGCGTACGAATGTCAGAGTTGACGGCATAGACGATCTCTCCGTCAGCAGGTGGATCGTCATCACCAATCATTGCTATGAATCGATCGTCATGTGTGGCGGGCCTGACCGTAAGTTCGCTTTCTCCGAAACTGGCAACATCATGCGCGCCGACCGGCACGCTGTAGGCGAGCACGGCGCAGTTGGCGAGATCGACGACTGGATTTATCCGCGGCAGGTCCGCGCCCCGTTGCACACGTTTGTGCAGCGCCTCAACCGACGCCGGAAAGCGGCTGGCGGACCAGCCGGCCGTCGAGAACGCATCACGCCAGGCTGCGAACGGCTCAGCGGACTTCAGGTCAATGCCGTCGTAGGAGGCCCGTGCTCGCAGCGTAGACGACGCGATGAGCGCATCAAGATGATCCAAATCAGCAGCGTAGTTGAGGTCATTCGCCGCGACGCAGGCTACGACGTAGTCAGGAAAGCGCTCGAATACCGTAGAGTCGACGCGAAAGAGTTGGCGTCGACTCAAACGATGAGCTCGTCGTCGTCGGGCTCGTCGCCAACCACAGGGGGCGCAACGCGGTCGACAAGTTGGACTAGCTGTTCACGTGGCAGCGCGCCAACCGCTCCATCGACGAGCTGGCCGCCCTGAAACACCAGCAGTGTTGGGATACTCGTGATTTGGAACTGGGCCGCGACCTGTGGTTCTTCCTCCGTGTTGAGCTTGACGAACTTGACCCGCGACGCATACTCGGTCGCGAGCTCCTCGAAGACCGGCGCCATGGCCTTGCACGGTCCGCACCAGGGTGCCCAAAAGTCGACGACGACCGGCATATCGGCGTTGATGACTTCATCCAGGAAGTTGTCGAGCGTAACGTCGAGCACCGAGGATTCCGCAGCCAGTTGCGCATCTGCCGCTGCTTGCAGCTCCTGCCGCGCCTGGAGGGCATCATCCGCCGAGAGCTCTTCCTGAATCTGGCGTCGCATGATGTCGAAGGATGCCGGGTCGCGGTCGTACATGATCGCGTAACCGTCGCAGAAGTTCACGCATGGACCAGGGCAGTCTCCGCAGAGCGTGTGATCGATGAGCACCCCGGACGCCGCGTGGAACGAGAGCGCGTTCTCAGGGCAAACACGAGCTGGGAAGCATTGCTCCCAGTTGCGGTTGCACTTTGCCGGATCGACGATTGCGGGCATGCGCCATGCTCCAAACGTTGCTGGGACTTACGATGCGTAGATCGTATCGTAGCAGGGCGACTCGCCGCGTTCACCCGCGGCCAGCCGCTCGTACATCCGCAGCATGGCAGCGCCGACGGTGTGCCAGGAGAAGCGGATGGCGGCCTGCCGCGCCCCAACCTGCATTGCGGACCGGAGCGAGCGGTTACCGATGACCTCGTTCAATGCGCGGCTCATCGCCGTCGGATCAGCCGGAGGCACGAGCAGACCGCTGACGCCCTCCTCGACGGTAAAGCGCATACCGCCGACGCGGGTCGCCACGACCGGCGTGCCACAGGCCATGGCCTCCACGGCGACAAGCCCGAACGACTCATAGCGAGAAGAGACCGCCACGACAGTGGCTGCAGAGTAGATCTCGGGAAGCTCGGACTGCGGTCGCGAGCCAAGGTAGATGATCTGATCCTGGATGCCAAGAGCCTCGGCCTTGGTCACGACTGTGCCAAGTGAACCAATTGGCCGTCCGTCGTCGTCTAGCTCGCCGCCGACAATCGCGAGGTACGGCAGGTTATCGGCTTCGCAATTGCAGATCAAGTCCGCCATTGCTGCGAGCAACGTATGGATGTCCTTGATTGGGTCGATGCGACCGACGAACAAGACAATTGGAGCGTCGGGCAGATTGAGATTGGCGCGCGCCTGGGAGACGTTTGCCGGGTGAAAAATCTGCAGGTCGATGCCAGGCGGCAGAGTACAAACCTGGCAGTTTTTGGCTCCCAGGCGCCAGACGAGCTCAGCGCGTTCGTCAGGGTTGGGCGCAACGATCTGGTCGACCGCACCGATCAGCTCCCGTTCGACGCGCAACCGTAGCGGCGACTCGATCGGTTGTCCGGGGGTTGCGTCGTTCTTCAGGTGCGCGAGCGTGTGGTACATGTGGACGACGGGCACATCCCAATAGCGCTTGAGAATTCGTCCGACCCATCCGGAGAGCCAATAGTGTGTATGGATGATGTCGTAGCGGCGTCCTGATTCGACGACGTAGGTCGCAACCTCGCTCGCGAAGGTCGGCAAGATGCAATAGAGATCGTCCTTGTGGAGCTTCTCAGCCGGGCCAGCGGTGACGGTCAGCACTCTGATGCCGGGCGCAAGCTCGACGACATCCGGTGTCTCGGCGTCGAAGCGGCGCGTGAAGATATCGACCTCGACGCCGGTGCGCGCGAGCTGTTCGGCGAGCGAGAGGACGTAGACGGTGAGGCCGCCCGCGTCGGGGCCGCCGAGCGCGCTCAACGGCGAGGTATGGACCGAGATCATTGCGACGCGCGAGATCTCCGGCAGTGGCGTGAGCCGGGGCGACGAACTCGGAGCGATAGCAACCAACAGCGCATTCCTTACGTCTCAGACACCACTCGACACCCGGCACGGTATCCGGGTCCTCAGGCCGGAGTCCATAACGCCGCGTGACCGGCATCTATTCCCCGTCCCGTCAACACGAGCTACGCGGGTTGGATGAGGCCGTAGGCTCCGTCGTTGCGCCGATAGACCACCTGGGTATTGCCGGAGTCGCGGTCTCGGTAGACGAAGAAATCGTGTTCGAGGAGCTCCATCTGTTCGATGGCCTCATCGACATCCATTGGCTGGAACTCGAAGCGCTTGGTGCGCACCAACGGGGCGCTGTCCTCGTCGTCAGATTCAGTCTCGACAACGTGGTCTGCCGCCAGGCGGCCGAGGTTCACGGCATCGCGACGCGAGCGCCTGATCTTGCGCGAGTGAAAGCGCCGAACTTGCTTCCGCATTTTCTCAACGGCGACATCGATGGCGTGGCGCTGGTCCCGATCGCGCATCTCCGAGCGCAGGATGCGGCCCGGCGTTGAGACGGTGAATTGCGCGATCCATTCGTCGCCGCCGCTGCGATGGTGTTCGGAACGCAGCTCGAACACCGAGCTGATGACACGTTCGTTGAAGCGTTCTAGGCGTGAGACGCGCTCTTCGATGTAGTCGGTGACTGCGCCAGGGTTGTCTGCGCCTTGAACATGAATGCGGACATCAAACACGTCCGACCTCCCTTCGAGGTCTGGAGCTTGAAACCATTCAGCGCCCACGGAGGGATTCGAACCCCCGACACGAGGCTTAGGACGCCCCTGCTCTGTCCCCTGAGCTACGCGGGCTTGACGCCATATTACATGCAATCCTACTACTGTGATTTGCCTGTGGCGCACCGGTTACACAATCAATCTGTTCGATGCTATACTCGGTGGGTCTACGGGGAGTGGCGCAGCCCGGCAGCGCGCCTCGTTCGGGACGAGGAGGTCGGAGGTTCAAATCCTCTCTCCCCGACAGCTTGAAGCCGAGAGTCCGCCAACCGGGCTCTCGGCTCTTTTTTGCGCCTGAAATCGCGAGAGCGAGAACCAAATAGTATGGACGCCCAGACGCACGCCGCGCTGAGAGCTCTGCCCTCCGTTGACGCTATTGTCCGAGAAGAGTGTGGCCGCGTAGCGCTTGATGAGTACATGTTCACCGAGCTGGTGCGGATTGAGGTCGCGGCAACGCGAGCTGCGATCCTCGACGGCAACCCGGACGCGGCAGTGGCGCTCGGGCAGAGGATCGAGGCAGCGATTGCGCTGGTTGTCACCAACGATGTGACGACGGTGATCAATGCCACCGGCGTGATCGTGCATACCAACCTGGGGCGATCGCCGGTGTCGAAGGCGACAGCGGATGCGATGTCTCGGGCAGCGCAGAACTACGTCCCGCTTGAGGTCCAGCTTGCGTCGGCCGAGCGCGGCGGGCGTGGCGCGGACGTTGGGGCTCTACTGGGCTTGCTAACGGGAGCCGAGGCATCGATGGCAGTCAACAACAACGCCGCCGCCATCCTGCTCGCGCTGAGCGCACTTTGCCAGGGGAAGCGTGTGATTGTGTCGCGTGGGGAGGCCGTCGAGATCGGCGGCGGCTTTCGGATTCCCGATGTCATGCGGCAGAGCGGCGCGCAACTTGTCGAAGTTGGCACCACAAACCGCACAAATCTCGCAGACTACGCAGCGGAGATCGACGATGACACCGCGGCGATCCTCTCGGTCCATGCCAGCAACTTCGCCATCAGCGGGTTCACGAGCAAGCCGCAGCTCGCCGAACTCGCCGACCTTGCTCATGAACGCGGCATCTTGCTGATCGAGGACGTCGGTAGTGGCTGCCTCGTCGAGACTGAACGCTATGGCCTCGTCCACGAGCCAACGCTGCGCGAGAGCATCGAGGCGGGTGTTGATGTCGTGACGGCGTCGGGGGATAAGCTGCTTGGCGGACCTCAGGCCGGGTTAATTCTCGGGAAGCAGCAGGCGCTCGACCTGATCCGGCGACACCCCTTTGCGCGCGCGATTCGGACAGATAAGACAGTCCAGGAGGGCTTGGCTGCGACCTTGCGGCATTACGCCCGTGGCGAGCACGAGCAGGCTGTGCCCATCTGGTGGATGATGTCGCAGCGCGAGAGCGAGCTGCGTGAGCGAGCAGAGCGCTGGCAGGCGGCGCTCGCATCTCCCCACTGCCGGGTCGTGTCGACTCGTTCGGTGACCGGCGGCGGATCGCTACCGGGTAAGTCTCAGCCCAGCGCCGGCATCGCCTTGCAGTCTGATCACATTTCGGCTGCTGAGCTCGCCCGACGGCTTCGGACCGCCGACCTCCCCGTCTTCCCGCGAGTCGAGGATGAGCGCGTCATTCTCGATTGCCGGACGGTGCTGCCGGATCAGGACGAGGGACTGCTCAACACCGTTGGCGGGGTGTTGAGCGGGCTAGTCGGCAGTTGACCGCAGATCCTGGAAGTAGGGGCTGACTTTCGGATCGTAGCGGGATTTGTCGCGTACCAGCTCGGCCATCCTGGTAAGGCTCTCGCGCAGCAACTCGGAGTCACCGTTCTCCCTGGCGAACTGGAGATCCCTCTGCGTTTGATGCACCTGCTCCTCGTATCGCGATCGGTGGAGATGTTCGACAGCCCCGATGATATCGTTGTTGGCCATCCCCGGGCTAAGATCGTCTCGTTGAGATACTAACGATCGCAATGATTCGCAATACGCAGCTAGTTCCGGGTCAAGTGAGGCAATAGTACGATCCGCGTCAAATTCGTACTGACGCAATAAGGCAAGAATCTCCCGGTTAGATGTCTCGCGAAACACACCATCGTCGATTAGTTCCAACGTTCCGGCTCGATGCGCGTAGCCGAGTGGGTAAAACAGCAAACGTGCGAGCAGATCTGTCTCTGGTCCCGGAGATGGGCGGCTGAGGTTCCAGTTGTCATCATCACGAATCAGTTTTGACTTTCGTGAAGCTCGTGAGAGTACAGTTTTGACAGAAGAGTCTTTCAGTCTAAGCAGCGCTGCAGTCATGTCGATGTATCGGGCCTGCACTGTCTCGTCACGCACTTCGCGCAAAACCGGCACGGCGATGGTCCGCAACGCCTCGGCACGCGCGGTAGGGGAGTCCTCGACGTCGCTCAGGCGAGTCTTGAGGATGTATTCAACGAGCGGTAGCGATGATCCGAGCGCAGCTTCCCAGAGCGCGGGATCGGTGCGGATGAGGTCGTCAGGGTCCTTGCCCTCGGCAAGCAGGACGACACGGATCTCGGCGTCGAGCGAGTGTTCGCTTCGGATCAGGCCACGAGGATCGACAGAGACGCCGTCGGCCGACGAAAAGCCCTCGCGCAATGTATCGATCGCCCGGATCGTCGCCATCTGCCCGGCGGCATCGGAGTCGAGCGCGACGTAGACCTTGTCGACATAGCTGCGAATGGCCATGACCTGTGCCTCGGTCAGCGCGGTGCCCATCGACGCCACTGCGTTGCTGAAGCCAAACTGGTGGGCGGCGATGGCGTCCATGTAGCCCTCGACAACGACGAGCTCGCGTGTCTTGCGAATCTCCTCGAAGGCGCGATCCAACGCATAGAGCGTCGCGCTCTTGTCGAACAAAGCTGTCTGTGGCGAGTTGAGGTACTTCGGCATCTCGCCGCCGAGCGCTCTTGCGCCAAAGCCGATTGTCCGACCCTTGCGATCCCGGATCGGGAACATCAGCCGGTTGCGAAAGCGGTCATAGACGCGCCCGGAGTCGGCCTTGGAGCAGAGTCCGGCGTCAACAAGTTGATCCTCTGACACATTCAGCTGTTGCTGGAGGTGGGTCTTGAGGGCGTCCCAAGAATCGGGCGCGAAGCCCAGCGCGAATATCTCGGCGGTCTTGCGGTCGACCCCGCGCCGCTCGACCAGCTCACGCGCTGGCTGGCCGGCCGACGAGTTCCAGAGGACCGAGCTGAAGTAGGCAGCGGCACGCTCGTTAAGGTCGATGAGGCGCTGTCGGCGTTCGTCGCGTTCGGGGTTCGCTGGCCGGTTGCTCTCGATGGTGATTCCGGCACGCTGGGCAAGCTGTTCGAGCGCATCGCGGAATGTCAAATTCTCCGTCTCCATCAGAAACGAGAAGATGTCACCGTTCTTCTGACAGCCGAAGCAGTGGTAGCTCTGATTGTCGGGGTAGACGACGAACGACGGGGTCTTCTCCTGGTGAAACGGGCAGCGGCCTTTGAAGTAACGCCCTGCCCGCCGAAGCTCGACCTTTGATCCAATGACATCGACGATGTCGAGGCGTTCTTTGATGCGTTGGACATTGTCCTGTGCCATGGTCAGATCTCCTCAAAGCGCGGGACGAATAGCTCGTGGTGTTTTCGTCGGGCGAAGGTGTCGGTCATGCCGGCGACGAAGTCCGCCGCGCGGCGGGTTGCGTCTGGTTCGCGCGACGACGGGATGCCGGTTTCGTCCGGATGCATTGAATAATACTCGAACAAACGTACGACTATCTCCTGCGCGTGCTCTGTTGATTGCAGGCGGTTGATCGGTTCGTAGAGTTCGCCGAAGAGAAACTGCCGCAGATCGTCGGCGGCGCGGAGTTCGTCGGAGCCCATGACGATCACTTGTCGGCCGTCCACCGGCTGCTGTACGAGCGGCCGGGAGTGCGTGACGACACTCCGGACAAGCGTGTCAATGCGCGCGCTGTGGCGGGAGCCGAGGATGGCGGGCACCGAGGCCGGGAGCTGCGCGGTTTCCAGCAATCCGGCCGCGATGGCGTCATCGAGATCGTGGCTAATGTAGGCGATGCCGTCCGAGATCTTGACCACCTGGCCTTCGGCAGTGCGTGGACGGCCCGCCATCTCGCCTTCAATGTGCGAGCTGGGCTTGGAGTGCCGCAGGATGCCGTCGCGCGTGTCGTTGGTCAGGTTGAGGCCGGTCCCGTCCTTCTCGATCACATCAACAACCCGCAAACTCTGCTCGTTGTGACGGAAACCAGGGTAGACAGTCGCCAAGGCTGCCTCGCCGGCGTGGCCGAAGGGCGTATGACCGAGGTCGTGGGCCAGACCAATCGCTTCGGTCAGATCCTCGTTGAGCCGCAGGGCGCGGGCGATTGTCCGGGCGATCTGGGTGACTTCGAGTGTGTGTGTCAGGCGGGTACGGACGTGGTCGCCGGACGGCGGCAGGAAGACCTGGGTCTTGGATTTGAGTCGCCTGAATGCCTGGCTGTGGACGACCCTATCCCGGTCACGCTGGTAGTCGGTGCGGAGCGGTGACGGGCATTCGTCGTGCTGGCGCCGGGCATGTTGCGACCGAGCGGCCGCCGGAGCGAGCCAACCTTCGAGGTAAGCCTCATACTCGTCGCGAATCGTCGCCAGTTTCATCATCCCGTCGGATACAAGCACGCGGCCCAAGTGTACGTACACTTGGGCCGCGCGTCGAGTCGACGGATTGCGCGATTGTTACGAGTCCGGGAAAGCCAGCGCGGCATGGGCGGCCGCCAGACGCGCCACCGGGACACGATAGGGCGAACAGGAAACATAGTCGAGACCAGCGAGGTGACAGAACTCAACGCTATCTGGGTCGCCTCCATGCTCGCCACAGATTCCGAGTTTGAGCTCCGGCCGCGCGCCGCGCCCGCGTTCGACGGCAATCTCCACCAGCGCGCCAACGCCGTCGCGGTCAATCGTCACGAATGGATCCACCGGATAGATCTTCCGTTCGACATACATTGGCAGAAAGCGCCCCGAGTCGTCACGGCTCAGCCCGTAGGTTGTCTGGGTCAGGTCGTTGGTGCCAAACGAAAAGAACTCGGCCTGCGCGGCGATCTGGTCGGCAACGAGCGCTGCGCGCGGTAGCTCGATCATCGTGCCCACGTGGTAGTCGATGGTCGCGCCGGTTTCGTCGAACACCGAGCTTGCGATGCGGTCGACTGTTTCGCGCTGAAGTCTGAGCTCGTTCACGTCGGCGACGAGCGGGATCATGACTTCCGGCGTGACGGCGACGCCTTCGTTCTGCGCCTGCACCGCGGCTTCAAAGATGGCGCGCGTCTGCATCTCGGTGATCTCCGGAAACGAGATGCCCAGGCGGCAGCCACGGTGACCGAGCATCGGATTCGTTTCGACAAGGGCGGCGACGCGATTGCGGGCGACATCGACGTCAACGCCGAGGTCGGTTGCAATCTCCTGAAGCTCTTCATCGGTGTGCGGGAGGAACTCATGCAGCGGCGGGTCGAGCGTCCGGATGGTGACGGGCAGCCCATCCATTGCCCGGAAGATCTCGACGAAGTCCTGGCGTTGCATTTCCAGTAGTGGTTCGAGCGCGGCGCGGCGTTCTGTCGAGTCCTGGGCCAGGATCATCCGGCGGATAGCTTCGAGGCGCTCGTCGCCAAAGAACATGTGCTCGGTGCGACAGAGTCCAATGCCCTGCGCCCCGAACTCGCGGGCCACCTCGGCATCGTGGCCGGTATCGGCGTTGGCGCGGACGCCAAGCCTGCGGATGTCGTCGGCCCAGCTCAGGATACGCGCCACGTCGCCGCCAACCTGCGGCTCGACCATCGGCGCTGCGCCGTCGATAACCCGGCCAGTCGCGCCGTCGATGGTGATGACCTCGCCGGCGGTGAGCACCCTGCCGTTCACCGTAATCGTCTTGTCGGCGTGGCTGATCTCCAGCTCGCCCGCGCCGGCGACGCACGGCTTGCCCATGCCGCGCGCGACGACCGCGGCGTGCGAGGTCATGCCACCACGGGCCGTCAGGACGCCCTGGGCGGAGACCATGCCGTGGAAGTCGTCCGGGGAGGTTTCGCGCCTGACGAGAATGACGGCGTCGCCGGCGTCGCCTCGACGTTTGGCTTCGTCGGCATCGAAGACAATCTCACCGGCTGCAGCGCCAGGGCTGGCGGGTAACCCGGTCGTCAGGATATCCGGCTCGAACTCCGGATCGATCATCGGGTGCAGCAGCTGGTCGAGCTGCTCCGGTTCCAGCCGTTTGACGGCATCCGCGGGCTGGATTAGCCCGGAGTCTACGAGGTCACAGGCGATGCGGACTGCTGCCTGCCCGGTGCGCTTGCCGGTGCGTGTCTGGAGGACGAAGAGCTCGCCGCGCTGGACAGTGAACTCGATGTCCTGCATGTCGCGGTAGTGGTGCTCGAGTTGATTGGCGATGTCATGTAGCCGCCGTGAGACGACCTCGAATCCGGCCGTGTCCGCGAGGTGATCGATCTCTAGCGGGGTGCGCACGCCGGCGACGACATCTTCGCCCTGGGCGTTCGTCAGGAATTCGCCAAATAGCCCCGGCGCCCCTGTAGATGGATTGCGGGTGAAGGCGACGCCGGTTGCCGAGGTCTCGCCCATGTTGCCAAAGACCATCGTCTGGACGCTCACTGCCGTGCCAAGATCGTCTGGAATGTTGTTCTGCTGACGATAATGGATGGCCCGCCGATTGTTCCAGGACGCGAAGACCGCGATGATCGCGAGTTTGAGCTGCTCTAGAGGATCCTGGGAGAACTCCGCGCCGGACTGTTCCTTGACCGTCGCCTTGAAGCTATCGACGAGCTTCATGAGCGACTCCGCCGGTAGATCCTGGTCATTGATGATGCCGGCCCGGCGCTTCTCCGCGTCGAGCTCATCCTCGAAGATTTCGCCGTCAATCGAAAGCACGACATTCGCAAACATCTGGATCAGACGGCGGTAGCAGTCCCAGGCAAAGCGCTCGTCGGCGAGTTCTGCCAACCCGGCGACGCTTTCGTCGTTGAGGCCGAGATTCAGGATGGTGTCCATCATGCCCGGCATCGAGATCGCGGCGCCGGAGCGCACCGAGACGAGCAGAGGATTTGAAGCACCGCCGAGCTTCTGGCCCCGCTCTTCTTCAAGCCGCGCTACCTGATCGAGCACCTGTTGCCAGAGTCCGGGCGGCAGCTCGCCAGCATCGAGGTAAGCGTTCGAAGCTTCGGTTGTAATGACGAATCCGGGCGGCACCGGCAATCCGGTGCTTGTCATCTCTGCCAGATTCGCGCCTTTGCCTCCCAGAAGTTCGACACTCTTGGCCGATCCATCCGCGAAGCCGTATGTCCATTTCGTAGCCATCAAGCCCTCCCCGGCAGCCTGGCTCGTACTCATGCCCCGTTAGATTCTAGTCGGTATCAAGGTTGGCGAAACTAGCAAGTAGGCGTTTCTGGCCGTGCCGCACGAAGTCGACGACGAGCTCTTGATCGCCGGGTTTGTCGGTGACGGATGCGATCACGCCATCGCCGAACTTGGTGTGAAAGACGCGCTGTCCCACCTGGTAGGTCGGTGTCTCGGCGGCAGATTCGCCGGCGATGGGTGTTAGCACGCGTTTGCGGCTGGCGCGCTCCGGTGCGGTCCGCGCCGGCGGCTCATCGCGCAGCTCCTCGGGGATCGAAGCGAGGAACTGCGAGGGGATCGACATGTCGGCGTAGCCATAGCGGCTCCGCCGGGCAGCGTGGGTGATGTACAGCCGGTCCTCGGCCCGTGTGATGCCGACGTAGAATAGGCGTCGCTCTTCCTCCAGCGCATCTGGATTCTCCGTGATCGACCGGGCATGCGGGATCAACCCGTCCTCGACGCCGGAGATGAAGACGACTTTGAACTCAAGACCTTTGACGGCATGTAGCGTGATGAGGGTGACACGGTCATTGTCGTCGACCATCTGATCCTGGTCGGAGACGAGCGCGATCTCCTGGAGGAAGAGCGTCAGCCGATCCTCATCTTCGATTGCGTCGAAGGGCTCCATCGTGGCGCGTAGCTGGAGGAGATTCTCCCAGCGGTCCATCATCTCCGGGTCGCCGTCGGTGAATTGTGATTGGTAGCCCGACTCTTCGATGGCCAGGTCGAAGAACTTGCTCAGTTGCATCGAACGGGCATCGACTCGTAGGCGGTCGAGCGTCGACGCGACATCCGCAAGCAACGAGACAGCCCGCGCGTTGAGGTTGGGACCGCCGGGCTCATCGAGCAATCCGAGGGCGTCCCCAAGTCCCCGGCCATTCATGCGGCACCAGGCCTCGAGGTCGGCGAGCGTCTTTGCGCCGATGCCCTGGCCAAGGGGGAAAGCACCGATGACGCGCTCGAATGAAACCGTGTCATCGGGATTCAGCACCAGGCGCAGCAAGGACATCACGTCCTTGATCTCGCGGCGTTCGTAGAAGCGCGTGCCACCCACGAGCTGGTAGGGAATCCCGGCGCGAATGAAGGTCTCTTCTACCGTCCGGCTCTGGGCGTTCGTCCGGTAAAGGACGGCGATGTCGCTGCCGGCGTAGCCGTCGTCACGCTGGAGCCTGGCGATCTCCTCGACGATGAAACGTGCTTCGTAATACTCGTCGAGCGACTCGCGGACGATGATCTTGCTGCCGGCCTCGCGGGAAGTGCGGAGCACTCGTTCGATGCGCTGCGTGTTGTCGGCGATGACCGCGTCGGCGGCCTGCAGGATCTCTGGCGTTGAGCGGTAGTTCTCTTCGAGGTGCACCTCATCCGAGTCGGGGTAGTCATTCTGAAAGTTGAGGATGTTGCGAATATCCGCGGCGCGCCAG
>JAUIIK010000076.1 GCA_030431755.1 Chloroflexia bacterium
CCCCCAGCTGTCTGACTCTCGGATCCTTCCACTCTGCAGAGCCGGAGCCTGCCCTGAGCACAGCCGCAGAGATTAGGCTGATGCAGTGGATGTACGTAGTGACCGAGGACACCTCGGCCCAGACACAACACCGCCCTCATCGACTACGATGAAACTTCCAGCACCTCCGAGGCGTCTAATCATCAGGACAGCACTTCGGCCAGCCAGGGGTACGGCATATGAACGACGAGACGCGCGACAACCAAGAAATCCAGCAGCGTCTCAATGCCGTCGACGCACAGGTCCGCGATCTCGAACGCGAGCTGACCGAGCTTCGCGCTCTCCTCACGGTGCGTGAAGAATCCGCCGAAGAGCCGGCCCCGGTCGCACCGGAATCTGCGCCGCCCGAAACGATCGCAAGCCTGCAACCAGAACCACCGCCAACGCTGTCTCCAGCAACGGCCACCGAAACGACCGGCGGACCCTTCGACAAGCTCCCGGAGCTCTCTGGCCAGCAACAGCCAACGGCCCGCACGACGGTCGACATCGAAGCCCTGCTCAGCGGCCGGGTACTGGCGTGGATCGGCGGGTTGGCGATCCTCGTCGGCAGCCTCTTCTTCCTGAGCCTGGCCTTCTCGCGCGGTTGGATCGGTCCGGAAACTCGCGTCATCATCGGCCTCATCGCCGGCGCGGCGCTGGTCACCGGCGGGGCTTTCTTCTTTGAGCGGCGCGAGCGGATCTTCGGCCACACCCTGCTCGCCGTCGGACTCGGCGTCTTCAACCTGGCGCTCTTTGCGTCCACTCGTCTCTACGACCTGATGCCCTACGAACTCGCACTCGTCGGAACCTTCGTCGCCGCCGTAGTTGGCGCAGTCCTGGCAATCCGGGCCCACTCCCAGATCGTCGCCATCTATGGACTCCTGCCGGCCCTGATCGCCCCGCCGCTCTTCGACGCCGACACAACCGGCATCACGATCGCCTTCCTGGCTTTGCTGCTCGTCGGCGCAGCCGCCATCTCCCTCTACCGCACCTGGACCTGGTTGCCGCTCCTCAGCTTGCTCTTCACCTTCTTCCAACTCTACTTCTGGCTCGCCGACTCACCGCCGGCGGCGCTGGGTCTCGCCGTCATGACCGGCTACTGGCTCATCCACACACTCGCCGCCGGTGGCGAAGACATCCGCAAGCTGCGCGGCCGGTTACGTCCAAGCTCAGCTTCCGTGATGGCCCTCAACACCGCCATCGCCCTGGGTGGAACCTATGTCCTGCTTGATGGAACGCTTGCCGAGTGGCGCGGGCTCTATCTCCTGGCTCTCGCGGCGCTACACATGCCACTTGCCGGCTATCTCTTCTATCGGGGCGGAGATCGGCACGCATTCGGCATGCTGACGACGGGGCTTGGGTTGGCCCTCGCGGGGATCGCCATACCGGTCCAGTTCAACGGCGTGACGGTCCCAATCGCCTGGGCCGCCGTCGGCGTCGTCATGGTCTGGCTCTATGGACGACTCCATAACCCCTTCAGCCTCGCCTCCGGTGTTCTTCTCGGATTCGCCGCCCTTTGGCATGTCATCTTGTTCGACTATCCCTTCAGGGATTTCCTCTCGGGCGAGACTCTCGGCGACTATCCGTTCATCAACGGCTCGGGCGCCGTGCTGGGCGCGCTGCTGCTCGCGCTCGCCGCCTCCGCCTACTTCGCTCGCCGCAAGGAAGCGCTCACCGTCGCGATCCTGGCGGGGTCCGCTCTGACCGCCTACGCCCTGCCCTATGAGCTTGAAGACGGCTGGACCATCGCCGGCTGGGCGCTGATTGCTTTGGCGCTCTTCGCGGTCCACCGTGCCGTCCCATCCGGCCACCCGCTGTACGCAGTTGCCGGAGTCGGGCTTGACGGCTTCGCCCTGCTGGTGACGCTGGCCCAGATCGCAACGCCGTCGCGCCTGCGCGTCAGCTCCTTCAGCACGCTCGACCACGCCCCCTTCTGGAGCGACGCCACGCTGGCGCTGGCAAGCCTCGCCCTCTCGCTGGCAGTTGGTTGGTACCTCCACCGGCGCGAGTTCCCGCTGTACGCTGGACTCGCCCTCGCGGCAGCCACCAGCCTCATCGTCTACATGCTCTCGATCGGGCTGGTCGACGAATTCCAGCAGCGCCTCGACCCTGACCAGGGGAATCTCAGCGCCCTGCGCGAACAGGCTCAGGTCGGACTCTCGATCCTCTGGACTGCCCTCGGAGTTGGCGGCTTCGCCCTTGGAGTCCTGCGGCGGCGCATCGGCATGCGCATCTACGGGCTCGCGCTGCTCGGCATCGCCATCGTCAAGGTCTTCATCGTCGACCTAGCCTCGCTCGACGCTTCCTATCGGGTCATCTCCTTCATCGCTCTCGGCGTCCTGCTCCTGATCGCCTCCTACCTCTACCAACGCCTCATCGCCCATCCCAACGACAACGGCAACCGCAACAGCCACACCCAACCCGCAGCCTAGCCCCCTCATACCCAACACCCGCCGTACCTTCCCCACGTCATCCTGACCGGAGGCTCCGCGAAGTGGAAGGATCCGAGAGTCAAGCGAACGGCGTAGGTCGATGTCGAGCAATTGATCTGGTCAATGCTGGCGCAGTAGTTGGTGACACTGGCCAGATCAATTGTTCGCCTAGAGTCCGCCCCCTTATTGAGAGTCGGATCCTTCCACTCCGCTCCGCTCCGATCAGGATGACGTGGGGGAAGGAGTGAAGCTCCTCGCACTGCCGCACCCCCGGCTAGAGTGCAGAGACGCCCCCGCATCAAGCGCACTGACTCAAAGTCGTGGGCAAGCTGGCGAGACACATGATGAGCAAGGAATGTGCTACGATTTAGTCATTATGACTAAATTCTCGGCCCATGTATTTGCGCTCTTTTCGCTCATCTCCTGCATGGCACTGCTCGCAGCCTGTGGCTCCGACTCCGCAAACGACAGCCCGATGGAGCTTGTAGCAACGACCGAATTCGACAACCTCGTGCGTTCGGCCGCAGTCGACAATGGTCGCCTCATCACCGTCGAGTCGATCGGCAACGAGGAGCAGGTCGCGCTGTACATCTACGAAGTTGACGAGGGCGGTGAACTCCTAGAAACCGGTTCACTCACCGCGCCGGGTGATGGCTACAACCCCACCTACTCAACCCCAAACGGCATCGCCGTCGATGACGACGTTGCCTACGTCACCCTGACCGGCGACCGGAACGGCATCTGGATGGTCGATGTCGCAGACCCCGAAGCTCCGGAGGAACTGAGCTTCTTTGATACACCGGATGTCGGGCAGGTCGCCGTCTCGATCAATGACGACGTTGCGGCCGTCGCTACCGGTGTCATCGGAACTGGCGTCAATATCCTCGACATCACCGACCCGGATGCTGTTGAACAACTCACCCGTCTCTCACATCCCGGTTCTTCGACGCCAAACATCAAGCTGACCGGGGACTACGCCTATCTCGTCGACGCAAGCGGCCTGACCGTGATCGACGTAAGCGACCCCGATGCCCCTGAAGAGGCGGGCTTCTTCGAGAACCCGACCTGGGCCGGGCCGATCAGTGGGGAGGCCGGCAGCCTCACGACCTCGGCGTCCGACATGCCCGCGCAACCCGACGTAGCCGTAGCCGGGGAACACGTGCTGATGACAACCGGCGCAGATGCGTTGGAGATTCTCAACCTTGACGACCCGGAAAACATCGAGTCCGACGCACGAATTGAAACCGAATTCGCGTCAATGGGCGTGGATGTCTCCGGCGACTATGCCTACACCTACTCGCGTGGCGAGCTTGAGCTCGGAGAGCCCATGACAGATGTGTCTTTCGTTGTCCAGAAGATCGATATCTCGGACGCATCGGAACCCGAAGTCGTTCAGGAGCTCGACGTCAATGCCAGCATCCCATCGGCCTGGCAATCAATTGTCGCCGGAGACGAGCATCTCTTCGTCCTCAAAGGCACATCCATCGACGTCATTACCATCGCCGGGTAGACAGGCCCGAACGCAATCGGCGTCCGCACCGTGAAAGTAACCACGCGTGCAGCGCATGTGAGGAACCATGACCCGCTGGATCCACAACCCCGAAGGCCGGATCATCGCCTTCGTCAGAGACCTCCCCGAGAAGATGCCGATCAAGGACAACTCGCTCAAAGCCAATGGCGGCCTCGTCCTCGCTTCTGCCCTGCTCGTCGCCCTCGGCCTCTTCGTCATCTGGCCCAGCGATGAGCCGGAAACGCTGCCAATCACCGCCGAATACACGCTCGCGAGCCAACTGCTCGCCGGCGCTACCGGCGAGATCGACGGCGAACGCTATCTCGCCACCCTGACGACCGTCGGAGAGGAAAACCAACAGCCGGCACTTGAGCTCTTCAGCGTCTCCGAGTCCGGCGAGCTCGCCCCGGCCGGCACGCTCTCCGCGCCACTTGATGCGCTGGACTCCGACCTGCCGGCAGCGCCGGGTATCGCCTTCGACGGAACAACCGTCTATGTCCCGCTTGCCCAATCACGGGAATCGGCTCTCTGGATTGTCGATGTCGCCAACCCGGAGGCTCCCCGGGAAATCGCCACCGTCCCGCTCGAAACACCGCCCGGCTCGGTCGCCGTGGACGGTGCTCTCATGGCCGTTGGGCCGCTGGACGGCGTGCTCACGCGCTTCTTCGATGTCACGAACCCGGATGCCCCTGAAGCGGTCGGCAGCTACTCGCACAGCACCGTCTCGACAACCAACGTCAAGTTGGCAGGCCGGACGCTCTACTTCGGTGACCACTACGGCATCTCGGTCGTCGATCTCACGTCGCTCGATGATCCCCATGAAATCGGTCGCTACGAGGATGACGACTGGGTCAGTGGGTTCCGATCCAGCCCCGGTCGCGTGACCCCGCACATCGCCGTCGAGCAGGACCACCTCTACGCCGCCGCCGACACCTTCGGCGTCAACGTCGTCGACGTCTCCAACGCAACCGACCCAGACGCGACGACACGCAAGCTGGAACGCAACCCAAGCACCCGCCAGCAAGATGTCGCCGTCGACGCGGCCACGGCTGACACGCATCTGGTCATCTTGCGCCGGCGCGGCCTCGACTACGTCGTGCGGGACATCGACATCACCAACCCCGGCGACCCCGACGTCGTCGCGGAGACCGATGCAATCGCAGCCCCGGAGGCCGACTACCGGTCGCTGGCGCTCGATAGCGTCTTCGCCTACTTCCTGGATGGCTCGACTATCCACGTCATCGCACTGACCAGCTAACGAGTAAGCGGCGGACGCTTCGCCAGTTACGCCAATCTGGTCTAGGATAGAGCCATCCACCACGCGCGTAATCGAAGCGGGAGCGACGCCGTGTCCAGCCAGCAAGCGCCATCACCCCTATCTATCGAGCAAATCGTCGCGATCAAGACGCCGGAGTCTCCGGCCTGGTCACCCGACGGCACCCAGCTCGCCTACCGCCTGGCCGGGTTCGAGCACGGCGAGATCTGGCTGAGCGACCTGACCGGCGATCCCGTTCAGCTCACCGCCGGCGACACACCGGCCGGACCGCCAGTCTGGGATGGCAATGAACGCATCGTCTTCACGCGCGGCCAAGCCATCTGCCGCGTCTCGACCGCCGGCGAGGAGCAGACGATCCTCGAACTACCCGCCGACGCGACCCGCGTCACCGTCCTGCCAACAGCCGACGCCGTCGTCTATGTCCATGAAGGCGACGCCTGGCTCTGGTACTGGCACGATCACACGCCCGCCGAGCAACCACAGCGCATGACGACCGGCGAGTGGCTCATGACGCGCCTCGTCCATCGCATCACCGATGTCTTCTTCCCATCGCCGGACGGCATGCACATCGCCATCGCCTGCCCGCGCCCCCACAATCTCGATCTGGCCGTCTTCAGTCGCGACACCAACACCCTCCACCAGGTCATGCCCGGCAACGACGTCGAAACCGGCGTAATCTGGTCGCCCGACGGCAGCAAGCTCGCCTTCACTCGCTACGACTGGCGCGTCAAGTGGCGCGAGCTGTGGGTCTGCGAGCCAACCGGCGAGAACCCGCTCCGCATCTGGCGCGACGAGAGCCGCCAGTGGGTCTCCCGCTTCCAGTTCGACGCCGCCTTCTCACCCCACGGCAACTACATCGCCTTCGTCGCGCCCATCGATGACTTCGGCCAGGTGCTGGTCGCCCATGCCGACGGGACCAACGACCCGATGCAGGTCTCGGAACCGGGCGCGGAAGCCGAGCAACCGCGCTGGTCGCCGGACAAGGACTGGATCAGCTACCTCTCGAACCAGAGCCGCCAGAAACGCCTCCACCTCGTCAACGCCCTCCACCGTGAGGAGCGCCACGACCCCATTCGCCACGCCGGCTCCGTCTCCAGCTACGCCTGGTCGTCGGCCGGTCACCGCATCGTCACCATCGTCTCCAACCACGACCGTCCGGACGTTCTCGCCGCCATCCGCACCGAAACGGGCGGGTTGCCCGTTATCGCCGACCACAACCACGGCATTGGCGCGCAGGTCAACGACATCCTCGTCAGCACGACGACGATCCCAAGCGATGACGAGGAATGGGAGATCCCGATCCTGACGATGCGCCGCCGCGACCTCCCGCAGGACCACTCAGCCCCCGGCATCATCTACATCCACGGCGGCGGCCAGGGGCAGTACGCCGTCCCGGTCTGGCAGGGCTACACCGGCGCCGGCACAACCTACGCCGCGAACATGATGCTGGCCCAGATGGGATATGTCGTCTCGATCGTCGACTACCGCGGCTCCTGGAACTACGGCCGCAAATACGAAACCGCCTCCTACCTCGATGTCGGCGGCGGCGATCTGCGCGACATCGTCGAAGCCACCCACTGGCTCGGCCGCCAGCCGCAGGTCGACCCGCAGCGCATCGGCGTCTGGGGTCGCTCCTACGGCGGCTTCATGACAACGCTCTGCATGGTCAAACACCCGGCGCTCTACGCGGCCGGCGTCAACCTCGTCGGAGTCTTCAACTGGGTCGACTACTACCACTACCTCTCAGATCGCGCCCCCGGCGTCTGGAGCCGCTCCCGCTTCGAGCTGCCCGAGGAACATCCCGCCCTCTACCGCGAGCGCAACCCGCTCGAGTACATCGAGAAGCTCGACGCCCCCTACCTCGCGCTCTACGGCGACGACGACGCCAACGTCCCGATCGATCACTGCCGTCAGATGGTTCGGGCCTTGACCGATCACGGCAAGGACTTCGACCTCGTCGTCTACCCCGACGAGCCCCACATCTTCACCCGCGCCGCCACCTGGCACGACACCATCCGCCGCGCCCAACGCCACTTCGAGACGCATTTGAAGCATTAACATTGTTTCATCCTATTGGTGGCATGAACTGACAGACATCGGTAGGGGCGTGGACCCAGAGGCACCTGTTCCAACTAATTGGGCGTTAGCATTTGCGTTTGGCATAGCGGGGCGTCCGTTCGCGCACGAGATCGGGTGGTGGCCATTGGTAGGCACTCAGGTCGGGTAGTGGTGCACTGATCGTCACCCGTCGACTGGGTCGGATGAACTTCAACCGTGCACCCGCGGCGAGAAAGGCCGCCAAGGGCTCGTGTCCGGCCGCCGCGTAGCGTGGCAGATAGCGCACCAACAAGGGTAATGACACATCGAAGAGGTCGACCCCGGCACGGCCTGCGGCTTCGACTCTGAGCGCCTGAACAATCTGAGCAATCGTCAAGACGGCCCAGATTTGCTGGTGGATCACGACTGCTTTGGCGCTCCACAGCAACCCCAGCCCGAGGTGTTCTTTGACCAACTGGACCGCCATCTCGATGTCCCAGCGACGCGCATAGAGCTGGGCTATCTCGGCGATGGAGAGCCGGGTCGGATCAACCACATTCGTGATGTAGCGGTGCAGCTGCTGGCCGTGTGGGAACTGCACCAGACGCACCAGATAGCGGGCACGGTCGGCCCGATAGGCACCCAGCCAGACGAGGGCATCAAGCACCTCACCGGCGGCATAGAAGGTGTGGACCAGCACCGTGCTGGTCTTGTTGCGCAAGCGGCTAATCCACCAATGTTCGCCCGTCGTCAGATCATCGAACCATTCGAAGCCAAAGTAGCCGAGATCGCAGAGCACCAGACTCTTCTCCGGGAGATCGGTCAGCAACGCGCGGGCCAGGACACGCTCATTCTGACGAACATCGGGATGGAACTGGAGCGTGCGCCACTGCTGGCGACGCACATCAAAGACCCCGGCCAGCTTGCCGGGGAGCGTGGCTTCCGTCGGGACGCCCCGCAAGGCCGGCAGTTTGCGTGCCACCGGATCAAGGGTCATCTCATCAAGGGCTACCACCTCGCTGGCGAAGGGGGCCAGATCGTCCGGGATCCATGGGTCCAGGCGGTCGGTCAACAGCTGGCTGATCTGGGCAAAGATGGTTTCCAGCGGAGCCGTGCCACCGGCGGCCAAGCGTTTGTAGAGTGTCTGGTCATCAATCGGAGTGCCGGGACAATCCCAGAAACCACCCTCGCACAGCAGCCGCCAGAGTTCGAGCTGACTGCGATCGCCACGCAAAACACAGACCAGCAACCCGCACCAGAGCCGGTACGCGGGGAGGATGCGGGGGCGACCACGCTGGGCTGGCGGGTCCATGAGCATGGCCTGGCGCGCGAGCATGGCGCGCAGGACTGCTTCGATCTCGGTCACCCCGGCTAATGCACCCTGAACCGTGCTCATCAACGTCCCCTCACACCACGCTACACGCTCACCGCTTATTCACAATTAGTTGGAACAGGTGAGATGAACTTCACCCGGCTCCGGGTTTAATACTGATTCAGGCAATCGATGGCAGGAAACCGGCGACAGTAGTAGGGGCGTGATTCATCACGCCCAGGGTTCACAGCCGGCGAACGTATGCGGATTCCGAGCGCGGGCGTGATGAACCACGCCCCTACACGCTACCGGACTCCTCACTGTAAAACGGAATAATACGAAATCCAATGGTAAGCTTCCCAGTTCTCAGGAGGTGAGACGGCGAGGAGGGAAGCATGCCAGGTCGAACACCAGTCGTTGACCATCTTGCGCTCGCTGCACTCGAGCAGCGCTACCGCCAAGCCCATGACCCCGTCGACCGCAGCCATTTCCAGATCGTCTGGTTGCTGGCACAGGGCAAGACCCGGGCGGAGGTCGCCGCAGTGACCAGCTACTCACAACGGTGGGTCGGTGAGATCATCCGCCGCTATAACCAGGAAGGTCCCGACGCCCTCGGTGACCGCCGCCACGACAATCCTGGCGGCCAATCGATCCTGGACGCGGACCAGCAGGAGCGGCTCTGGGAGGCCTTACACGGTCCTGCCCCGGACGGCGGACTCTGGACCGGGCCGAAGGTGGCCGCCTGGATCGAAGCCGAGACCGGTCATCCCGGCTATCCCCAGTTGGGCTGGACCTATCTGGTGCGCTTTGGTGCGCGCTTGAAGTGCCTGCGACCACACCATACCAAAGCCGATCCCGCAGAGGTGGCCGCCTTCCCAAAAGGCTGAGCCGGGCCGTTGACCAGATCCGTGCCGCCCATCCTGGTGCAACGGTCGAAGTCTGGGCCCAGGACGGACCCAGAGGGTACCCCTCGGCTCGGCCTCAAACCGGTCCAGCGACGCGTCTGGCTGTTGCCCGACATGGAGCCGCTTGCGCCCGTCTGGCCACGCTACGCGTGGTGCTATGTGAGTGGTTGGGTGCGGCCCGACACAGGGGACAATTACTGGCTGCTGGTGCCGCGCATCGGCACCGATGTCTACAGTCAGATGCTGGCTGAGTTCGCGGCTGCCCAGGGGCTGGGGACGGACAAACGCATCGTCTTGGTGGTCGATCAGGCAGGCTGGCACCGCAGTTCCACCCTCTTGGTGCCAGAGGGCTTGCACCTGGTGTTTCTGCCCGCCTATGCCCCGGAGTTGCAACCAGCCGAGCGGTTGTGGACCCTGCTTGACGAAGCCATCGCCAACCGGGTCATCGCCACGCTGGACGAACTCCTGGATGACCTGAGTGACCGCTGCCGGGTCATCCAAGCCCACACCACCCAATTGGCCCGCCGCACCTGCTTCCACTGGTGGCCCCGACAAGCCCTCGCTTCCGGGAAGTGATTACTTGGATTTCGTATAAGGTCTCTAGTAAAGACAGCCCGTAGCAGCACTTCACATCAACCACACGCACGTGTTCATCCTGTCGCACGTTAACGGCAAGCAGGCACATATGACGATTCCCCAGACAATCCGTCACACATGCCTGCTTGCATCTGGGCCGGCTATCGAGAGGGGCCGTCGATCCCCCTGTCAACCGCCGGTTTACGCAAACTCCCTGCTGCTCCTTACTGGCGTCACAGCTGCCTCGTCAACATCCCCGGTGCGGATACGATAAACCCGCTCCAGCGGCGTGATGAAGATCTTGCCGTCACCAACCTCACCGGTTCTTGCTGCACTGATGATCGCCTCAACAGTCCGGTCGACGAAGTGATCCGAGACACCGATCTCCAGACGGATCTTGTCCGCCAGATCCATCTTGACCGTCATCCCGCGATAGGTTTCGACGTGCTCCATCTCCCCTCCATGGCCCTGAACCCGGCTGATCGTGACACCACGGATTTCTGCGCGGTAGAGCACTTCAAGTACCTCGTTGAGCTTCTCCGGCCTGATGATTGCTGCTATCAGCTTCATGAATGTCCCTCGGCCGGTGCCAGACTCGGCACGTCCGCGTCAGCTGGGAACAGCTCCGACGGCGGAACCAGGATCGCGCCTTCACCAGTCGTGTATGCCTGCTCCCCATGTTGCGTGACATCGAGGCCCTGAGCTTCCTCAGTTTGCGTCGCCCGCAGCGGCATGACCAGTGCCATCGCCTTCAGGATTGCCAGCGTGCCAATGCCACTGAACGCGATTGCCGCCAGCACAGCTACCGCCTGATAGCCGAGCTGCTCGGGATTGCCGAAGAGCAACCCGTCGGTCGCGCCATTCCACGACTCCTGTGCTAGCACGCCAGTCAGCAATGCCCCGCTGATGCCGCCGACTCCGTGGGCCGCAAAGACGTCGAGGGAGTCATCAAGCGATGTCCGTGCCCGGTAGACGAGGGCAAAGTAGCTGGGTGCCGCTGCGATGCCGCCGAGAGCAATCGCACCCAGTGGACTGACGAACCCAGCTGCCGGGGTGATCGCCACCAGCCCGACGACAATGGCTGTCGCCAACCCAACCGCAGTCACCTTGCCAGTCCGGAAGTGGTCGAGCAGCATCCAGACGACGATCGTCGCCATCGGGGCGAACATCGTGTTGGTGAAGGCCAGTACCGCCGAGGTGTTCGACGCCAGCGCGCTGCCGCCGTTGAACCCGAACCAGCCCAGCCAGAGCAGCCCCGCGCCCAGCAACGTGAAGGGCACATTGTGAGGGAGAAGCGCTTGCCTGCCATAGTCTGACCGGCTTCCGAGCACCCACACCGTCACAACTGCCGCGACTCCGGCATTGACGTGGACAACGGTGCCGCCAGCGAAGTCAAGCGCGCCGAGATCAGCCAGCCAGCCACCACCCCAGACCCAGTGGACCAGCGGCGCATAGATCAAAATGCCCCAGAGAGTAATGAAGACAGCATAGGAACTGAAGCGCATTCGACCGATGATCGCCCCAGAAATCAGCGCCGCGGTAATGATCGCGAACGTGCCCTGGAATGCCATGAAAAGCAGATGAGGGATCTCCCCATTGGCTTCCAGGTCGACTCCGTCGAGCGCAATGAACGACAAATCGCCCAACACACGACTACCGCTACCAAACGCCAGTGAATATCCCAGCATGGCCCAGCCAAGCCCGACGACACCGAGCGCAACAAAGCTCATCATCATCGTGTTGAGCACGTTGCGCGAGCGCACCAACCCGCCATAAAAGAATCCGAGCGCTGGGGTCATTAGTAAGACAAAGGCAGTTGAGACAAGCATCCAAGCAATGCTTGCTTCTGTCATGTCGAATCTCCTTCAGTCGACCAAGCATCAGTCCATCAACGATGAATGCGCACGCTTGTTTTGAATCGATTCGGTGTCAGATTAGGCGGTGGGCAATCAACGGCGCTATGTCACGGTGAACTAACGCTGTCACGGCTTTTGTTCAATGTGCCCAAAGCGAGAACGTACAGCCGCATGAGGAGACCTTGAGGTACTACATGCGGCACAACATCAGAGCGCGCTGGCGGCAACGCAAAACAATTCTCCGCCTGCGCGGATACTTCGTGATGGATGGGATACCCAGTTCTCTCCCGCATCCCTCGTACAATATGTAGTGGAACAGTGACGCGATCAGGCGATGGCCCCCGAGTTTTGCGCGGGAACGGAGCAGCATGAGCACGACATCCCAACCAGCTGCCCCCGTCAAACCACAACCGGCGGCGACACCCACGCCGATGAAATTCGCGCGTGATGTCGTCAAGCTCGGCGTCGACGCCGCCACCGCCTACGAGCGGCCCGACCTCCAGCAACGCATCCAGCTGGCGCTCGACCGGCTCGAACGGCCCGACACCATCGTCTGCGTCGCCGGGGAGTTCAAGAAGGGCAAGAGCGCCCTCGTCAACGGCCTCGTCGGCGACGACCTCTGCCCGGTCGACGACGACCTCGCCACCTCCGCCATCACCATCCTGCGCTACGCCGACGACCCGGCCATGTCCGTCCGCCGCCACACCGATGAGGGCGAGACGGTCGTCGACGAGATCGAGCGGTCGCAGATCGCCCAATACGCCACCGAAGCGGGCAACCCCGAGAACCGGCTCCACATCGAGTTCGTCGAGCTGCAAATCCGCAACGGCCTGCTCGCGCGCGGAATCACCCTCGTTGACACGCCCGGCTCAGGCACGCTGGCGTCGGGTTACGGCGCGGCGACGCTGGCCTTTCTCCAGTCCGCAGATGCCCTGGTCTTCGTGACCGACTGCTCCCAGGAGCTGATCGAACCGGAGGTCGCCTACCTTAAGGAAGCCGCCGAACGCTGCGCGACCGTGCTGATCGCCATGACCAAGATCGACCTCTATCCCGAATGGCGCAGGATCGTCGAGATCAACCAGGGCCATCTCGAACGAGCCGGCGTCGCCGCCCCGATCATCCCCGTCTCGACAACGCTGCGGGAGATCGCCCTCGGCGAGCGCGACCGGCAGATCAACGAAGAGAGCGGCTTCCCCGAGCTCCTCGAAACGCTGCGTAGCGAGATCCTCGAACAGGCCGGCGACCGCGCCGCCGCCGAAGCCCTCCGTGCCACACGCGAAGCTTCCGAGCAGATGATCACCGCTTACGAGTCCGAGCTGGCGATCCTCAACGATCCCGAGGGCGCGGCAGCTGAGCTGGCGCGCCTGGAGGAGGCCAAGGAGCGCCTCAACGCCCTGCGTGGCGCGGGTTCGCGCTGGGCCACGGTGATGAATGATGGCTTCGCCGTCTTGACCTCCAATGTCGACTACCAGTTCCGCTCGACCATGCGCGGGATCCTCCGCAGCACTGAGGAGCAGATCGAGGAGATCGACCCCTCCGGCGAATGGGACGAGATCACCGAACGCCTCCAAAGCGATGTCGCCAAAGCGGTCGAGGAAGCCTTCAACCGCATCGACGACGATGTCGGGCAGCTCCGCGACACCATCTCGTCGATGCTCCGTGATGAGACCGCCGCGATCTGGGAAACCTCGGCCGGCTCGATCTCGATCGACGTCGAGAACATGTGGAGCGAGCGCGAGCTCGACGACGAAAATATCGGCACCAAGGTCTTCAAGGGACTGAACGCCATGCGCGGCTCCTATATGGGTTTGCTCATGGTCGGGATGCTCGGCAACTTCGTCGGCTTGGCGATGATCACGCCGGTCCTGATCGGAGCCGGCCTGCTCTTCGGCGGCCGGCAGTTCCTCGAAGAGCGCAAACGCGACGTCACCCGCAAGCGCCAGCAGGCGCGCACTTTCGTCCGGCAATTCGTTGATGATGTCCAGTTCGAGGCCGGCACCCGCATCCGCGAGACAACCCGCGATTTCCAGCGCGAGATGCGCGATTACTACACCGACCGCATCGGCGAGCTGGCCCAGACCTACACCGAGGCTGTCCAGAACACCCAGCAGAGCCTCAAACAGGATGAGTCCTCGCGGGACGCCCGCAAGCGCGACCTCTCGACCCGCGTCGAGAAGCTGACCGAACTGCGCCGGCGTGTCGGCGTCGCCGAGGAGCGCCTGTGAGCGCACCGGGACCGGCCAGCCACAACGTCGCCGAACGGGTCAACTACCTCTGCGACCAGGCGATGGTCGCCGTCCACGGCACGCCATTGGCTGACCAGATTACCGCCATCCGCCAGCGCATGAGCGAGCCGTTACGCGTCGCCATCGCCGGGCGGGTCAAAGCCGGCAAGTCGACCTTGCTAAACGGGCTCGTCGGCGAACGGCTCGCGCCGACCGACGCCGGTGAGTGCACCAAAGTCGTCAGCTGGTACCGCCAGGGCTTCGGCTACGAGGTCCGTGCCACATTGACCAACGGCGAATCGCGCGAGCTGCGCTTCCGCCGCGACGACGGCCGGCTCGATATCAACCTCGGTCGCTTCAACATCGAAGAGATCGACCGCATCGACGTCGCCTGGCCCTCCTCCAACCTCGCCCGCGTCACACTGATCGACACGCCGGGGCTGGCCTCGCTGACGCGCGCGGCTTCGGTGCGCACTCATGATTTCCTGGCGCTGGGCAACGAAGACCGCCAGAGCGAAGCCGACGCCGTCCTCTATCTCATGCGCCACATGCACCGCCGGGATGCCGAATTCCTCGAAGCCTTCTTCGACGAGTCCCTGGCCAACACCTCCCCGGTCAACGCCATCGCTGTCCTCTCGCGGGCCGATGAGATCGGCGCGGGCCGGCCCGACGCGCTGGACTCCGCCGCTCATATCGCGAACCGCTACAGCGATGATGAGCGCATCCGGGCGCTCTGCGTCAGCGTCCGGCCGGTCGCCGGCTTGCTGGCTGAGACCGGCGCGACGCTCGAAGAGCACGAGGCTGCCTCGCTGCGGGCGCTGGCCGGCATTGAGGAAACCGAGCTCCAGAGCATGTTGCTTTCCGTCGACCGCTTCCTGAAACCCGAAACCAGCGATCTGCTCGTCGAAACGCGCCAAGACCTGCTGGGACGGCTCGGCCTCTTCGGCGTCCGCCTCGCCATTCGCAAGATCCAGGCCGGCGAAGCGGTCTCGGCGGTCGACCTCTCGCGCATCCTGATCGACGCCTCTGGCCTGGAGGAGCTGCGCGCCCTGCTCGAACAACACTTCACCGCGCGGGCGCTGGCCCTCAAGGGCCGCTCGGCCCTCGCGTCGCTCCGCAACTGCGCCAATGACCTCATCCAGCTCGACCGCAACACCGGCCGCCGCTTGCTCGGGGAGATCGAACAGGTCGAATCGGCTACCCACGCCTTCGCCGAGCTACGGCTGCTCCACATGATGCTGACGGCCCAGATCAGGCTCAGCGACGACGAGCAGGCCGAAGTCAACCGCCTGACCGGCGGCGGGACGCTCGAACAACGCGCCGGCCTCGATCCGGACGCCACCGACGAGCAGATCCAG
This sequence comes from Chloroflexia bacterium, assembly GCA_030431755.1. GTDB lineage: Bacteria > Chloroflexota > Chloroflexia > Thermomicrobiales > CFX8 > JAUIIK01. Next base: position 15,506 of record JAUIIK010000076.1, read on the forward strand.
CAAGTCGCGCTGGCCGGCATCGCCCGCTGGCGGCAACGGGCGTCCAGCCCGCTGCTCGACCGCAATCAGGCCGACGCCTTCGAAATCGCCGCCCGCTCCTACGAAGGCATCTACGCCGGCGTTGCCCGTTAGCCTCCGCTACACGGTGTTGCGCCGCCTGTTCTCCCCAACTAGACTGATCAACCGGTATCATGGTGTGACCTAGGATCGACAGAACATGAAGAATCAGATTATGCGGCGATTGTTGGCGGTGAGCCTGCTCGGGTTGCTCGCGCCACTCGTCACGGTTAGCCCGGCCGTCGCCGGCGACGCGGTCGTAAGCGGCGCATGCGATGAAGCAGCCTTCGATACGGCCCTGGCCACCGCGCTCACCGGTGGTGGCGGGACGCTCACCTTCGACTGTGGTAGCCCCGCGACCATCGTCTTCTCCACTCAGAAAGTCATCACCACGGGCAACACCGTCATCATCGATGGCGCGGACCAAATCACCCTCAGTGGCGACAATACAACGCGCCACTTCCAGATCGACACGGGCGCCAGCCTTGAGATCCGCGATCTGACGCTGACCGACGGCGCTGTCGAAGGCGATGGCGGCGCGCTTGTCAACGACGGCAGTCTCACGATTACCGGCAGCACCCTTAGCGGCAATGGCGTAACAGGTGCTGGCGGAGCCATCGCAAACAACAACATACTCACCATCAAGGACAGTAGCTTCATCAGCAACACAGCGGACAGCGGCGGCGCGATCGTAAGTTCCGGGCCCCTGTCGATATCAACGAGCCAGTTTGTTGAGAACCAGGGAAATGGCACCTTCGCCGGCGCAATCCTTTCCGCCGGAGGCGGCTCGATCACAGAGAGTACGTTCGAGGGCAACACCTCATTCTTTGGCGGGGCGATCGTCAATGCCCAGGGAACACTCGAATTCTCCAATAGCACCTTCTATGGTAACGAGGCGTCAGGCACCGGCGGCGCGATCTACAATCTCACCAACATGACCATCACGAACAGCACCCTATCCGGCAACAGCGCCCCGCTAGGCGGCGCGCTCTTCAGTATCTCGGACGCCGTCACCGAGCTCGTTGCCAGCACCGTTACCGCAAACAGCTCACCCGGCGACAACACAACGTCATCGGGCGCGCTCGACAACGACCAGGGCGGAACGATCACCCTGCGCCAGACCATCGTCGCGAACCAGACAGTCGGAGCGGACTGCTTCGGCACGATGACCTCCGACGACCACAACCTCGACAGCGACAACACCTGCAACCTGGTTGGAGCAAACGACATCCCCGGCAGCGACCCGGATCTCGGCCCGCTGGCCGACAATGGCGGGCCGACGCAGACCCACCTCCTGAACAGCGGCAGCCCGGCCATCGATAGCGCCGGATTCGGCGGCTGCCCGGCCGACGACCAGCGCGGCGAGCCACGGCCATCCGGTGCGGCTTGCGACATCGGCAGCGTCGAGGTTCAGCAATCCACCTTCGCCCTCTGCGCAAGCTACTACACCGGCCGCGTCTCCAGCCCGCGCAGCGGCGCGTGCGGCGCGTACCAGCTCGCGTTGGAAACGCCGGAGGATCTGCCGCTCGCCTTCTGCATCGACGCCTGGACCGGCCTCGTCAATTACACCTTCGGCAACCCCTGCAACGCGCCGCGCTACACACATACTGTCCCGGACGATGGCGCGCTGCTGACCTGCGTGAGCCTCTACACCGGTCTGAACCGCGCCGTCCTGAGCCACGCCCAGTGCAACGCTTACGAGGTCCCCAACACGATCCCGCCAGCCTGACCGGCTGCCGATACCCATTCGCGGGATGTCTGCTCGTCCGCCAGCGCCCCGCCTCCATCCCTACGATGCGCTGACATTCACTCGTCGCGCATCGTAAGGATGGAGATGAGCTCCACTTCCAGGCATCACGCTTGGCGTCCGCAGGAGGAGTTGCCTAAGCGCTCCACCGTACGCCCCCGACCAGCAGCGATGACGCGCGTCCCGCACCAAGCTTGGCATCCTGAGGCAACGAAGGATCTATGAACGAGGGTGTTGAGAGTCGGGTAAACCAATTGCTTCGCAACGTCGCTGCTGATGACCATCTGCCGCGCCGACATGCGGCACGATCGTTCCAAGTTCTCTCCTGCGTCGGGATGACCATGGAGTTGCTGCGACGTCGGCTGCATCGCGCTACGTGCGCATCGAATCCGGGCAATCCACAAGTGAATAGCGTAACGTGATGCACGACGGGTGGAGTTCATCGCCGCCACCGCCCCGGCTGCAATCGCTCCACTGTCGCCTGCCCTGCATTGTGAAACGCTGTAAAGCGCGATACACCTCTACTATCAAGTAACCGTTACACTGCAAGCAACGACCGACCGTCGGACGGAGGGCAGACGATGCCGGGCAGAGGACGGCCCGCACGCGACGACGAACCAGCAGTGACCTTTGAGCTGGAAGAGACGCCACGGCAAGCGCGCGGCAATCAGGCCGGCGTCGCCGCCGGGGCCGCTACCGTGGCCGGGGCCGGGCTCGTCTCCAGCGCCGCAGCCTCCGTGCCCGGCGAATCGCTCGACGTCTTCGACCAGCTCGACACACCGGACATCGGCGATGGCGGCGTGCCCGTCACCAGCTTTGCCGACCTCGTCGACGACGCCGACGCCGAGTTTCCACCCATCGACTTCGCAGCCCCGGCCAGTGACCCGCCGGACGTGGTGGAAGCGACCTTCGGCGCGGTCGCCGACGTCGGCGGCGGCTTCACGATGAGCGACGCGCCGGACGACGCCTTCGGCGCTGCCGAACATGAGCTCGCAGCCGTTCCCGACACCCTCGTCGACGACGATGGGCTGCTGGACGATGACCTGGATGGAGACGACGTCCCGGCGGACGACATCGACCTGCCCTAGCGCCGCAACCTCCAACCCCGGTTCGCTCCTGCTCCGCCGCTCCGGGCAGCCCCGCTTGCCCACCATGTATCGCACTGTACAGCGCGCCTGTTACCCGTGGTTCTGGGCCCGCGAGCCGCTCCACCTATCGTGAAACAGCGGGGCAGGAGTGCCCTTCCCCGCGTATGGACAACTGTCGTCTGCTGGCCTAGTATCGACGTAACCTCATATTGGCTACATATGCGGGCATGCGGAGATACCTACCGGCGGGACAACTGGAAGGATCGGTTTGATGGTGTTCGACGAAGACCAGACCAGACAGGGCGCTGGCGGGCCGCCCACAGAAGACGCGCGCAAGCGCGAGCAGCGCGGCGGGATCAGCCGCGCGGCCACCGCTGCTGCTGCTGCCGGGGCGGCTGGCGCAGGTCTTGGCGCGGGCGCTGCCGCCGGCATCATTGGCGGCGACGACGCGGTCGCTTTCATTCGCGGCCGGGTTGACGAAACGGCCGCCGACTCAGCCGATGTAGAGGCAGTACAGGCGCGCATCGAAGCCGCTCAGGCCACGGCCCAGGAAGCCGCGCGCTCGACCAGCTTCGACGTCTTCGACGACGCCCTCCCGGCAGCCGACGCTGAAGCCGCGACCGACATCGCCAACGCCGCCGGCTTGATCGGCAGTTCCCTGCCGCCCCTGCCGGCAGTCGAGGACGCGGAGCAAACACAGGCAGACCCCGAAACACCAGCCACCCCTCCGCTCGACGGTAACCAGCCCCCGCAGCCACAGCCGGAGGAGTCCGAACCTGCCGATGACGGCATACCGACCGGACCACCAACCATCGGCCGGCCGCGCCCGCAATCAACCGAAGACGAGATCGAGAGCGAAGCTCCAGAGGGGCCGGAAGGCTCCGAAGGCCCGGAAGCGCCGGAAGCCCCCGAAGCTGCCCCCGCCCCCGGCGCGCCAGCCGCGCCGGAAGCCGGCAGTCCCGCGCCACCCCCGGCCGCGCCCGGAGCCCCAGCCCCGCCGGCATTCCCCTCGCCGCCTTCGCCCGGCACGCCTCCAGCGCCAGCCCCCGGCGGCGGCACGGAAGATGAGGTCGTCGCAGAACAGCCCGCGCCACCGGCCAGCCCCGGCCCCGCGCCCAGCCCCGGCACGACCGAGGAGGTCGTCGCCGAAGCGCCCGCGCCGCCCTCAAGCGCCGCGCCCCCCAACACGGGAGCGCCGGTCGTGCCGGAGAGCCCGGTAGAAGACGACGAAGATATTCCGGTCTCATCCCAGCCGTCAGAACCGGACGATTCATCTGGCGCGGAAGATGCGGTCGCGGCCGAACCATCCCCGCCACCGGCGGCCGACCCCGGTAGCTCGACGCCGTCCGACGACGATTCGAGCCAGCCTGCGCCTCCGGTCTCCTCGGATTCCGGCGCGCCCGACGCCTCTGAGCCTCCCGCGCCACCGCCTCCAGCCTCGCCCGAGGGCTCATCGGACAGCAGCGAGTCCTCGTCGTCCGAAGAGAGCAGCTCCGATAGCTCATCTTCCGAAGATAGCGGGCCGCCTCCGGCCCCAGTCGGTTCCGACTCAAGCTCGGACTCCGACTCCAGCTCGTCGTCTGACAGCGGTTCAAGCTCGTCGGCCAGCTATCCCTACGTCAATGCCTGGGACGACGACGGCGACTGGGTCGAAGTCGCCATGGAGAACGCCTATGGCGAGCCCTATTTCGTACGCTATTACGACGATGGCGGCGTCTACTATCAAAACGAGCACGGCCAGTGGGAAGCCGTCGAAGGCGACGACCTGCCCCACCTGCTCTACGTCGACGAGTACGGCACCGCCTACTTCTCGAAGGTCCAGTACCAGCACAACGTCTACTTCTCACTGGACGCCGACGGCGACCTCGACTGGGTCGACTACGAGGACATCCCCGGCTACGCACCGCCGGAATACGACGATGACTACGACTATCCCCGCGTCGTCGACTACTACGCCGGCGACGAGGGCTGGGCGCTCGTCCAGCTCGAAGATGGCCGCATGGTCAAGTACTACGACGAGGGCGGCGCATACTGGGTCGACGAGTATGGCAACGAGACGGCCATCTCGGGCTTCCAGGTCCCAACCCTGCTCTACGTCGATGGCGACGGCGACGCCTACTTCCGCGTCTTCAACGAGACCGAGGGGTATTACCAGTACTACACCATCGACCACGATGGCGGCGTCGAGTACATCCACGACTACGATGTGCCCGGCTACGAGGAGCCGCGGCTCGAAGAGCAGTACGAGTACCCGCGCGTCGTCGAGTGGGACGACGGCTATGACTGGGTCATCATCGAGAACGAGAACGGCGACTACGCCAAGATCTACACGGACGGCACCGGCCACCTGGTCGATGAGTCCGGCGAACCCATCCCCGGCGGCGAAGCCTACTACTACCCGCAGCTGCTCCACGTCGACCAGTACGGCAACGCCTACTTCCGCGAAGGCGACGAGGGCGACTACGACTACTACATGATCGACCACGATGGCGGCGTCGAGTATGTCGAGTACGGCGACATCCCCGGCTATGACGATGTCGTGGCCGACGGCTACCCGCGCCTTGTCGAGTACCATGACGGCGACCCCGACTGGGCGCTCGTCGAGCAGGCCGACGGCAGCATGATCAAGTACTACGACGATGACGGCGGCGAGTACGAAGTCCACCCGGACGGCAGCGAAACGCCAATCATGACGCCGCACCATCTCATCGCGGTCGATGAGTACGGCAACGCCTACTTCTACAACTACGACCCGAATGGCTACCACCAGTACTACACCGTCGACGGCGACGGCAGCATGCAGTACATCGACCCGCACACCATCCCCGGCTACGACGTGCCCGAGGACTACCAGGAGCACGACTACCCGCGCGTGGTCGAGTGGGATGAGGGCGAAGGCTGGGTGCTCGTCGAGAGCGAGGACGGCTACTATGCCCGCTACTACCTGAACGGCGACGAAGACCCAACCGACCAGTACGGCAACGTCATCACCAACGGCGGTCTGCCCTTCGCCGGCGACCTCCTCTATGTCGACGAGTACGGCAACGCCTACTTCCGCGGCGGCGAGGAAGGCGACTACTACTACTTCCACGTCGCCCAGGACGGCGGCATGGACTACATCGACTACGACGAGGTGCCCGACTACGCCGACGATGAGGTCGAGGACTACGTCTACCCGCGCGTCGTCGAGTGGGACTACGACGCCGGCTGGGTCATGGTCCAGGACGATGAGGGCCAGTACGCCCGCTACTACATTGACGGCGCCGAGTACCCGGTCGATGCCGACGGCAACCAGCTACCGCCCAACGGCGCGGCGCTCGATGTCGGCGACCTGCTCTACGTCGACCCCTACGGCAACGCTTACTTCCGCATCGGTGAAGAAGGCGACTACAGCTACTACACCCTCGATGAGCAGGGCCACTCCGTAATCCTCGAGTACGAGGAGATTCCCGGCTACGGCAACGAGAACCTGGAAGACGGCGAGTACGCGTACCCGCGCACCGTCCAGTGGGATGCCGGCGAAGGCTGGGTCGTTATGGAGCTCGAGAACGGCCAGTACGCCAAGTACTACGAGGATCGTCCCGCCCACTTTGTTGACGAGGACGGCAACGAGATCTACGGCGCCGGCTCAC
>JAUIIK010000228.1 GCA_030431755.1 Chloroflexia bacterium
GAACGCCACCGCGTCGATGAACGCATCGGTCGGTTCGCGATAGCCGGTGCTGTCCCACGGGAAGTCGCTCTCGTCGGCGAAGTTCACCGCCGCTTCGACGATTTCCTCAACATCATTGTCGATCTGCTCGAATTCGTCGTTCGACGCCTTCCCAGCCTCGACGAGCTGTTCTTTGAAGAGTGGAATCGGATCGCGTTCGCGGTGGTGGTCGATCTCCTGGCGGTCGCGGTACGACTCCGGGTCGGCCATCGAGTGGCCGCGGAAGCGGTAGGTCATCGCTTCGAGGAAGAAAGGCCCCTGGCCCTCCTTGCAGTGTGCGATCGCGCGCTGCATGGCGTCATACATCGCTAGCACATCCTGGCCGTCGACGATCTCGGTGGCGATGCCGTGGCCTTCGGCCTTGGTCGACATCTGCGGCACAGCCGAGGCGTATTCGACCGCCGTGCCCATGCCGTAGAGATTGTTCTCGCACAGAAAGACGACCGGCAGCTTCCAGAGCGAGGCCATGTTGGCGGCTTCGTGGAATGCGCCGGAGTTCGTCGAGCCGTCGCCGAAAATCGCGACGGATACCGCGTCCTCGCCCTTGTGCTTGATCGCCAGACCCGCGCCAACGGCAAGCGGGATATGCCCACCGACGATGGCGTAGCCGCCCCAGAAGTTGCGCTCCGGGTGGACCATGTGCATCGAGCCGCCACGGCCTTTGGTCGTGCCGGTCTCTTTGCCGAAGAGCTCGGCCATCGCCGCGCCGGGGTCGGCCCCGATCGCCAGCGCATAGCCGTGGTCGCGGTAATGAGTGAATAAATGATCGCGTTCGGTCATGGCCGCGATTGCGCCAACGGCGACTGCTTCCTCGCCGATATAGAGATGGAGAAAACCACCGATTTTGCCATATGCGTACTGTTCGGCAGCCCGCTCCTCGAACCTCCTTATGAGGTACATCTGCCTGTAGAAGTCCAGCAGTTGGTCGGTATCCATCTGCTCAAGCAGACCTACATCAGATGTGGCCGAGGTAGCCATACGCGCCCTTCCTCTTGCAGCGGCACGGAGCCGAATGCCCCGCGCGTCTGCGTCCTGATGAATGGGTGACTGTTGCGCGGGCGGAGCGCAAATAGAGCATGGCTCCAGCCCGGTTAGCCCCTTAAATTGTACGCCATGTGCTGAAACATGGGGATATGCGTAACTTCCCGCCGCCGCTCAATTCGTTCGGGCCCCATCAAAGACGCCGGGCGCGATTCCGTCCAGCATCAGCGCGACCGCGCGGCTGGCTGCGACCGGGCCCATCGACATCCCGCCGCCATTGAATCCGACGCAATAGTAGACGCCCGGTAGCTCCTCAAGCTGGCCAACGAGGGGCAGCCCGTCATTGGTGAAGCCCATGATCCCAGCCCAACGGTGGGTGACGCGCACGTCGGCAAGCTCCGGGAAGTGGGCGGCGGCCCAGGTTTGCAAGCCCTCCTGGAGATGCGGCGTCGTCTCATCGGCGTAGCCAACCTCCTCGTCGGGGTAGATATCGCGGTAGCCGCCGATGATGAAGCGCGTGTCCGGTAGCTGACGGAAGTACTCGAAGCCGTCGTTCGTGCCCGTTGGTCCGTCGAACATGCGGAAGCCCAGTGGCTCAGTGGCGAGGGCCTGGGCGCGGGTCGGGTTGACCCGGTCGCGGAAGAAGGGGTGGAGTAGCCGCGAGTAGGCGTTGGTCGCCAGTATCGCCCGCTCGCAGCGCACCGTCGCCCGGCGGGTGCGCACCTCGACGGCTCCAGCGACGACGGCAAGCTCGCGGGCCGCGCTGTGCTCGATCACGCGCGCGCCGGAGGCCGCCATCAGCCGTGTGGTCAGGAGATAGGGTTGGAGCCCGAGGTCACCCGGCTGATAGAGCATGCCGTGGAAGGCGCGATCCCAGGGGTCGTCCTCGTGCCATTCGACATCCTGCCCGTCAGCGGAGAGCGCTTCGAACGAGGCGATCAGCCGTTCGCGCTCGGTCTCGTCGATCGCGAGATAGCGAGAACCGTTGGCTTCGAACGGCACAGCCAACTCGGCGCAGCGCTCCGCCACCCAGTCGCGGGCGCCTATGGCCTCGGCGCGGAGCTGCCGGGCGGCAGCTCCGCGCCGCTCGATGGCGCGATGGTAGCTATCGCGGAAGGCGGCGATGCAGTGGCCGGCGTTGCGGCCCGATGCACCGCTGGCGACGTGCGACGCTTCGACGACGACGACGGTTAGCCCGCGTTCGACCAGCCGCGTCGCCAGCACCGCGCCGACGAAGCCGCCGCCAACGACACAGACGTCGGCTTCGATGCGCTCATGTTCGAGCTCGCCCGGCCAGGCGGCCATATCTTGCCAGAGTGATACCGTCATGACGCTTTCCTTGCTCGCTACGCTCATCTCATGCACTGTTCTCCGCGTTCATCGTCGCATAAACCCGGTCGGACGGCCTGCTACACCTCGGGTTTATGCCGAAAACGGGTTGGGTGTAAGGGGAATCCACTGTGGATTACACCCTTTGGTACATGGCTCCATGCGGGTTTAGTCATAACCTTATACATGTCAACGGATCTGGGCGGCAATGGGGCCGCCGAGACGAGAAAGGACAACGATGATGTTGACCAATGACTACATTGCCGGTGTCGAAGCACAGGCCCGGCGGGAACGGCTCCAGAACATGCGACGTAGCGTGTCCATCCGGAGGCGCAAACGCTAAGACAAGTTAGCGGGGCCAATCGCGCGCAACGTCGCGCGCTGCCAGCAACGATGCTGGACCCCGACGCGACACGGTAGTCGCGACGAGACATTCGCTGCATAGCAACAGAAAGGAACGCATGATGCAGCAGCTTTACGTTCACGAGGAGATCGCGCGCCAGCGGCGCGAGGAGTGGATATCCAGATCACACGCGGGACGAGGTCGCCCACGGCGTAGACGCTAGCGCGGCCCGGCCATGGACCGGAAAGCACAGGTGAGCAACGATGCTCGACCAGATGTATGCGATCGAGATGGTGAGCAACGAGGCCGGACGGCGCAGCACAGGGCGCAAGAACCCGCTTCGCATCCGCACTCGCTAGCGATCTTCCTCGACGACCGAAACTGACGCCGCGGTTGCCCCCGGAATATCGGAAGACCGCGGCGTTTTGCTATCCGTAGCCCGACTGTTGGATCACGCCGCCGAACTCCCGAACAGGTAATCCATTGACCTGCACTCCCGAGCCTCACACATCAACACATCAGCACGCGCCCTATGTGCCGTTCTTCGAGCGCGGCCTGGCCAACCGGCTGACGATTATTTCAGGCCCCGCTGCCGATGACTACGGCGCGGCGCTCCATGCCTGGCTGGGCGGTCAAACCCGCGAGTCGCTCTCGATCCAATGCTCTCCGGCGCCGCACGAGGATCAATGTCCGCAGCGCATCGTTGAGGCGTTTGCGTCCGCTGGCATCGTTGATCGCGGAGCCGTCACCGCTGACTCGCGAGCCCATTGTCAGACGACGCTCATCGAACTGCTCAACGGCCTTGCCGCGCTGCCGGCCGAGCTGGTCGTCGTGTTGTTCGACTACCACTCATCCGACATTAGCGACCGCGTCATCTCATTTCTGATCGACCATTTGCCTCAGCAGATTCACCTCTACGTCGTCGCCGAGGAGCTACCCGGCCTCGCCTGCATCCCCCGCTTACGCGTCCGTCGCCAACTCCAGCTCATCGACACCAGCACGGGCTAAGCCCTGCCAGGTTGCCAGCGCGATGTACCCGACAAGCCCTTCGAAATGCAGTAGATAAGGGGCTTCGTCGCAAGCCTTTGTGCATCAAGTTGGGCCGTTCTCTTGCACGGTTCCTGGATACGGTTGGCACATAGCCCCACGCCGCAGACGCCAGAGCAACGACCGTGGCATCCCGACGCAGGCGGGATCTTGTTGTGAGCGTGTCACTTGCCGGTGCGACAGAACACTGACAACAACGCTGTCGCGCTGGG
>JAUIIK010000077.1 GCA_030431755.1 Chloroflexia bacterium
CCGGCAACACCATGACGTGCAGCTATGGCGATGATGGGGCTTTCGACGTGCCGGTGCGGGTGACGGACGATGACGGCGGCTCAGCGACCAGCTCGACGACCGTCACTGTCGATAACGTTCCGCCAAGCGTTGAGAGTGTGGCGAATGACGGCCCGGTCGATGAAGGCAGCCCGATCACGCTCACGGTGACGGCCACAGATCCCGCCGGGACGAACGATCCGCTGATCTATGACTTCGACTGTGACAACAACGGCGTCTTCGAGACCGGTGGGGTTGGCAATCAGGGGAGCTGCATCTTCAGTGACAACGGCAGCTTCACGGTCGGTGTGCAGGTGATGGACGACGATGGCGGTAGCGTCGTCAGCTCGACAACCGTGGCTATCACGAACGTCGCGCCGACGGTCAACATACCATCGGTGGATATCGGACCATCTCAAGAAGGCCAGAGCGTGGTTGCCAGTGCGACCTTCAGCGATCCTGGGGCGGCTGACACCCACACCTGTACAGTCGACTATGGCGACGGTACGGGTCCGCAGGACGGCACTGTCGATGGGACGACCTGTACTGGTCCGGCTCATATCTACTTCGATGACGATCCGAGTGGCACAGCCAGCGATCCCTACACGGTTACGGTGACCGTCACCGACGATGATCTCGGAAGCAACGCAAACAGCATCGTCCAAACGGTCAACAACGTCGCACCGACGATCTCCGGCATCCCGACGAACTCGCCGGTCCCCCAGGGCCAACCGGTGACGATCACCGTCACGGCCAGTGACGTCGGCGTCAACGACACGCTCACCTACAGCTTCGACTGCGACAACGACGGCAGCTACGAGACCCCCGGCGTCGGCAATCAGGGTGAATGCACGCTCGATCCCAGTGCCGCCACATCGACTATTGGTGTCCAGGTCGAGGACGATGACCTTGGCGTCACGATCGATACCGTCGTCGTTGGACAGACGATTGATCTCTGTCTGGACTACTGGTCCGGCGGTGTGACGCCTGCGACAGGCGCCGGTTGTGGCGCAGGCGAACTGCTACAGACGGTACCAGGGCCGATCTCGACGACCTTCTGCATCAACCCCTATACCGGGGCGTTGAGCTGGTCGTCACAGGGCGCGTGCGCCGACAACTACCAGCCCCACGTGATTCCCGATGACGGTCCGCTGTACTACTGCCAAAGCCTCTGGACCGGCAAGCTACGCCACAGCGGCAACGGCCAGTGCAGCGCCTATGAAGTGCCCGGAGTGATTCCTGGCTGAGTCGGCGGCACTACCGGACCAGGGGATGGCCAACGGGTTGATGCAGTTCGCGGTGCTTGCGCGCCATACACGCAAGCAGATGCTGCTAAGCTGTCCGGTGGAGGCCGCATCAATCGAGTCCAGCCCGACTGAGGTCGTGTATGACTGCCACCCTGCCGTTCGTCGGTCGAGACCGCGAAGTCGCGCTCCTGCGCGCGCGCCTCGATTCCGCGCTTGCCGGCCGCGGCGGGCTTGCCCTCATCAGCGGCGACGCCGGGATCGGAAAGACGACGCTGGCGGAGCTCATCTGTCACGAAGCCGGCGAGCGTGCGGCGCTGGTCCTGACCGGGCGCTGCTACGACCTGACCGACACCGCGCCCTTCGCGCCCTGGATCGAGATCTTTGGCGCGTACCCGAGCGACGCAGCCTTGCCGGAGCTCCCGGAAGGCGTCGCCCGCCTCGATAGCGAGGGTGACGCGCCGGGTCAGGCGGCGCTGTTCGCGACGGCACAGCGCTTTCTCGCTGCGGTCACGGCGGCGCGGCCCGTCGTCCTGCTGCTCGACGACCAGCATTGGAGCGATGACGCCAGCCTCGACCTCCTGCGCTTCCTGGCCCGGCAGGCCGCAAGTATGGCGCTGCTCATTCTCGTCACCTATCGCACGACCGCGCTGACGCCAACACACCGCCTGGCGCGGATCCTGCCCTTGCTCGCGCGCGAGGCGCAGGCGCTACGCATCAATCTACAGCCGCTGTCGAGCGATGATCTCTGGGCACTTATCCGTCCCCGGTACCGGCTGGAAGCAGCCGACGAGGCGCAGCTGACCTCCTATCTCTATAACCGCACCGAGGGCAATCCATTCTTCGCCAGTGAGCTACTGCAGACACTCGAAGAAGAGCAGGTACTGCGCCAGGATGCAGGCGGCTGGTCGCTCGGCGATGTCGGCCAGGCGCGCACACCGGTGCTGATCGAGCAAATCGTCGGCGGCCGGCTGGCCCAGCTGGACGAGTCAGACCAACATCTGCTGGCGCTCGCCGCCGTCGTTGGCCAGACTGTGCCCTTTGCGCTCTGGAGCCAGATCGCGGAAACGGACCGGCAGGCACTGCTGGAGGTCGTCGATCGCGCTCAGCAAGCGCGGCTGATGACCGAGACGCCTGATGGCCGCGGCGCACGCTTCATCCACGCATTGACCCGGCAGGTCATCTACGATCACATTTCTCCAGCGCGGCGACGGCGCTGGCACCGACGCGCCGGGACGGTTCTCGCCGGGGCGCAGACGCCTGACCCGGACGCGGTCGCCAACCACTTCCAGCGGTCGAGCGACCCACGGGCCGCGGAATGGCTGATGCGGGCCGGCACACGCTCTCGCCGCGCCTATAGCTGGCAGGCCGCCGCAGACCGCTTCGAGGCCGCCGCCGACGTGCTCGCGGCAACAGACGCGGAGGCTGAGCTACAAGGCTGGCTGCTCGTACAGAGCGCCCGGATGCGGCGTTACGCCGCCCCGGAGGCCGGGCTCGCGCGTCTGGAGCAGGCCCGGGACATCGCTGCCGCAACCGGCAACCGTGGCCTCGCCGGCGTGATCTTGTGGCAGTCGGGATTGCTGTATTGCCTGCAAGGCCACATCCAGCGCGGGCTCGAGCTGCTTGAACAAGGCGTGCTGGCCCTCGCGGAGCTTACTCCGGCCGAACACACGCAGCTTGAGGCCGTCGATCCGTCCGTTAGTGTCCCGCCGGATGCCTTTCAAGACCGGGGCACGCTGGCGGCGTGGCTGGCCGTCGCCGGCCGGTTCGCGGAAGTCGCGCCATACGCCCAGCCGTATCTCGCCGCAACGATGATCCCCGATGACGCGGCAACCTTTGGTGACGCCTACCACGCGCATGCCCGCTCGCAGGCGATGCTTGGACATCCGGAAGAGTCGCGGCTGGCCTATGCGCGTGCGCTGTCGACCTATCAGGAAATCCACCACGACGTGCACATCGCCCGCACGCTGGTGAATGAGCTGCATATACGCGTCATGAGCTACGCCGCAGACGATCGCATGGAAATCCAGCGGATCGAAGCCGAAGCGGAAGCGGCCTGGGCACGCGGCAGCGACGCGCTCGCCGACAGCTTCACCGGGGCCATGCGTATGCCGCGCAATTTCATCGAGGGACGCTGGTCGGACGTACGCGCCATGGCCCAGGCCCTGCGCGCGGGCGGCACCTCATCGTTGCGCGCCGAAGCAACCTACTGGCTCGGGCTGGTAGCGCACGCGCAAGGCGACACGGACCTGGTCTGGGAGCTGGTGCATGAGTGGATCCCGACCGGACCGGCCACCCCGCCGGGCGACACGGTCTTTTACACCGCCCAGAGCCTCCAGCGGCTGGCAGCGCTCGCGTCAATCGAAGCGGGCGATCTCGCGAGCGCGCAGCGCTGGCTCGAAGCGGGGCAGCACTGGCTTGATTGGAGCGGCGCGGTGCTCGGCAGGGCCGAGCTCGCGCTCTGCTGGGCTGCCTATCAGCGCGCGCAGGGCAACCTGCGCGAGGCGCGGCGGCAGGCCGAAGCCGCGTTGGAGCAGGCTAGCCAACCGCGTCAGCCACTCCAGCTGATCGCCGCCCACCGGACGCTCGGCGCGCTCGCTACAGTCGAAGGGCGGCGGGACGCCGCAACCACGCAGCTCAACGCCGCGCTAGTCCTGGCCGAGCGTTGCGCCGCGCCCTACGAACAAGCGCTGACGCTGCTTGCGAGCGCCGAGCTGGCGTTGGCCCAGGATGACCCGGCGAGCGCCGCTGACCTCCTTGCGGCAGCGCGCCGGCTGCTCAATCCGCTGTCGGCGCGACCGGCCCTTGCCAGAGGCGCTTCGCTCGCGGCCCGGAGCACGCCGGCAGCGCCCCAGACCGAGCCTGGAGCGGTATCGGATCACAGCTCGTCGGAGGCGTCGCCTGAAGATCAGCGCCGTCTCTCCACGCTCTCCGGGCGCGAGATCGAGGTCTTGGGCTTGCTGCCGGCTGGCCACACCAACCGGGAGATTGCGGACATGCTCTTTCTTAGCCCAAAGACGATTGAGAATCACATCGGCCGCATCCTCGCCAAGACCGAGCTCCCGAACCGCGCCGCCGCCGCGGCCTTTGCCCAGCGGGTCGGCCTCGCCTGACACGTCCTGGTGTCGCATAGTCCCTGGCTCACCAATGTTGGGCGCTCAGGGCGGCCGACCCCAACGCGATCCGTGGCCCGCGTTGCGCATCTGGGTCTGGCCGGCTCGATCACATCCCACATTCACAGCCCCCGGCTCCGAACGCTCCGCTAAGACATTGGGGGATATCCCCCAATCACCATCCCACAGCCCGCAACCGGTGGGTTCACCCGATGGCCGCCGTCGCGCAGCCCCGTAATCTGATGCCGTAGCCGCTCCTGCACATCCCACACCGCCAGCCTGTCGGATGGCCGGCGGGCAGCGACGAGATAGGGCATTTCGCCAATGGCACGCAACACCGACACCGCTCGCAATGCCCTGGTGGACACCGCCTGGGTTGCAGACCATCTCGATGATCCAACGGTGCGCGTTGTCGCCTCCAACGAGGGCATGTTGCGAGATAGCGGCGCGACCATTCCGGGGGCTGTCACACTGGATTGGCGCGGCGACCTGCAGAGCCGCGATATCCGCGATGTCATTGGCGGCGAAGCGTTCGAGGCCCTGCTGGCGGCGCGGGGGATCAGCAACGACACAACAGTCGTCCTCTACGGCAACGCCGGCAACCGCCTCGCGGCGTGCGTCTACTGGCTCTTCAAGCTCTACGGCCACGCAGATTGCCGGCTGATGGATGGCGGCCATACACGTTGGGTGGCGGAGGGTCGTCCACTGAGCCGCGCCGCGCCCGCCTATTCCCGCGCGGCGTACCGAGCGCATCCCGTGGACCTGTCGTTGCGGGCATTCCGCGATCAGGTGCTCGCCCATATCTATGCCGAGCGGCCCTTGATCGACGCGCGCTCGCCGGAAGAATACGCCGGGATAACCAGCGCTACTCGCCCCCGCCGGCTGGCCGGCACAAGGCGGCCGGGCCATATTCCGACCGCCCTGAACATCCCCTGGACAAGCGCGACCAACGCCAGCGGCGCATTCAAGAGCGTGACGGACCTGGACGCGTTCTACCGGGCCGCGGGCCTCGATCCCTCCGCCCCGGTGATCGTCTACAGCGGCAACGGCGAGCGCAGCGCCCATACCTGGTTCGTATTGAGCCAACTGCTGGGCTACCCGGATGTACGCAACTACGACGGATCGTGGTCTGAGTGGGGCAGCCTGGTCCGAGCGCCCATCGCCCGAGAGGGGGCCGGTTCGATCAGCGACCCGTTCTGACAGGACCGTGACGCCAGCGCTCGGCTCGCGCAATGCAAGCGCCTTCGCACGCCACTCGGGCTCGTCAGGTAGTCGCAGCCAGGGACTGCTAGGCCATCGCTGGCGCACGCGCTTCGCGGACTGGCACTCGCCACACAGAGAAGAGGAAAAAGAACGATGCAACGACTGATTCAATGCGCCGCGGCGTTCGTGCTGGCGCTGGCAAGCGTGACTGTCGCTCCAACCACGCAGCCGGAGCGCGTGCTCGCAGCCGGTACGACGGTGACAACCTGTGACGAGGCGAGCTTCGACGCGGCGCTGGCAACTGTCCTGGCGGCGGATGGCGGCGAGATCATCTTTGATTGCGCCGGCACAATCACCTTCACGACGACCAAGGTCATTAACCGGTCCGTAGCGATCTACGGGAATGGAGATGTCATTCTTGATGGCGGGGAGACGACCCGGCTATTCAATGTCTCACCTGCCGGAAACCTGACGCTGTACTACTTGACGCTCCAGAATGGCGCGGCGCCGGGTGGGCAAACGCCTTACGGCGGCGCGATCTACAACCGCGGCGCGCTCGGTGTCATCGCCACGACGTTCGACAGCAACCGCTCGGACGCCGGCACCGGCGGCGCGATCTCCAATGACGGCGGCGGCGCGCGAGCAATCATCGTCGGCAGCACCTTTGTGAACAATTACGCTTTGAGCGGCGGCGGGGCACTCGAAAACTTTCGCGGACAGATGGAGATCGTTGACAGCACTTTCACCGGGAATGCCTCCGGCATAACACAAGGTTCCGTCCTGTTCGCCCAGCGACAATCAGGCGCCCAGGGGTATACGGAGTTTGTCGGCAGCACCATCGCGCGGCAGGCGGACGGCATCGAGATCCACTTGCTTGGAGACCCTGAAGTCCGCATGAGCACGACGATCTTTGCCGGATCTTGCGCCTTCAACGTTGCCCTCGTCTCTGACGGCTACAACCTCGCCCGGAGCGGGACTAGCTGCAACTTCGACCAGCCGACCGACATCGTCACTACTGGCATCACGGACACGCTCGGCGGGCTGGCTGACAATGGCGGACCGACGCCGACGATGCTGCCGTTGGACGGGTCCAACGCGCTGGGGGCCATCCCTCCCGCCGCTTGTGGAACATTGAACACGCAGCATGATCAGCGCGGGGTCGTCCGGCCACAAGAGGGGAACTGCGAAATCGGCGCTGTCGAGGTCACGACCTCGCCGATACCTGTCAGAATCTTCGGCGCGCTCAATCTCGGCCCCGAATTCGAGCAGCTTCCGGTCAATCTCCATGTCGTCGCGTTCGTTCCCAACGGCGAGACGGCACACTACGAGTTCGACTGCGCGAACGACGGAACCTTCGAGATCAGCCAGGTCGACGATCCGTCGGCCGCATGCGTCTACACGAATAGCGGCGATTACACCGTCGCTGTGCGCGTCAGTGACAGCTCGACGAGCGCGGAGGCGACGGTCAACGTCAGCATCGAAACCGCGCCACCGGTTATTGACACCGTCGCCACAACGCCAAACCCCGCAACGGAAGGGCAGCAGGTACAGCTCACGGTGACGTTCAGCGACCCGTCGCCGGCCGATAGCCACACTTGTGAGGTCGATTGGGGCGACGGTAGCCCGCCGGCCGCGGGCATTGTCATTGGCACGCAATGCGACGCAACTCACACCTACGCCGACAATCTTCCGGCCGGTGCGCCACAGGATTACTACACCATCTCGGTAGAGATCTGTGATATTGCGTTCGATTGCGACACCGGCAGCACGACGCAGACTATCGACAACGCCGCCCCGGTGATTGACCCACCAACCGTCGACATCGAACCATCCGACGAAGGCCAGAGCGTCGTCGCGTCGGCCACGTTCGTCGATCCCGGGACCAACGATACGCATACGTGTTCTGTCGACTATGGCGACGGCAGCGGCCCGGTAGCGGGCACAGTTAACGGCACGGCCTGCGCCGGACCGCCACACGTCTACGTTGACGACGGCCCATCCGGCATAGCCAGCGCCGACTACACCATCACGGTCGCAATGACCGACAACGACGGCGGTGTTGGCAGCAACACGGCCACCCACACGGTCAACAACGTCCCGCCGGCCATCGACGGCGTCGCCACAAACGGACCGGTACCGCAGGGCCATCCGGTGACGGTCACCGTCAGCGCCAGCGATGTCGGGGTAAACGACATCCTCAGCTACTACATCGACTGCGACGACGACGGCAGCTACGAGCTCGGGCCACAGGCCGGCAACGAGGCAACCTGCGCGCTCGACCCGGCCCAGGCGACGGCAACCATCGGCGTGCGGGTGACGGATGACGATCTCGGCATGGCAACCGCGACGGTCGAGGTCGGCCAGACACTGACGCTGTGTCTGAACTACTCAACCGGCGGGGTCGGTGTTGCGGGCGCGTCCGGTTGCGCGCCGGGCACGCTGACCATGAACGTGCCGGGCCCGGCCACGACCACCGTCTGCATCAACTCCTACACCGGCGCGTTGACCTGGTCGTCGCGCGGGACGTGCTCGCCCGGCAGTCTGCCCCATATCGTCCCTGACGATGGTCCGCTCTACTACTGTGAGAGCCTCTGGAC
Source organism: Chloroflexia bacterium (assembly GCA_030431755.1). GTDB lineage: Bacteria > Chloroflexota > Chloroflexia > Thermomicrobiales > CFX8 > JAUIIK01. The sequence goes on from JAUIIK010000077.1 coordinate 8,176, forward strand.
GGGCAAGCTGCGCTACAGCCACAACGGCCAGTGCAACGCGTATGAAGCGCCGGGAGTGATTCCTGGTTGATTCACCATCGCCGGGAGCTGGCGCGCGTTGCGTTAGCTCCCGGCAACGATTGCGATGTTGATACCAGCGGCTTCGTCGGTGTCGAATGCGCGGGCTGTCGCGCCCCGGAGCTCGAGCGCGTGGGGACCGTCCCCCCGGCGCTTGACACGCGTTTCGAGCGGCCCGAAATCGAGTGGCTGGCGGAGGATGAGCTGGTGCCGGCCGACGACGAAGGTCGCCTCGACGAAGGTACTCGTCAGGCGCGCGGTGTCGGCGTCCGCGCCGAGCAGCCGCTGGTAGAAGAGCGAGGCATTGTCGATGCTCGTCACGGCCACAATGAGCCTGTTGATCCCGGTCGCGCCGTTCGGGTGTTGCCGGGCCGCGCCGGTCGGCACGCGCGAGTTGCGGTCGGTCACGTCCTGGATCAGCAACGGCAGCGCCGAGCCGATATCGGTCACTGGTCCATCGAGCCAGGCGATCTCGACGCCGTCGGGCCGGACCCGCGAGCCGGGCTGGGGTGTGCCGTAGGGCAGCCGGCGCTTACGCGCCTGAGCCAGGTCGATCTCGATGGCATTGCTGGTGAGCATATACTCGATCATCCCGCCGCCACGGGCCAGCAGCTCGGCCCGTCGGCCCTGCCGTTCAGCTCCCTGGAAGGCGATCAGTTCGATATAGCTCCCGTCGTCGAAGGGAATCAGGGCGTTGTGGGTCAACGCGTCGGGATGGCGGCCGCCCGGCGTCACCCGGAAGCCCATGCCCTCGAAGCGGGCAACCAGCGCCGCCAGCTCCTCGCCGATGATGACGAGGTGATCGATTCCCAGAATTGCCACCGGATAGCTTCCCTTTCCCTGGCCGCATTATTCCATCATAGAGGGCTTACGAATAGTGAAGAGGAACGAATGTACTCCGGACAACCTCCGGCATGGGACAATCGGGCCAACCTGAAAGTACCGCATTCTACCGCCAAGATATAGAAGGGAAGCCTACAGTGGCCGAGAACTTCACCAGCGGCGTCGCCCGCCAGTACGCTTCGTCTAACCCGCTCGCCGTTCGCGTGCGCACCCATCAGCTCTACGGCGAACGGCAGATTGATCTCGATGAGGTCTGCTACGCGGCACTCGAATTGACCGGCCACGAAGCGCTGCTCGACGCCGGTTGCGGGCCGGGTGGCTTCCTGACGTACATCCGCGATCAGGGCCATACCGGTCGGCTGACCGGGCTCGATCAGTCAACAGCGATGGTCGAGAACGTTGAAGCACTCGGCATCGAAGCAGTCCTCGGCGACGTCCAGTCGTTGCCATTCGCTGACACGACCTTCGACTGCGTCGTGGCCCGGCACATGCTCTACCACGTGCCAGACATTCCGCAGGCGCTCCACGAGTTCCGGCGGGTCCTGAAACCGGACGGGCGGCTGCTGGTGACGACGAACTCGGAGCGTTCGATGCCGCACATCACGAGCCTGCTCCAAGAGATGCTGGCCGCGTTCGGCTATCCGGAGTGGGCACGGCCCGACAATCGCTTCTGCATCGAGAACGCCGAGGACTTCTTCACCGGAGCGGGCTTCCAGGTTGACGGGCGCGTCATCGAGAACGCGCTGGTGTTCGACGCGCCCGAGCCGCCGGTTGCCTACTGCGTCAGCTGCTTGCCTTCGCTCGACATCCCCCAGGATGACGCGCTCTACGCAGAACAGGAGGCATGGCTCCTCGCCGCCGCCACGCAGCGCCTCGCCGACCTCGGCGGCAAGTGGCGCGACCCCACCTTCGCCGGCATCTATGTCTGCACAGCCGAAGCGTGACAGCGGGGTCCCATCGACCGTGCGTCAGCGTCAGGCGGCGGCTTCCTTCGCCAACGTCGCGACGGCGTCGCGGGCGGTTGTGAGCTCGGCGTTGTTGGTGAAGAAGGCGACGCTGAGGCGGGTGGCCGTGCCCTGCATCGCCGCCCGGCAGATGATCTGCCAGCGCTCCCAGAGCGCCGCAGCGACCTCCGGGCCGGTCATGCCGTCGATGGTGAAACTGACGATGCCGGTGCTGAGCGCCGGGTCCATCGGGCTGATGACGGTAACGCCGGGGATCGCCGCCAGATCACGCTTCAAGCCGTCGGCTAGCTCACCGGCCCGGGCTTCGATCTGGTCCGTGCCCAACGTCTGGATGTAGTCGACCGCCGCGCCGAGACCGTGGTAGATCGGCCATGCGCGATTGCCGAATTCATAGCGCCGCGCGCCGGGTTGCCAGGTCAGATCTCCGCTGACGCGGTCGAGCTCGGAGACTGCTCCGGAGCCGGTCCAGGAGACGGCTAACGCGTCGATCAGATCCTCCCGCACGTAGAACGCGCCAACGCCCATCCCGCCACAGAGCCATTTGTGACCGGTCATTGCGTAGTAGTCAGCGTTGATCTCGTGGAGATCGAGCGGAAACTGCCCGACCGACTGCGCTCCGTCGAAGAGCACCTGCGCGCCGTGGCGATGAGCCAGCTCGACGATCTCCCGGGCCGGCAGCCGCAAGCCATTCTCAGCCGTGACATGGCTCAGCGAGAGGAGCTTCGTCTTCGGCGTGAGCGCCGCCGCGAAACGCTCGAGCAGTTCGTCGGCGTCGTTCGTCAGCGGGACGAACTTCAGCTCGACCGGCACGCGTTGGCGCAGGTTGAACCAGGGCAGCAGGCCGGTTGGATGCTCCTGGTCGGTCAGAATGATCTCGTCACCCGCCTGCCAGTCCAGCCCCAACGCGACGACGTTCATGCCCTCGGAGACGGAACGCAGCAAGGCGACCTCATCGGGTTTCGCGCCAAGCAGGGCGGCGATAGACTCGCGCGCCGCTTCCGAGCGCGCCGCGATCTCTTGTTTGACCGGCGGGGCCTCAGCGCCCTGCTCCTCCATCAGCGCGTAGGCGCTATCGATCGCGCCTTTGACCTGAGCCGGGGACGGCCCGGTGCCGCCAGTGTTGAAGTAGACGTTGGCATCGAGGCCGGGTATGTCCTGCCGGATCTGATCGAGATTCATCGGTACCGTCCCGCTCTCTGTGTATGAGATTGTCGATTGCGCCACGCTAGCCCGACAGGCCCACGACGTCAATTCGCCCCTGATACACCGGCGCGGGATTCGCCTCTTGGCCAGATGTACGCGGCGTAACATGGCAACGTAGCGCGTTGCGGGTACAGGTGATGACGATCGGTTGGCACGGGTCGCGGTCGAAGCTCACGCAACGTCGTACCGACAATGCGCTGCGTTGCCTCTTTCCAAGCCGATGTCTCCGGCAGGTGGGCGCTGACCCGCCGCAGTCCGCCAGTGGTCTGTGACACATGATTTGATTGACAATCTGAGGCTCTCAGGAGGACTCAACACGTACCACGCTTGTCATTTCGAGCCCTTCACGCCCAATAGGCACCCGGCTCAGGGCAGGCTCTGGGAGCAACCGTGTTGGCGAATGGGCCGGATTCAGGTGCTGGCGGTGGCCGGCGCCTCCCAGGGCACACCATCACGCAGGAGGGCGTTGAGGATCCCCACCAGCTTGTGGATACAGGCGACTTCGGCCACCCGGGGCGGTTTCCCGGCGGCTACCAAGCGCCGGTAGAAAGCCCGGATCACCGGGTTATGGCGTTTGGCCGTCCAGACTGCCAGATAGAGACCACGCCGGACCGCTGCCCGCCCACCGCCAATCACCCGTTTCCCACGGCGGCGGCCACTGTCATGGTTGTAGGGCACAACGCCCACCAACGCCGCCAACGCTTGCGGGGACGCCTGGCCTAACTCCGGCAAGCCCGCCAACAGCACCCGCGCCGTGCCGCGTCCGATCCCTGGCACGCTCTGCAAAATGACGGTGTGCTGGCGCAAGACGGGATCGGCCGCAATCAGCGCGTCGAGTTGCGCTTCCAGGGCATGGACTTCTGCAGTCAGCATGGCGATGACCCGCTCGATCGAGGCCTGGGCCGTCGGATGGGTGGCTTGTTGGCGCCGGTTCTGCTCAGCCACCCGCAGTCGGACCAACTCTTCGCGGCGGGCCTGGAGTTGCGCCAATTCCCGCTGTTCCGGTCGGGGTGGGCGTTGGGCTTCCAGCTCCATCGCGCGGCCAAAGCGCACCAGCAACTGGGCATCGATGGTGTCCGTCTTCGCGCGTTGTCCACACGCCTGCGCAAAGCGCCGTACCCGGCCCGCATTGACCCGCACGAGTGGCAGCTGCGCCGTCCAGCAACAGTCCATTACCGCCTGTTCGTAGCCGCCGCTGGCTTCCAAAACAATCAGCGCCGGCTGCAGGGCTGTGAGCTGGCGGACCAGCTGGCGATGCCCGCTCAGCTCGTTGGCGACCTGGTGCGTTCGTGGTTGCCCTTCGATCGCCACTTCCAGCTGGTCCTTGGCCACGTCGATGCCAATGATCGGTGCGTGTTGCATGGTAGACTCCGCGCGCGTGGGCTGGAGATCGGCCGCTGTCCCTGTCTTGCTGATGCGGGGTGTCTGCCCGGTCAACCGTGCGGGCTTGGACGGACGACGATCCAGCTGGCGGAGCGGCGGTGAGCCTGCTCTAGGACGGGGTCGGGTGCCCCTGAAATCTCAACGGTCTCGCACCGCTCCGCGACCTCTTTTCTCCCGTTACTCTACTCCTCATCCCTCATACAAGAAATCTCAGTCTGACGTCGCTCTGGCGCTCAACTGAGATCTCTCGCTCCGCTCGAAATGACAGGATTGAAACGCATATGTTCTCTGGCGAGAGGCCTCGAATCCGCTAGTTCCCGTGTCACATTCCGCCAGCGCGCGGCGGCGTGATGTGCTCACGCTTCCAGGCGTTTCTCGATGTTTGCACTAATCTTCGGCTGCGCCCGAGACCGGCGCGGGTGCAATCCGGGCGCATGCCGCGTCGCCTTCGATGTTGAGCTTCGGCAGCCACTCCAGCCAGTGGGGAAAACACCAGTTGCGGTCGCCGAGGAGGCGCATCGAAGCCGGCAGGAGGACCGTGCGGACGACGGTGGCGTCTAGCAGGATCGCAAAGGCCAGGCCGAAGCCCATCTGCTGCATCTGGACGAAGTCGCCCAGCGCGAAGCCGAGGAAGATCGCGACCATGATCAGCGCCGCGCCGGTGACGACCCGGCCGGTCGTGCGCAGGCCGTGGATCACGGCAGCCTCGTTGTCGCCCGTCTCGTCATAGCGCTCCTTGACCCGGCTGAGAATGAAGACGTGGTAGTCCATCGAGAGGCCGAAAAGGACCGAGAACATGAAGAGCGGCATCATCGCCATGATGTTGTCGGTCTGCTCGAAGCCGAAGAAGCGCGCCCCGATGCCGTGCTGGAAAACAAGCGTCAACACACCATAGGTCGCACCGACCGAGAGCAGGTTCATCAGAATCGACTTGACCGGGATGATCCACGAGCGGAAAGCCAGTAGAAGCAGCAGGAAGCTCGCGCCGAGCACGAGGCCGATGACCCGGAACGCATGTTCCTCGACCAGCGTGATCGCGTCACGTGAGAACGCTGTCTGCCCGGTGACGTAAATCTCGGCATCGACGCCCGCGAACGTCGCCGGGATGATCTCCTCACGCAGGTCCTCGACAGTTTCGTGCGCCCGATCGCTCTCCGCCTCGCCATCGACGTTGAGGGTTACGAGCGTCACAGAGCCATCGGCGGACGTCGTTATGCTCTCGACCGTTGTTCCCTGGCGCTGCTCGACCGCGACCTTGAGCGCGTCGATACTGTTGTTCAGCCCGGCGGTATCGTACCGCTCAGACTCGATCACGATCTCGATTGGCGAGAGCAGGCCGGGCGAAAACTCTTCGCTCAGGATCGCGAGTGCGGTCCGGGGCGAGGAGCCGCTTGGCAGCTGGCTGACCCCGGTCATGCCGAGGTTCATCGTCGCATACGGCAGGGCGAGGGCAACCAGCAATGCGACCGCCGCGATCAGGCTGACGAGAGGTTTGCGCAGCACCGTTGCGGTGACGCGCTCCCAGAATCCCTGCTGCACGCCACGCGCTCCCCGGCCCAGGCGCGGGATACGGCCGCGCTCGATGCGGTGGTCGAGCAGCTTCAGCAGCGCCGGCAGCAACGTCAGGGTGATCGCGACCGAGACGGCCACGACGATCATCGCGCCGAGAGCAATGCTCTGGAAGATCGTTGAAGGCACGAGCAGCATCCCAGCCAGCGCCACGATCACGGTCAGCCCGGAGAAGAGCACGGCCCGGCTCGATGTCGCGCCGGTGCGGGCGATCGCCGTCATGTTGTCGGGTGCAAGCTGCCGCTCCTCGCGGTAGCGATTGATGACGAAGAGCGCGTAGTCGATGCCGACCGCCAGCCCGATCATGAAGGTGATGTTGACGATGAAGAGGGACAGGTCGCGGTACTGCCCAATGATCGCCGCGCCACCGAGGGTGATAAGCACGGCGGCAACACCGAGCCCGAGCGGCAGCCCGGCCGCCACGAGCGTGCCGAAGACGGCCAGCAGGATCAGCAGCGCGACCGGCCCGCCGATGCGTTCGCCGGTAATGAGACTGTCCTCGCTAGCGACGATGTTAGTCAGGCTGGCGCTGGCCTCGCCGCCGACCGCGACCTCGAAACCACCCTGGCCATTGGCGCCCTCGACGACGGCGATCAACTCCCGGACGTTTTCGGTCGGGTTGCCCTCGTCCGCCAGCGTCACCGGCATGATCATTGTCCGGGAATCTTCAGATAGTTGGGCCGGGTTCTGCGTCGCATAGTAGCTGTGGGTGGATGTGACGACACCATCCAGCGCCAGGATCTCCTGTTCGAGATCGACGACGAACTGCTGGTAGTCGAGATCGGGGGCGGTCAATGACTGGGACCGGATGACGACCAGCTCTTGCCCGGCCGCAAGCTCCGGAAAGGCCGTGTCGATCAGCTCAGCGCCGACGACCGAATCCGGCCGATTGGCGAAGCTATTGGCCGGCGCATCCGACTCCCGTAGCGAACTCCCCAGGCCGGCGAACAGTCCCGCGCCAATCAGAAAGATGGCGAGCCAGATAGCAAGCGTCAGCCAGGCACGCCGGGCAGCCGCCTCGGCCAGCCTTCCGGTTAGGTTCAAGCGTCGAAACGACGATGTCTCGGACATTCTGCAAGCACCTCCACGTACTGCATGCGCGGACCGCTCCGTTGCGGCCGCATTCGTTGCTTAGGAGCGTAGCTGCTCGCGCGCAGGCCGGCATGAGCAATACTCAGCAATTCGCTGTGTGAGTATGTGGGTAGCCCGCCGGTCAATCGGCGTGTGTGGCGATCAGATTTCGGCGTAGATTTCGATGATGTTGTGTTCCGGATCGGTGAAGAAGAGGGGCCGGTGGCCGAAGGGCTGGTCGGTGACATCACCGAGAATCTCGACGCCCTGCGCCTTCAATTGCTCGGCCGCCACCGCGACCTCGGCCGGCGGCACGCGCAAGGCGAGCTGAACGGAAGCGCTTGCTGTGCCAGGGCCAGGACCGTCGGAGGGGCTGCGGCCGCGCGGCCGCAACGCCAGCAGCGATGAGCCGACCTTGAGCGCCAGCCAGTGTTCGGCTGGCAGCGTGCCGGGCGGGAGATCCTGGTGCTCCTCAAAGCCCATGACCGCCGTGTAGAAATGCCGCATCGCCGGCAGGTCGTCGCAGAGCAACACAACGTAATCGAGATTGCGAATCGTCCCGAGACCGCGCCGAACGTCCATGTCGTTTCTTCCTCACTGTTTCGTTGCGCCCGGCTCACCACCGACGTGCGCGATCCAGGCGCAACAGAACCAACCGGATTCGACCTCGACGTCAGGGGCTGTAGCTTCTAGGCCGCAGCGCGCAGAATCGCCTCGATACTACGCTCGACATCCGCGTCCGTCGTCGACCAGTTCACGACGGAGATGCGCATCGCGGAGGCACCTTGCCAGATGGTACCGCCCATCCAGCAGGTTCCGTCACGCTGGATGCGGGCGATGACGTCGCGAGTACGCCCATTGTGGTCGCCATCCTGGTCGCGGAACCGCACCAGCACCTGGTTCAGAACGACGTCATTCAATACGTCGATGCCGTCATGCTCGTCCAGCGCGGCGGCAAAGCGTCGAGCGTGGACACAGCACCGCGCGACCATCTCGCTGACACCACTGCGGCCCAGCGAGCGCAACACGGCGTAGATCGGGACAGCCCGTGCGCGCCGCGACCACTCCGGCGTCCAGTCGGACTCCGAACGCTGCTCACCCCGCACGATGTAGGGCGCTTGAATATGCATCGCCGCCTCGTGGGCCTGCGGGTGCGCGCAGAATACGAGACCGCTGTCGTAGGGAACATTCAGCCACTTGTGGGCATCGGTTGCCCAGGAGTCGGCTCGCTCCATGCCGCGCAATAGTGGTCGATACTCCTCGCTGGCCGCCGCCCAGAGGCCGAAGGCGCCATCGACATGAACCCATGCGTCAGAGCCGGCAGCGAGGTCACAGATCTGATCCAACGGGTCGAACGCGCCGGTGTTGATGTTTCCAGCCTGGGCGCAGATGATCGTCGGGCCGTCGCTGGCGGCAAGCGCCTGTTCCAGCGCCGCCGGGACGATGCGTCCCTGGCCGTCAACGTCGATCTCAACCAGCGCGGACGTGCCGATGCCGAGATAGCGCAGCGCCTGGTCAATCGAGAGATGCCGCTCTGCACCGGCCAGGATGGTGATACCTGGCGCTCCGGACATGCCCTGCCGTTCGACATCCCACCCGGCGGCCGCGAGGACCTGATGCCGGGCCGCGGCGATGCCGGTGACGTTCGCCATCTGGCCGCCGGTGACGAACCCGGCGGAGACACCCGCCGGCAAACCCAGTATGTCGATTAGCCAGTCGATACAGACTTCCTCGACGGCAGATGAGAAGGGGCTTGATGCGAACCCGGCGGCGTTCTGGTCCCAGGCAGAGACCAGCCAGTCTGCCCCGACCGCGGCCGGCAGGCTGCCGCCGATGACGAACCCGAAGTAGCGGCCTCCGGGGCTTGCGGTCAGTCCGCGCTCTGCGATGCGGGCGAGATCGTCGATGACATCGGACGCGCCGGCCGACGAGTCGATGTCGAACGCGCCGAGGGCATCGACAAGGTCGTCGAATCCGGCCACCGGGAATACAGGGCGATCCGGGAGGCTCTCGAAGAATGCTGTTGCATGGGTGTGCGCGTGTTCGAGGGCGTCGCGGTATCCGGGCGAATAGGTCAAGTCAACTGCTCGTTTCACTGCTCGGGAGTGTTCCCATTGCGGAAGGACACATTGCCGGCAGGACGAACTCTATTGCGGCAGTTGGCGGATTGCTGGCTGCTTTCGGACGCATCTGAACGTCTCTACAGAGTTGGGCGATGCTGTGACGGAAGGTTAGTGAGTCTCGTGGACGTTGGACCGCATGCGCCGCGTCGCCGCTACCAGCGGCAGGAACGAGTTATCCCAACTACGAGCTAACCGCCGGATTGCGATGCAGCGTCACTCAGGCCATCTAGTGCCAGCTGATACTGGTCGCCGCAGGTTGCGGTCGGGATGCCTTCGTGTTCGAGGAGGCGGGATTTGAGCTCGATGCCGCCGGCAAAGCCGGTCAGCGCACCGTTCGCGCCGACGACCCGGTGGCAGGGCACGATGATCGGGATCGGGTTGCTGCCGTTCGCGCTGCCGACGGCCCGCGAGTAGCGCGCATGACCGCGGGTTGCGACGGCAAGCTCGCCGTAGGTGCGCGTTTCGCCGAAGGGGATCTCGGTCAGCGCCCGCCAGACCGTGAGCTGCCATGGCGTGCCATGCTGCGCCAGCGGGAGATCGAATGTGCGGCGCTCGCCCAGCCCGTACTCGATGAGCTGCGCGCTTACCCCAGCCGTCATCGCCGCATCTTCGATGGGCTCGTAGCCACGCTTTGCGAGCCAGCGCTCAAGCGTCTCGCGGTAGTCGCCGTCGGCGAACTTGACTGACAGCACCGCGCCGGATTCATCGACGGCGACGCGTAGCGTTCCAATGGCGGTCTCGGCGGTACCCAGGTATGCGATCATCACAGGCTCACTTTCAGATTCTCCGCAACAGTCTCAATGGCGATGTCAGGTTGCGACGAGGGTTTCTTGTTCTGCGGCCGCCGCTGCCTGGAGGCACATGACGCCGTAGGTGCGCCAGGGACGCCAGGCATCAGGTTGAGAGGGTGCCGCAACTTCCGCAACCAGCCCCGGGTGGAACATATCCGGCTCTCCCAGCGACCGCATGATGACGAGATGAACGCTGGCGGCGTCCAGCCCCGAGGTAGCCGCCAGCCGCTCGATCACGGCGTCTGCCGGCTGCGAGCCGTCGAACGCTAGCCGGCCATCGTCAACCGCCCTGGCGACGCTCCGGAGTCCGTCGCATTGCTCCGATGTGAGGCCGATGTTGGTTAGGTCCGTCTCGACGAGCTGCCCGGGCGTCGGGAACAGGTGCGACAGCGTTGGGTTGTCCGTCTCCGGTGCTTCGTCACCAATCCGATCGACGAGCGCTGCCGCAAGGTACGCACCGGGAAGGGTCGGATGCCGGTCGAGGATGGCCCGCACAACGAGCTCGAAACCGTCCCAACTGCCGGGCAGCCGGGTTCCCGCGTGTGCCCGGACATGGGCCGCGAGTAGTGGATCTCCAGCCAGGCAGGAAGCGATCGTTGCCGGGTCGGCGCGGAGGTCGAAGATGTTCTTGACAGCTTCGGTGATCGGCAACAGGTAGCGGCTGAACCTGGCGTCGACGCGCAGTGTGACGGCGTGTTCTTCGGGTAGTGGCGTAACCTCGATGCTGCCGGTGGCGTCGCCGATCCGCAGCGTCCGGCGGTAGCTATCCATTCCAACCAGTTCGACGCGCGGGATAGCCCCGGCACGCAACACTGCGAACATCGCCGGCCAATTGAATGGCTCGCGGTAGGGGAGTTTGAGCTCGATGTCGGGCTTATCTGGATCCGGCTTCGAGCGCCCGCGCAGCTTGCGGATCTCAGTCGGTGTGCGGCTGTAGGTCTTGCGGATGGTGTCGTTGAAGCGGCGGACGCTGCCGAAGCCGGCGCTGAAGGCGATGTCGGTCATTGGCAGGTCCGTCTCGTCGATGAGCTTCTTCGCGAAGAGCAGCCGGCGTGTCTGCGCGACGGCCACCGGCGGCGCGCCGATCTCGTCGAGGAAGATGCGCCGCAGCTGGCGGGTGCTGAGGTTGAGCCGCCGGGCAAGCTCGCCGACTCCGGCTTCATCGAGGACACCCCGGCCGATCAGCCGGAGCGCGCGGGCCGTGAGTGGCGAGAGCGCCTGATGCACCGGTGCATCGGGGGCAAGTTCCGGGCGACACTTCAGGCATGGTCGGAAGCCGGCATCGGCCGCAGCAGCGGCTGTGGCGAAGAAACGCACATTCTCGCGGCGCGGCGTCTGCGCTTTGCAGATCGGGCGGCAGTAGATCCCGGTCGTCAGGACGGCTGTGTAGAATACGCCGTCGAACGCCGGATCGTCCCGCGTCACCGCGTCGTAGCACGTCGTCGGGCTCAGGCGTAACGACATCTCGAATCTACTCGCTTCATCGACGGTTGGCGTCTCGGCGCGGCCAACCCGGCGCTTCTGGACTGTATCAACGGCAAGCCCGCATGACTGGCCGTTTTCGGACATCCGAGGCGTAGCTGCTATCAACGATCATTGTTTCGAAGGGACCGGCGGATGCTCCTCGAAGGATCGTGCCACTGCGGGAACGTGTCGTTCTCGGTCGAGTCGAAGACACCCTATCCCTACCGGCGCTGCTACTGCACGCTCTGCCGGAAGACATCGAGCGGCGGTGGTTACAACATCGGGCTGATGGGCGAGCGCGGGACGCTACAGGTCGAAGGCGCCAACAACCTGACGCTCTACGAGATCGTCAACTCCGAGGGCATCACGATGCAGCAGTATTTCTGCGGTACATGTGGAAGTCCGATGTACGTCGCGCTGCCCGATTGGCCCGAGTGGGTCTACCCACGTGCTTCGGCCATCGACACGCCGCTTCCGGAGCCGCCCGAGATCTTCCACGTCATCCTCGACGAGCGCGCCAACTGGGCTATGCCGGAGGAAGGCGCGATGCACGTCCACTTCGCCGATAACACCGAAGAGTCGATGGAGGACTGGCACAGACGGCTGGGGCTCTACGAATCCAGCTAGGCTCGTGCTTGTCTCGGGAGCTCGAAACGATACTCGTCGCTGGGTGCGCCATTGAAGTAGTCAGCGTTGTCGGTACGGGCGGCGCACGTGAAGCCGAGCGTCTTCACCAACGCGATTGATGCGCGGTTACGCGTGTCGATTTCCGCAACGACGACGTCAACCTGGTGGACGGTGAAGAGGTGCTTGACCAGTGCCCCGACGCCTTCGTGCGCATAGCCCTGTCGCTGATATGGCACGAAGACGAAGTAGGCGATGGTCGCGGATTGCCCGGGGATGACCGTTGCTTCCAGCATACCGGCGTATGCGTCTGAAGCTCGCTCCCGTAACACCCAGTTGAGCCAGAGTTCGTCGCCGTCGGGCGAGTGCGGCTGGCTCGCAAGTCGTTCGAAACGCGAAGTCAACGTGTCTATGGACGGCGGAGGGTCCTGCGGTATGAATCTATAGAGCGCGGGATTGCGGAGTTCGGGGAATAACAGCACAGCATGTGCAGCGGTCAGTGGCTCCCCTACAAGTCGGGCGGTTTCCAGCGCTCCATCCATCGGCTGCTTGATATTGAGCGACTCTGTAGACAATCAGTTAGCCGCCTCTCCCGGTACTGGCTCCACGTGTAGTTTCGTCACCCGGTTCTGCGGGGCGCTCTCGGCCAGGTAGAGGTTGCCCTGAGAGTCGCCCCAGATGCCGTGGGCGCCGTTGAGGATGGGGCGGCAGCGGCCGATGAGGTTGCCGTCGCTGTCGAGCTGGCTGAGACGGGGAATCTGGTCGGTGACGTAGACCAGCCCGGCGGCGTCGACGTAGATGTCCATCGGGTGATAGTGATCGCCCCACTCGGTCAGGTAGCCACCCTCCCGGTCGAAGACCTGGATGCGATTGTTCTCCCGATCGGCCACCAGCACCTGGTCATCGTCAGTTACCCAGATCGCGTGCGGCGTTGTGAACTGTCCGGGGCCGCTGCCCGGCTCACCCCAGGTCGCCATCCACGCGCCATCGGCGGCGAAGCGATGGACGACGGAGTTGGCGTAGCCGTCGCAGACGTAGATCTCGCCATCTCCGGCCACCGCTACATCACAGGGATGGTTGAAGGGCTGTTGGAAGCGTGGGCTGTGCCGTTCGCCGATCTCCAACTGCAGTTCGCCCTCCGGCGAGAAGCCGAGCACCTGATGAGCGTCCCGGTCAACGACAAGGACGAGATCGTCGCTGGTGATGAAGATGCCGTGGGCATCGGCAATGACGCCGGTTCCCCACGAGCGCAGATATTCACCGTCACTGTCGAAGACCACGATTGGTGGGTCGATCCTCTGGGCAACGTAGACGTTGTCGTTGCTATCGACCGCAAGCTGGCTGACAACGTCGATCCTGACGTCCGTTGGTGTCTCGCCCCACGGCCGCTCGACCCGGTAGCGACGATCCCGTAGCCCGACAACCAGATCGGTGATAGCCATCGCTGACCCCTTTCCATGCAATGTGAGGGCAGTCTAGTGCTCTGTTACTCATGAAGTGAAGGGATTGTCCAACCTCACCAGGCAACTCAACCGTTGCGAAACTGTCATTTCGACCAGCGGGAGAAATCTCAGTGCAGCGTTTCACCGGTGTTCGACTGAGATTTCTTGTATGAGGGATGAGGAGTAGAGTAACGGGAGAAAAGAGGTCGCGGAGCGGTGCGAGACCGTTGAGATTTCAGGGGCACCCGACCC
>JAUIIK010000078.1 GCA_030431755.1 Chloroflexia bacterium
TGACGGCGTTGCCCTGGACACGCGGCACAAGGAACGTGTTCTCGAGCTGCTGGATCCCGAGCGACAGGAGCCCGACGAGCAGTAGCTTGTCGGGGTCGGTTGCCAGGACAACCAGCGCGGCGACGATGAATGAGATCCAGGGGCCGAGGATCGGCACCATCTCGAAGATCCCGGCGACGATGCCGAGTGCCAAGGGCTGCTGCACTCCTATGACCCACATTCCGACCCCGGTGACGACGCCGACGATCAGGCCGAGGAAGAGCTGTCCCCGGATATACGAGGCGAGGATGCGGTCGACGATGCGGACGATCTGATAGACATCCTCGCGAATCTCCTCCGGCCATAGCCTGTAAAAATAGGCCATGCCGTGCCGCTGGTCCTTCAGCACGTAGAAGAGCCAGAGCGGCAGCAGTACTAGGCCCGCAACGAGGCTGACGAAGCGCTGGATCGACCCCACAGTCGCGCCGGCAAAGCGCGAGCCGATGCCGCTGAGATACGCAGTGATCTCGTCGAGGTTGGCTTCGACTGGTTCTTTGATGTCGGCCGGCACCTCGTTCTCGTAGCGGCGGTTCCAGTAGTCAGCTTCGACGCGGGCGTCCTCCCAGTAGGCGGGGAGGTCGTCGATAAGCTGCTGTGTTTGCTCGACCATGATCGGGATGATGGTCAGCGCGAGAATGACCAGGATCCCGATGAACAGGAGATAGACTTCGAGAATCGCGATAGTACGCACAGCATCCTGGCTGAGCCGGCTCTTGAAGGGCACGACGGTCTCGAAGCGGTTGACGAGCGGCGCGAGGACGTAGGCGATGAGGCCGCCGATGGCGAAGGGCAGCAATGCGCCGCGCACGCCCCAAAGAATCCAGAGAAGGAACAGGAGCCCGCCGACGACGAGCAGCGCCCGATAAGTGTCTCGACGGCTTGCTCCCTCGACAGGCTCCATCTGGTTCCCTGTTCCTCGTGTTCGAGCGCGATCTACGGCGTCAGCTCAAGCGATTTCGACTCGATGACCTGGACCGCGTTGGCGATGAACTCATCGACAGATTGCGAACCGAGATCTTCTTCTGAGCGTAGGCGCACTGAGACTGCGCCGGCGTCGGCTTCGCGGTTGCCGACGATGAGCATGTACGGCACTTTCTGGAGCTGTGCCTCGCGAATCTTATGCTGCATGCGCTCATTGCGCTTGTCGACCTCGACGCGCAGCCCGGCCTCGCGTAGCTGGCCGGCGACCTGCTCTGCATATTCAACGTGGCGATCGGCGATGGGGATGACCGTCGCCTGAACCGGCGCGAGCCAGACCGGGAACGCCCCGGCGAAGTGTTCGATGAGCACTCCCATGAAGCGCTCAGTGCTGCCCGTGACTGCTCGGTGAATCACGACTGGCGTGTGCTGCTGCCCATCCTCGCCGATGTAGGTACAGCCGAGCCGCTCGGGTTGAATGAAGTCGACCTGGATCGTCGAGAGCTGCCATTCACGTCCGAGCACGTCACTGGCCATGAAGTCGGCTTTCGGGCCGTAGAAGGCTGCTTCTCCGGTCGCCGGCTCGTAGGCCACACCCTTGGCGTCCATCGCCTCACGCAGTGCCTGCTCGGCGCGCGTCCACTTCTCGTCGTCAGCGACGTACTTGTCGCCCTCTTCGTCACGTAGCGAAAGCTGGATGCGGTAGTCCTGGAAACCGTAGGTGTCGAGGATCTCCGTGATGAGATCGAGGGCGCGTCCAAACTCCTCGCCGATCTGCTCGGGCGTGCAGAAGATGTGGCAGTCGTCCTGCGTCAGCGACCGGACGCGTGTCAGGCCCATCAGTTCGCCACTCTTCTCATAGCGATAGAGCGTCGCGAACTCGGCCCAGCGAAGGGGCAGCTCGCGGTAGGAGTGAAGCTGCTGGTTGAAGAGCGTCATGTGCGACGGGCAGTTCATCGGCTTTAGCCGGTACTGCACCTCGTTGTCGACCATCGGCGGGAACATGACGTCGCTGTAGTGTTCGAGATGCCCGGAGCGCGCGTAGAGATCCTCGCGCACGAGGTGTCCCGTCCAGACGTGATCGTAGCCGTACGTCGTCTGGAGATCGCGGACGTACTTCTCCATCAGGTGCCGGACGATCTCGCCTTTCGGGAAGAAGATCGGGATGCCTGCGCCGATGTCCTCGGAAAGCGTGAAGAGGCCGAGCTCCCGGCCGAGCCTGCGGTGGTCGCGGCGGGCGGCCTCCTCCTGCTGTGCGAGAAACGCATCCAGCTCATCCTGCGTTCTCCAGGCTGTGCCGTAGATGCGCTGGAGCATCGGCCGGTTCTCGTCGCCGCGCCAGTATGCGCCGGCGACGCTCATCAGTTTCACCGGACCGATCTTGCTCGTGTCGTCGACGTGTGGACCTCGGCAGAGGTCCAGGAATTCGCCGTTCTGGAAGGTCGAGATGACCTCGCCTGCTGGCAGGTCGCGGATCAGTTCGAGCTTGTACTCCTGATCGCTGAAGGTCTCCAGCGCCTCCTCGCGTGAAAGCTCGGCCCGCTCGAACTCCTCGGCGGCGGCGATGTGGTCCCTCATCCGCAGTTCGATCTCTTCGAGGTCGTCCGGCGTCAGCGAGCGCGGCAGGCCGAAGTCATAGTAGAAGCCGTCATCGATTGCCGGTCCGATGGCGAGCTGCACGTCGGGAAAGATCTCGCGGACAGCTTCGGCCATGACGTGCGCGGCGGAGTGCCGCATGCGTGCCAGTTCGTATTGTTCATCGTTGGCGACATCGACCTCGATGTCGTCGAGTTCGCTCATTTCGGGTTGAGCTTCAACCATGGTGGTTGTCCTTTCGGTTGAGCGCTAGCAGCGAGGCTAGCGACGGCGTTTGTCACTCAAACTGCACAGGCTGTGCCTGCGGTAGTGGGGCGGCATGATTGTGGGATCACGGCCAGCTGCTCCTCTCCTGCACAGCGTGCGATAGGCACAAAAAAACCACCGTCCGACAGGGACGGTGGAGCGCGATGTCCAACGTGGTTCCACCCTGATTCCAGCGACGTGCGCCGCTGCTCAGACGCCTGCTAACGGGGGCGGTCCGGACACGCTCGCGGTTTGAGCCGTTCACGTGCCAACTCGCGGGTGGTCGGGTTGCGGTCGCGTCGAACAGATCTCTCAGCCGGTGGATCTGTATCTCTGACGGGCGGGCCGCATGCCGGTGTCCCGGTCATAGCCTGTACTTTGGATGAGATTGGTGGGCGATACTGGACTCGAACCAGTGACCTCTACGATGTCAACGTAGCGCTCTAGCCAGCTGAGCTAACCGCCCCTGAACGTAAGCGCTAGGATAACATGCTTTGCATGGGCGTACAACACATTGGCTCGCGCGGAACGAGGCTAGCGTTCCTGCGCCTCGCGCCGCAGGCCGTCGAGCATCGTCTCGGAGAGCTGCATGGCGCTGTAGAGTGCCTGGAAGGTTGAGGAGGCGATCACTTCGTGGGTGGGCGTGTCCGCTTGCTCCGCATTGCGTAGGTGATAGCGCGCTTCATCCAGGCCCTCGACGGCGCGGTCGATCCAGGAGACTTCCTCCGCATGGAACGCCGCAAGGTGTGTCTCACGAACGGTCAGGAGCGTCGCCGGCCAGCGTTCGATGGTGGCGCGCACCTGGCTCCAGGTCTCGGCTTCGTAGGTGTCGAACAGTGGCTTGATCTGCGAGTTCCAACGGTTCTGGTAGAGCAGACTGCGGGCGAACTTCGCGTCGATCGCTGCCTGGGTGGCGCGGGGGTAGAGATACTGGTCGGGTTGGTATTTCGGTGGCAGGTCTGCGTCGGCGCGCTCGTCCCACGCCGCGCTCCACTCGGGCTTGAGTGTCGCCGTCGTTGCGACGAACATGCGGATTGCCTCGAAGAGGTCGTCGGCCGCCGCATCGCGCTCCCGCGAGCTCCGTTTCTCGCGCCTGAAGAGAAAGCGCGCGGGTAGCATGGCGACAAACCCCATCAGAATTCGCGTGGACCGTGGCATCACGTGTAGTAGCTCTCCAGATTCCGCGGCGTCTGGCAACGGGAACCGGTCTCTGCGCGAGCCGGTTAGTGGCCGAGTATACGCACCGACTCCTTGCGGGAGTGCCAGGTGAGCGTCCAGCGCTTGAAGCGGTCGAGTAGCTCCGCTGACTCGCCATGCAGCCGGCGCATGCCCTGATTCTTGATCTTCCACTTGCCGTTGAGCTGGTTGACGACGAGCTGCGAGTCCGAGCGCACTTCGACTGACAAGCTCTCAGGTCCCATACCGAGCGCCTGGCAGTCGAAGATGATCGCCCGTAGGCCCGCGATCATCGTCATGTACTCAGCTTGGTTGTTCGTCGTCGTGCCCGGAAACTCGATGTGCGTCTGCCAGCGCACGACGCTGCCCTTGTAGGTGAAGCTGCCGTAGCCTGCGCCGGGATTGCCGCGCGAGCCTCCGTCGAAGACGAGGATGACGTCGTGCGCGCCCCTCGCGGGCTTGCCCGACGTCGGCGCAGCGGGCCGTTCGCTGGAAACGGCCCAGTCCGCGCCGGCCGAGATTGCCTTGACGAGCGCGTCGAATGTCGTGCTCGCGTTAGACGAGGGCGGCCTCCTGCTCCTTGCGTGCCGCGACGATAGAGTCCACAAGGTGGGACGGCACCTGGTCATAGTGCGAGAACTCTGTCGTGAATGTTCCACGCCCCTGGGTGATCGAGCGGAGATCGGTCGCGTAGCGCTGGATCTCGGCTGCCGGCACCGTCGCCTCGATGGTCGATGAACCGTTTTCGCCGGGGACCATGCCGGTCACGTGGGCGCGCTTGCTCGTCAGATCGCTCATGACGTCGCCGGTGTAGCTGTCCGGGATTGTGACGGCCAAGGCGTTGACTGGTTCGAGCAGGATCGGGTTGGCCAGCTCCTGGGCGCGTTTGAACGCCTGGGAAGCTGCCAGCTTGAAGGCCATCTCCGAGGAGTCTACCGAGTGATATGAACCGTCGGTAAGCACGACCTTGATGTTTGTGACCGGGAAGCCGGCGAGGACGCCTTCGTCGAGCGCCTCGCGCACGCCCTTTTCGACGGCAGGGATGTAGTTGCGCGGCACCGCGCCGCCGAAGATGGTCTCTTCGAACTCGAAGCCGTTGTCGATGGGCACGATTGAGAGGTAGACGTGGCCGTACTGGCCGTGGCCGCCGGTCTGCTTCTTGTGTTTGTACTCGACACCCTCAATAGTCTTTAGGACCGTCTCGCGATAGGGCACGCTCGGCAGCTCGAAGTCGACGTTGACGCCGAACTTGCGGGCGACCTTTTCGAGCGCGATCTGGACGTGCGATTCACCCAGGCCGGTCAGGATCGTCTCGCCCGAATCGCTATCGCGGGTGACCGAGATCGTCGGGTCCTCCTCGGCCAAACGAGTGAGCGCCTGGCCCATCTTGTCGAGGTCGGCTTTGGTGCGTGGCGAGACTGCCGCGGCGAATAGCGGGGCGGGGAAGTCGATTGCCGGCAGGGTGACCAACCGGGATGGGTCGGTCAGCGTGTCGCTCGTGTGCGTCTCATCGAGCTTCGCGACTGCGCCAATGTCGCCGGCGCTGAGCTTGGGCGCGTTGATCTGGTCCTTGCCGCGCAACACGAAGAGCTGGCCGAGGCGCTGGTCTTCGTCCTGGTTGGCGTTCTGCAGGTGGCTGTCGGAGCTTACCGTCCCTGAGACGACGCGGAAGTAGCTCAACTTGCCGACGAATGGGTCGGCGATCGTCTTCCAGACAAAGATGGCTGTCGGTTCGCCGGCATCCGGGTCGAGCGTGATCTCCTCGCCGGCGGCATCCGTGGCGACGCGTGCGCCGGGCGCGGGGGCAATTGCCGTGAGTGTGTCGAGGAGCAGCTTGACGCCGCGGTTGGTCGTCGCGGCAGTGACGAAGACGGGCACGATGTCGCCAGAGGCCACGGCGGACTTCAGGCCCGCGCGCAGCTCATCGACGGTGAGCTCCTCGTCTTCGAGGTACTTCATCATCAGGTCTTCGTCGTTCTCGGCGATTGACTCGACCAGCTCAAGGCGGTAGGTCTCAGCCTCGTCGAGCATGTCTGCGGGGACCTCTTCGGTCGTAGCGTCGCCCGATGTGTCGTCGCTGAAGATGATCGCTTGCATCGCCAGCAGGTCGACGACGCCGCGGAATGCGGATTCCTCGCCAAGCGGGATGTAGAGCGGCGCGACGACATTGCCGAAATTGGCCTGGGCCGACGCGAGCGTGTTGGCAAAACTGGCGTTCTCGCGATCGATCTTATTGACGATGAGCACGCGCGGTAGGTTGCGGTCCTCAGCATAGCGCCAGGCGTACTCTGTGCCGACTTCGACGCCGGATGATGCGTCGAGCAGGATCGCCGCCAGATCTACTGCTGAGGCGGCCGAAATGACCTCGCCGGCGAAGTCGGCATAGCCGGGCGTGTCGACAATGTTGAGCTTGTGGTCGTTCCACTCGACCGGGACGAGCGAGGTGTTGATCGACATGCCCCGCTTGGCCTCTTCTGGATCCCAGTCCGAGGTCGTGTTGCCATCCTCGACGCGTCCGAGCCTGGAGATCGCGCCGGAGGAAAAGAGCATCGCCTCTGCCAATGACGTCTTGCCGGCGCCACCGTGGGCCATCAATCCGATGTTGCGGATCTTTGCTGCGTCATACTCTTTCATTCAGATACCCTCCTGCCTGCGCGATAGTGACTCGGTGTTCACTCTCTCTGTTGGTAGGTACGCCGATGCCGGGCCGCGGGTTGGCGGAGTCGCCCGTCCGAGGTGCGGAAATACAGCATCGTCGCGACCGTGATGGTGCCCGGGAAAGCACTTCGCGCGATTATATCCGAGATTGCCGTTTCCCGTGACTGGCAGGCGACGCTCAGGCGAGCATTTCGGCTAGCGCGAAGTGGATCTCGTCGCGCACGTAGGCGTCCAATTCTGTTCGTTGATGCCTCTCGAGCACCGGACACGCGTTAGCGCCTAGTAGACGCGCCAGGCCCCATGCGGCATGACCACGCGCCAGTGGCTCGTCGTGCCCGGCGAGCATATCGACAAGGATTGGTTCTGCCCTCGCATTACTCGAATTGCCGAGCGCGACGGCGGCGTTGCGAGCCAGACCGCGGCGTTTGGCGCGGGTGACGGCTGTGCCGGCGAAGTGGGCGACGTATGTGTCGTGATCCATTGTGGCGAGCAGTTCGAGCGACGGGAAGACGTTCTCGACGGTGGCTGGCGCGAAATCGGCGTCGTCGACGGGCTGCGCGGCTTGCGTATAGGGACAGACCTCCTGGCAGACATCACAGCCGAAGACCCAATCGCCCGTGAGCGGCCGTAGCGCCCGGTCAATCGGCCCGCGTTCCTCGATGGTGAGATAGGAGATGCAGCGCGGGGCGTCGATGCGATAGGGCTCGATGATCGCCCCTGTCGGGCAGCGGTCGATACAGATCGCGCAACGGCCACAGTTGCGGTTGAGCGGCAGGTCGGGCACGAGGTCGATGTCGAGATAGAGCTCCCCGAGCATCACCCAGCTCCCGTGGCCCGGCACGATCACCATGCTGTTCTTGCCGGTCCAGCCGGCGCCGGAGCGCCGAGCAATGGCGCGGTCAAAGGCGCGCGCGGTGTCGGCAAGCGTGCGCGCTTCAACCGGTCTTCCGACGGCCGTCTCAATCGATTCCACCAGCCGTTCCATGCGGCGACGTAGGACACGGTGGTAATCGCGCCCCCAGGCGTAGCGGGCGATGCGGCCACGTAGCACGCCGTCGTCCGGTGGTTCATGCCGCCCGGCCCAGAACGGCACGCCGACGGAGACGATGGACTGGACAGTCGTGTGCAGCGTGCGCGGATCAGCAGACTCGGCGGCCCGCTGGGTGGTGAACCAGTCCATGCCGCCGGTGTGTCCGCGCTGGATATGGTCGGCGATGTACTCGCGGTCGCCGTCGAAGGGCTCCGGGGTCGTTACGCCGGTGACGGTCAGGCCGGCATCGCGAGCCAGGGCCGCGAGGTCGTGGCGCGATAGATCAGGCATCGACGCCGCGCACTGGCAGAGATGCGAGCGCTGCTTCGGCGTCCGCGCGCGCGACGAGGCCGGCACGCGCGCCGAGGGCAGTGCAGGCCAGGCCGCCGATCACGTTGCCGCGTCGCAGGATCTCCTCGTCGTCCAGGTTTTCCAGAATGCCCCAGATGCACCCGGCAGCGAAGGCGTCGCCAGCGCCGGTCGTATCGACAGCATCGATTGCAAACGCCGGCATGTGCGTCGTGCCAGCCTGGCGGATCGCGAGTGAGCCTTCCGGGCCGAGACTAATGTAGAGCGCTTCGCAGGCGTTGCCGGCCAGCTCCCGTTGTGCGGTGCGGATGGCTTCGTCGAGGTCGGACGTCCCGGTCAATGCCAGGAACTCGCGGCGGTTTCCGAATATGATGTCGTGTTGCATCGCCTGCCGCCAGCCGTCGGCGCGCGGGATGTCAACGAGATAGATCATCGTGCCGATGATGCGGGTGCGCGGGCTGCGGTGGGCCGGCAGGTCCAGCCAGAACTGGCGCAGGCGCGGATCGTCGACGTCGAGCAACACCCACCGGTGCTCCAGCAGCCGGTCGACCGGAAACTGCGCGCCGGCAGCCGGACGCGCGCCCTGAATCCAGAAGATCGTTCGGTCGAGGTCGTCGCCGGAGCCCGAGATGACGATGTGTGAGCGGTCGGTCGGCGCGCCCGCGACGGTGAGTATGGCGGAGGTGTCGCAGCCCGCTTGAGCAAGCGAGTCGACGATGGCAGCGCCATAAACGTCGTCGCCGATGCAAGAGGCTAGGACTGGCGCGAAGCCCAGCAGGCCGAGCGCCGCGCAGGTGTTGGAGGTTGTGCCGCCAGCCTGTTCAAACTCATGTGTCACGATGGTGTACTCGCCAGGTCCGGGGTAGTCGTGGCAAACCAGGAAATGATCCCAGGCGCACATCCCGACGGCGGCCAGCCGATTCAACACGCTACACAAACCCCTAATCATTTCCTAATGAGCACAGGCGATGCTTGCCATAAGCCTATGCCAAAGAGCATTGGAATGGTCATCGGACGTAGAATTAGGGGCAGGAAGGAAGGCTGGATGGGCACTACCTCTGTCCTGGTCGTGGAAGATGAGAAGAATCTGGCCGAGGCGCTGAAGTTCAATCTCGAGCGCCAGGGCTATGACGTCATCGTCGAACATGAAGGTCACGGCGCGATCCAGCGCATATCGAACGATCCTCCCAACCTCGTAATCTTGGATGTCATGCTCCCAGGTCTCGATGGCTTCGAGGTCTGCCGCAGGGTCCGCACCCATTCGAGCGTGCCGATCATGATGCTGACGGCACGCGGCGAGGAGGTCGACCGTGTTCTCGGCCTGGAGATTGGCGCGGACGATTACATCACCAAGCCGTTTAGCCTACGCGAGCTTCAGGCGCGCGTGCGGGCGCTGCTACGGCGTGGCAGCGGGGAGCTCAGCCCGCCGGTCACAGCGGTCGCGGAGTCCGGGAATCTGCGGATTTCGCCGGACGCCCGGCGCGTCTGGCTGGACGGCGACGAGCTGACGCTCAGGCCACGCGAATTCGACCTCCTGGCGTTCTTCGTCCGCAACCGCGATCTGGCGCTGTCGCGGCGGCAGCTCCTCGACGGCGCGTGGGGGAGCGACTATGTGGGCGACGAGCGCACCGTCGACGTCCACGTGCGCGCGCTGCGCGAGGCCATCGAATCCGATCCGTCGAAGCCTGAACGCATCGTAACCGTGCGCGGAGTCGGCTACCGCTTCGAAGGTTAGGCTACGTTGTGGGACTGCGTCTTCAGTTCCTTTCACCCGTGGCGGTGCTTGCGTTGGCCGTCCTCGTTGGGCTGGCCGTCGGTAGCGTCGGTTGGGCGCTGCTCATTGGCGCAGGCGGCGCGGCTGCGACCGCTTTCTTCTTCTCCCGCAATGCCATCCGCAGGCTCGATGAGCTTGCCGGCATGCCCTCGCGGCCGGCGGCGCTCTCCTACCCGCTGCTCGAAGCGACCGGCACATTTGACGAAATCGATGATGCTCACTCGACCCTGGCTCGCTGGCTGGCCGCCGAGCGCTTGACGATCGAGCGCGAGCGAACTCAGACCGACAGCCAGATCAGGATGCTCGACCGGCTATCAGACGGCGTCATGCTCGTTGACGTGTCCGGGATGGTCAACTATGCCAATGTCGCTGCTGCGACTCTACTGGGCGGCCGCAACCCCGTCAGGGGGTCGTTCATCGCCGCAGTGCGCGACCACGAGGCGAGCGACGCCTTGGCGGAGTGTCTGGCTTATGGAACCGAAGCGCGCCGGAATATCGACATCCCCGGCGAGGACCGCGTAGTCGATGCGATCTTCGCCCGTGTCGCATTGGAGCCTGCCGAGGCGGTCGTCGTGATGCGCGACGTGACCGAACTGGCGCGACTGCAAACGCTACGCCGGGATTTCGTCGCCAACGTGTCGCACGAGCTCCGCACGCCGCTCTCGACCGTCAAGATCCTTACCGAGACGATCATCGACATGGGCACCAGCCACCCCGAGCAGCTGCGATTTCTGGAGAAGATCGACGAAGAGCTCGATTCGATGTCCGCGCTCGTCGAAGACTTGCTCCAGCTGACGCAGCTCGAGTCCGGCCGGACCCCGCTACGGCGTCGGGAGACGGACGCTGTCGAATTGGTGCGGGAGGTCGAGGAGCGCATGCGCCCCATTGCGGAGCGGCATCAGATTGCGCTCTCGTCGCGGGCGCAGGACGAGCGTATCGCGGTTCACGCCGACGAGCGTCGCGTGAAACAAGCGCTCATCAACCTGGTAAGCAATGCGATTGCCCATACCGGCGGCGGCGGCACCGTCCAGCTGAGGGTCGCGCGCTGTGCATCGGACGTGCGCTTTGTCGTCGCAGATAGCGGCGTCGGGATTCCGGAAGACGATCTCGAACGAATCTGGGAACGCTTCTACAAGGTGGACCGGTCGCGCTCGCGCCCTGGCACGGGGCTCGGGTTGGCCATCGTCAAGCATGTCGCCCAGGCGCATGGCGGTAGCGTCGATGTCGACAGTGCCGTCGGCGAAGGTTCCGCGTTCGAGATTAGACTGCCGCTCTTCGAGCGCTCGGACTAGGCGGGGACAAGCTCGCCTTCTGCGCGGCGTTCGGCGATAAGCTGGTCGATCTCCGCCTTGAGCACATCGAACATCTCATCCTCATCGACGCGGCGGATGATCTCGCCCTTGCGGAAGATGACCCCTTTGCCACGCCCGGCGGCGAGGCCGATATCGGCGTCCTTGGCCTCACCGGGGCCATTCACTACGCAACCCATGACGGCAACCTTGATCGGCTCTTCAACTGTGCGGAGATACTCATCGACGCGATCTGCCAGGGTAAAGAGGTCGACTTCGAGCCGGCCACAGGTCGGGCAGGCGACCATCGTTGCGCCTTTCTCGCGCAAGCCAAGGCTCTTGAGAATCTCGTAGCAGACGAAGACCTCTTCGACCGGATCGGTCGTCAACGAGACGCGCATCGTGTCGCCGAGCCCGAGCGAGAGCAGCGTGCCGAGTCCGACCGAGGAGCGGATGGTCCCGGTGCGCGGCGTGCCGGCCTCGGTGACGCCGATGTGGAATGGGTAGGAGTTGCGCGGCGCCATGCGCTTGTAGGCCTCGATCAGGACAGGTACCTCGAAGGCTTTGAGCGAGATCTTGATGTTGTTGAAGTCGAGGTCTTCGAGGATCTTGATGTGGCCCTCGCCGGTGCGCACCATGTGCTCGGCGATGAGCTCGATCTGGCTTGCGCCTTCTTCGGCCATCTCATCGACGAATTCCTTCGACATCGGCGGCACCGAGCCGAAATTGACGCCGATGCGGATCGGGACGTTGCGCTCCTTTGCCGAACGGACGACGGCTCGAACATTCTCGGGCTTGCGGATGTTACCCGGGTTGAGCCGGAGTCCGTGGATTCCGGCGTCGAGCGCTTTCAGTGCAAGCGTGTATTCAAAGTGAATGTCGGCAATCAGCGGCACCGGCGAATGCGGGACGATATCGGGCAAGGTGGCGGCGGATTCGCGGTTCGGGACGGCGACGCGGACGATTTCACAGCCAGCGTCGGCCAGCTCGGAGATCTGTCGCAGTGTCGCTTTGGCATCGCGGGTGTCTGTGGTCGTCATTGACTGGACGACAATGGGCGCGCCGCCGCCGATGCGAACATCACCGACGTAGAGCGGTCGCGTCAGGCGGCGCGGTGCGAGCAAGGACATGTGGTGTTCCTCCAGGTGCTTTGCAGGCTCGGTCGCAAGCCGGCCGGGCAGCGCACCCGGCACATGTCTACTTTACTGTATGAGCGACCGCCCGCTGATAATCCGGTCGATATCGACAAACGCGACGGCAATCATGAATGTGAGCAGGACGACAAGGCCCACCATGTGGACCAGCCCCTCCTTTTCTGGCGCGACCCGCTTGCCGCGCCGGAGCACCTCGATCAGCACAAAGAGCAGCCGCCCGCCGTCGAGCGCCGGCAGCGGCAGAAGATTCAGGAGCCCGAGGTTGAGCGACAGGACGATCATGATCGTCAGTACGGCTACCCAGCTTGGCACAGTCGATTCCTCGACGACTTCAGAGGTCAACTGACCCATACCGATCGGGCCGGCGACGTCGGACAACGGCACCTCGCCGTTGAGGATCATGACCAGCCCCTCGAACATGAGGCGGATGAAATCAACGAATTGCACGAACGCCATCGGGATCGCGCGGAGCACGCCGACGCGCTCGAAGTGCACGTTGGCGACGACACTCGCGCCGAGCGTCGGCGACCCATCTTCGGGCAGTTCAGTCGGAAGATCGAGCGTTATCGCCGTCTCGACGCCGTCGCGCTCGACGATCGCGGGAACCGAGGATCCGAGGTTGTTGGTGATGCCAATGTTGTAGGTAATCTCGTCAACGACCTGCGTGTCGCCGATGCTGACGACCGTGTCGCCGGCCTCGAAAAAGGACGCCGCAAGTGAATCAGCCGGCACGTCGTCCACAACGATGTCGGCGATCGGCGCGTCTCCGATGCGAACGCCAGCGGCACCTTCGCCGGCTGGCGGATTCTCACGCGGCACCAGCGTGAAGGTCTCAACCTGTTCGCCGCGCTGGACGGTGACGCTCATTTCCTCGCCGATGCTTGCGTTTGTGGCGTCGCGGAAGTCGGCTGTCGAGTCCGACTCTTTTCCGTCGACTTCGACCACGTGGTCGCCGGGGAGGAGCCCGGCTGCAGCTGCCGGCGAATCCGGCGAGACATCGGTGATGTAGAGGTTGGTGGTGCGTTCGCCATGGGCGATGAGCATCACGGCGATCAGCACGAGCGCGGTGATGAAGTTCATGATCGAGCCGGCGCTGAGGAAGAGCGCGCGCTGGCCGGCAGTCTTGGCCTGCATGCTGCGGTCGGAGAAGTCCTTGCCGTCCTCGCCTAGTACCCGGACGAAGCCGCCAAGCGGTATCCAGTTGATAGACCAGATCGTTTCGCCGCGCTGGATACCCCAGAGGCGTGGCGGCAAGCCGAAACCGAACTCCTCGACCTTGACCCCGGCGCGGCGGGCCATGGTGTAGTGGCCGAGCTCGTGGACGAAGATCAGGAATGTCAGGATCGGAACGATCAGTAGCGCCGTAAGCATGATTTCTACGTTCTTTCAGGCGCGCCCGCCGAGGACCGGACGCCGGATCAAAATTGGCCGGCGAAGCGACGCCCAACCTCTATGGATGGTACCCATCGTAAGAAGCGTCAGTCAACGATCCGGTTACGCGAATAGTCCTGAAAATTGAGCAAAGGCAGGGTCGGGCCCTGTGCTAGAATCCCGAGTCGTTCCGGCGGGCGCGCCGGGCGCAAACAAAGGGACTGGGAAGGGAAGCGGTGCGGCGATGCTAATCGGTGTTCCGAAGGAGATCAAAGACAACGAGAACAGGGTCTCGACGACCCCGGCCGGCGTTGCCGAGTATGTCGCGCGGGGCCACGATGTGCTCGTCGAGGCGTCAGCCGGCGCGGGTAGCGGCTTCAGCGACGAAGAGTACTCCGCGGCTGGAGCAACCCTGATCGACGCGGCCGGCGACGTCTGGGGACGCGCCGACATGATTGTCAAGGTCAAAGAGCCGATCTCCTCGGAATACGAACTCATGCGGGACGGCCAGATCCTCTACACCTATCTCCACCTCGCCGCCGAAAAGGACCTGACCCACGCGCTCATTGATCGCGGTGTGACCGCGGTCGCTTATGAGACAGTCGAGCTGCCTGACAGGTCGCTGCCACTGCTCTCGCCGATGAGCGAGGTCGCGGGGCGCATGGCGACTCAGGTCGGAGCGCACTACCTCGCCAAGTATCTTGGCGGGCGCGGCAAGCTGCTGGGCGGCGTGCCGGGCGTCCCGCCGGGTGATGTGGTGATTATCGGCGGCGGCATCGTCGGCACGAATGCCGCGCAGATGGCGCTCGGGCTGGGCGCGAACGTCACGATCCTCGATATCTCCGCCGAGCGTCTGCGATTCCTCGATCTCGTGCTCCACGGCCGTCTGACGACGTTGATGAGTAACCGCACAGCCATCGCGAATGCCGTGGCAGAGTGTGACCTGCTCATCGGCGGGGTCTTGATCCCGGGCGCGAAGGCCCCAAAACTTGTGACTGCGGAAATGGTCTCGACGATGCGCGAAGGTTCGGTTATCGTCGATGTGGCCATTGATCAGGGTGGGTGTGTCGAAACGGCCCGGCCGACCAGCCATAGCGATCCAATTTACAAGGTCGACGGTGTGACGCACTATTGCGTGACCAATATGCCAGGCGCTATGCCACGCACTAGCACGCTGGCGCTCTCGAACGTCACGTTGCCGTACGGCCTCGCGCTGGCTGGTCAGGGATTGGACGCGCTGCGCCATAACGCCGCGCTGCTGCCCGGTTTGAACACCTACCGGGGCAAGGTAACCTACTCGGCCGTCGCAGAAGCATTCGACCTGGACTACACGCCGGCTGCCGATTTGCTCTAGACTCATACCGGTGGGGTATGCCAGACGAACCTTAATGCTGCCAGCCGGGTTCCGTGCGGCTCGGGGGACACGACGGGACGGACGTAGTCGTGCAAGATGTTGTTGACCGCTTTCTGAGCGAGCTTGCTACTGAGCGAGGTTTCTCGAATAACACAGTCTCTGCTTATGGGAACGATCTCCGGCAATTCCTGGGTTTCATGCAAGAGACGCGGAAGGTGCCGGCCTGGACCGTCCTCAGCCACGAGGATGTCAAAGCGTTCGAAATCCACTTGCGTGAGCGCGAATATGCGGCGTCGACGGTTGCTCGGAAGACGGCGGCAACACGCACCTTCTGCGGTTACCTGGTCGATCAGCAGATTGTCCGATCAGATCCTTCGTCCGAGATGACGACGCCGAAAGTTGCCAAGTCCATTCCCCGGGCGCTAACGCGCGAAGAGATTGACCGCTTGCTGGCACAGCCTGAGATCACCGAGGGCGACGAGATGACCCGCGATCTCGCGATGCTGCGCCTGCTGTACGCGACGGGCATACGCGTCTCGGAGCTTGTCAGCCTGAATGTTGAAGATGTGCGCGTCGACGATGTGCCCGGCGTCATGGCCGGCCGCAAGGGGCGCAAACGGCTTGCGCCGATCAGCCTCGCCGATATCGAAGCAATCCGCGCCTACCTCGGCGAACGCGAACCGGCGACGAATGCCGATGGCACGCCGGAGCAAGCGCTCTTTCTCAACCATCGCGGCAAGCGCCTGACGCGGCAAGGTTTCTGGCTCATTCTGAAGACCTACGCCGAACACGCCGGCTTCGAGGACATCACGCCGCATACCTTGCGGCACTCATTCGCGGCGCATCAGATCCTTGACGGGCGCGAGCTGAGCGATGTCCAGGAACTGCTCGGCCACGTCAGTATCTCGACGACTCAGGTCTACGAAGATCTGGCCGACCAGCTGCGGAAGGATTCCGCGGCAGCCGAGGTCGTTACCGAGTCCGAGCCTGCCGCTGTCCAGTAGGTTGCCGCTCGCGATAACCGACGATTTACAACACCGCACGCTATAGATAGCGAGAACGGAGGTCACCGTGGCCGATGAGCGAGCGCCGCAGGTGTCGATGGATACGATTGTGTCGCTTTCCAAGCGGCGCGGCTTCGTCTTTCAGGGGAGCGAGCTCTACGGCGGGCTGGCGAACACCTGGGATTATGGGCCACTAGGCACGGAGATGCGCCGCAACATCAAGGATCTCTGGTGGCAGCGCTTTGTTCACCAGCGCGCCAATATCGTCGGTATGGACGGCAGCATTCTGCTCAATCCGCGTGTCTGGGAGGTCAGCGGCCACGTTTCCGAGTTCAACGACCCGGAGATCGACTGCCGCGTCTGCAACAGCCGCTTTCGCGCGGACACGCTGATCGAAGATCGCGTCGGCATCAACGCCGACGGCAAGAGCGTCGAGGAGCTCAACGCGCTAATCACCGAGCATGAGATCAAGTGCCCGACCTGCGGCAACTACGATTGGACGCCGGCGCGCAAGTTCAACCTCATGTTCCAGACGCAGATCGGTCCGGTTGACGAGTCGGCGACGGAGGTCTACCTGCGGCCCGAAACGGCCCAGTCGATCTTCATGCAGTACCGCAACATTCAGCTCTCCAGTCGCCAGCGCATTCCCTTCGGAGTCGCCCAGATAGGCAAGGCATTTCGTAACGAGGTGACGCCCGGGAACTTCATCTTTCGCCTGCTCGAGCTTGAGCAGATGGAGATCGAGTACTTCATCGACGGCGACAACTGGGAACCGGTATTCGAGGAGTGGCTGGAAGAGCAGCAAGCATTCGTGCGCTCACTCGGCATCAGCGCCGAGCATTTGCGCGCGCGCGAACACGAGCCGGACGAGCTCTCCCACTACTCGAAGCGCACGGTTGACCTGGAGTATCTCTTCCCCTTTGGTTGGAAGGAGCTGACCGGGCTGGCCTATCGGGGCGATTATGACCTGCGGATGCACCAGGAAGGCTCCGGAACGAACCTGACCTACTTCGACCAGGCCAATGATCGCCACTTTATCCCGCATGTCGTCGAGCCGACCTTTGGCGTCGACCGGCTACTGCTCATCGTGCTAATCGAGTCCTACGCCGAAGAGGAGACGGTCGACGCCAACGGCAAGGCGTCGAGCCGGACGGTCATGCGCTTCGTGCCAGAGGTCGCGCCGTACAAGGTTGCTGTGCTGCCGCTATCGCGCAAGCCGGAGCTGGCCGGAACTGCCGGCGAGGTCTTCGACAAGGTGCGGGAGCGGTACGTCGCCGAGTACGACGAAACGCAGAACATCGGCAGACGCTACCGGCGCCAGGACGAGATTGGCACGCCGCTATGCGTGACAGTTGACTTCGACACCCTGGATGACAATGCCGTGACGGTGCGCGACCGCGACACGATGGAGCAGGTGCGGGTCCCGATCAGTGAATTGCTGCCGACTCTCGATGAGCAGCTCAACAAGATGTCCGCCCGCTTGCTCGGCTAGCGCCGCAGCTATTGGACGGCTGCCACCGCTGCTCAGGCGTCCGGATCGGCCGCGCCGATCCGCTCCAGGATGCCGTTCAGCTCCTCGTCGGAGTAGTAGTGGATGACGATCTGACCGCCGTCGCGGCCACGGTTGAAGTCGACTTTCGTGCCGAGGTGCTGCTGGAGGCGGTTCAAGACCGCGCGTTCGTCCGGCGACAGTGCAGGTTTGTCAACGACTTGCGTCGTTTCTTCCTGGCGCTCACCGGCGGCGACAAGTCGTTCGGTCTGCCGCACGTTCAGACCGCGTTCAATGACCTGTTCAAGAAGTCGGAGCTGCGCGTCGCGGCCGTCGGCTGCCAGCAGCGCGCGCGCATGCCCGGCGGAGATCACACCACGTAAGACGGCGGCTCGGACTTCCTCGGGCGCATCGAGCAGCCGCAGGGTGTTGGCGACTGCCGAGCGGCTCTTGCCAACACGCTCGGCGACCTTCTCCTGGGTCAACCCGAACTCGGTCACGAGCTGCCGAAACGCCAGCGCTTCCTCGATCGGATTCAGGTCGGCTCGCTGGACGTTCTCGACGAGCGCGAGCTCGAGGGCTTCCATGCTTGAGACATCGCGTACGAGAGCCGGCACCTCGCGTAGCCCGGCGAGCTGTGCCGCGCGCCAGCGGCGTTCACCGGCGATGATCTGGAACGGCTTGCGCCCGACACCGCGTGTCACGATGAGTGGCTGAATGACGCCGTGTTCCCGGATAGAACGCGCCAGCTCTGCGAGCCGCTCATCGTCCCATTCCGAGCGCGGTTGCAACGGGTTGGGTTCAAGGCTGTCGATATCGACCGTTGCGACGCCGCTTTCATCCGCTGCTTCGGATGTGATCAGCGCGTCGAGACCGCGCCCCAGGCCGCGTCGAGGCTCTCTAGACAATAGCCGTTCCTTCCACCACTGCTTCCGACGGTCAGTATACCGGGCGCAGGTCGATACACTTCACCGGGCCATCGTGCGAAGCAACGAGAGAGACGCGGGGAACCTACAGAATGTCAGCACTCATCGGCGGATTGTTCCTCGCGGCGTCCATCATCGGCGTGATCTATGCGATCGACGCCGTGCTTGTGAACGAGCGCAGCCGGGCTGGAGTACGGGTTGCCGGCGCGTCAGTGGCGCTCATTCTGGTCGTGTTTGGCACGTTGCTGCTGGCGACAGACCGGGACAACGCGACAATCGCCGGGTTCGCACTGCTGTCAGCGGGCAGCACGCTCGGGCTCCTCATGCTCCCGCCTGTCAGGGCAGTTGTTGCCCGATTGTTGCCGCTCAATGCCGCCGCGCCGCGTGACTGGGTCGGACTGGTAGCGCTGCTCTGGTTGGTCATCGTGCGCCTGGCGCTCTTCTACCGTGGCGAGGAGGAGATTAGTCAGGTCCAGGTGGCCGAGGCGATGATCCAGGCCCTGGTGCTGGTCGGTGTCGCGTTAGCCCTGATTGGAATTGGCACGCGCCGCGATGTAGCGCAAGCGGTGCGCCGGCTCGGCCTTCGTAGCCTCAGCTATGGTCAGAGCGCGTTCGCGGCAGTGGTCGTCATTCCGTTTGCGGTCGTCGGCGCGCTGAGTGTGATGGCGGTCGAGTACATGCAACCAGGCACGGTCGAGCGGCTCGAAGAGACCGTGACCAGCATCACCGGCGGCGAAACGAGCTTGCAGTACGGGCTGATGCTGGGGATCACCGCTGCTGTCGGTGAAGAGACGCTCTTTCGCGGCGCGCTTCAGCCCAAGTACGGGCTTGTCTTTACGTCGCTCGTCTTTGCGCTGCTGCATGTCCAGTACGACTTGCTGCTGATCGTCGCGTCGCTCTTCCCCGTTGGCTTGATCCTCGGGCTCGAACGCAAGTATCTCGGCACCGTCGCGGCGATTGTGACGCACGCCCTCTACAACACGTTGGTCGTTGTTGCCGGATCCTGATGCCGGTGTGTCGCAGGCAGGTTGGCGGCGCGGAGGTCAGGCGCCGGGGTCGGGGTAGAGCTCCCAGGTTCCGCCACCATCGTAGATGACGTAGACCTGGCCACTTGCGCTCAACATCATCGTGCCGTTGTCGAATTGCTGAATCTGCGAGTCGAAGACTGCGCCAGAGGGCGCGAGCGCGTAGCCGAGCGATGCCTGGATCCAGGCTTCATTCGACCACAGGGTGCCGAGGCTGCCGCCAGGAATCCAGGTATCAGCGAGCGGGCCAGGCTCAGACTCTGCCGACTCGGAAGAAGACGGCAACACGCTCCAGATACCGGTGACGCTCTCAAGGACGTAGGTTTGGCTTGTGTCTGATCGGCTGAGCATCGCGCCATGCTGGAAGTCCAGTTCGACGCCGGTGACGGCGCTGGCCGGCGCAACCGGCGCGCCAAGCCGTTCCAGGACGATCTCATTCGACCAGTAGACGTTGCCAAATGCGCCATTGACCGGCACCGTGTCCGGCGTCGCGGTCGGCAATGGTTCGGTGGCCGTCGCCGTTGGCGGCACAGCCGTCGGCGTTGCGGTTGGTACTGGCCGTGGCGTCCAGGTCGGAGCCGGCGTCGCAGTGGGCGTCGTTGTTGCCGTGGCGGTCGGAGTTGGCGATGGATCAACGACCGGCGACTCGGTCGGCGTCGGCGGGACGCTCACTGCCGTGGCCGTCGGGGCTGGCGGTAGTGGCGTGGGAACAGCCGGGGCGCTCGTCGGCGCTGCCGGGACTGGCGTGGCCGTCGGGTCCAC
Organism: Chloroflexia bacterium; assembly: GCA_030431755.1. GTDB lineage: Bacteria > Chloroflexota > Chloroflexia > Thermomicrobiales > CFX8 > JAUIIK01. The sequence goes on from JAUIIK010000078.1 coordinate 20,121, forward strand.
GGGTTCACTTGTGGGCTCAGTCATTGGCTCGTCCGGACCAGCAACAATGGGCGCATCCGTCGCCGTCGGCGGAGGTGGCTCGGTCGCAGTGGCAGTGGCCGTGGGCGGCTCTGTTGGGAGCGGTGTTGGCGTCGCCGACGGCAATGGTTCGGGCGTCTGCAACGCGAAGGTCTCGCTGGTTTCGAATTGCAGCTCGAACTCGGAGCCAAGCTTCTGGCCCCATTTATCCTGGGCGTTGGTCGTTATGCGTATTGAATAGCTCGACGCCGGTTGGAGCGTCTGGTTCGCGCCGAGAACCAGCGTATTGCCGTCCCAGGTTGCCGTCAGGCGGTCCTTCTCGCTGGCCGGGACGATCGACAGAGCCGATTCGACCGACTCGCGGTCCATCTCCTTGTTGAAGGTGATCTCGACCGGCCGTGAGAGTGGCCACAGGAATCCGTTGCCCGGCTGGGAAGCCACGACCTCTGGATCGAGCGAGCGTTGATAGCCGCTGATGAGCAGGTAGACCGCGACGATGACGATGAGCGCGACGGCAGCGATTGCCGCAACCGAGTAGCCCAGTCTGCTGGAGAAGAGGTAGATCTTGCGGGAGTTCGAGTTTACCGTCTCCGCGAAGATCGCATCGCGCAGCTCCGGAGGCGGGGTAACGCGCGGCAAGGAGCGCACGTAGCCGCCGATCCGGCGGTAAGACTCAAGCGTCGCCCGGCACTCGGAGCACACCGCAATGTGGGCGAGCAGCAGATCGCGCTCGGCGGCCTCGAGATCGCCGTCGATGTAGGCCGAGATCAGCTCTCGATATTCGGTTGTGCAGCGGCTGTCGTCGCTCACACCGTCACCTCTACGCCGGTGGCTCGCCGATCAGTTCCCGGTAACTCTGCCGAAACTCCTCGCGAGCTCTGAATAAGACCGATTTCACTGCCGACCGCGAGAGTCCCATGATCTCGCCGATTTCTCTGGTCGACAGCCCCTCATACTCCCTGAGAACAAGCGCCTGCCTGTTCCGTTCCGACATCGCGCTGAGCACCTGCTGGACATCGCTCGTGTTTTCGACCGCCATGGCCACCCGCTCCGGGTCATCGGTCGGGTGGGTATTGAGCAGCGGTTCGTGCTTCGGCGTGTCCCACGGCAGCCAACGAATGCGCTTGCGACGGCGCAGCTGGTCGAGACAGGCGTTCGACGCGATGCGGTGCAACCAGGCTGAAACGTTGAGCTCGGCATTTGTGCGATCGAGGTTCTTATACGCTCGAATGAAGCACTCCTGCGTAAGGTCGAACGCATCATCGGGGTTGCCCATCATGCGATAGGTAAATGCGTAGATCTGGCGTTCATATCGTTGAACCAACGCTTCGAACGCTGCCTGGCTTCCGGCTTTCGCCTGATTTACCAGCAGATCTTCGTCAACTGTTACTTCGGGCTCCTGCACGGCAACCCTTATCCATATAACGAGCGATCTGATAGACGGTTCTGTCGACGCGTGGTTCCGCCAGTTTCGTAGCGGCTAGTGAATAGTACACGTCAGCGTGGCAGCCTGGCACACGCCAACGGTCCCGATAGCCGCGATGCTAGAATCCATGCTTGGTTTGCTCCCGGTCGAGCTGCGCTAGGCGGTACGGACAAATATGGCTCATCCATTCATCGAACGGCTCCAGGAAGGCCCGGTCCTCTGCGACGGCGCGGTCGGCACGCTGATATTTCAGCGGGGTGGATCGGTCGACCAGTGTTTCGACCATCTGAATCTGACCGATCCAACGCTGGTGCAGCAGGTTCATCGCGACTATCT
>JAUIIK010000079.1 GCA_030431755.1 Chloroflexia bacterium
AAGGATGTCCGCAATATTCGCCCCCGCATCAATCACCGGCTCAATCGCTCCGGATCGCGATGCCAGGAGACAAGTGACACCCGGGCCGTGGCCGGCGATGATCGAGTCACCGTGGGCGATGATCCCGATTGTGACCGAGCCGGTGTTGTAGTAGCGGCCATAGGTCGAGTCGGCGTCCATGATCGCGACCAAGTCACCCAGTCGTAGCGTCTCCAGCCCGCAGTCGGCGACGATCTGGGGATCGAACATCGTGATGTCGTAGTCGCCCCGGAAGGCGTTGTCCCGGCCCAGGCCGGAGCCCATGACGCTGGCCGGTACCTTGTGCGTCACCGGCACCGCCAGCTTGCCATCGCGTGTTTCGGTGATCCACTCCTCGAAGAAGTCAGGGTCGACGCTCATGCACTTGATGTCGGGGAAGTCTGGCAGCTCCAGGCCGGTGCCGAAACCGCGCACGAGGATGCGGTCGCCCGGCGCCATCTTCTCCAGCACCTCGTCCGGGAAGTCGACCATGACATGTTCGGCCCCGCCGTGCTTGCCGGTCACAACGCCGACATCGCCGCTGGCCTTGCCGGTCAGCACCTCGGCTTTGTTGCCGATGCAGGCCAGGATGTTCAGCCCGCCGTTGCTCTCGACATCCGGATGCTTCATCGAAATGCCCGGTTCGACGTGATCCCCGACGATACTGTCGACCCGCGTTCCAATACGCACGTTGTATGTCACACCACCGGTGCCCGGCAGCACCCGCGGCTCGCCGTGGATCGAGATGCGGTACGGTGTCCGCGCATTGAATCTGGGATGGACGACATTTCCGGTGACCGACATCCTGACCAGGTTCGTCCGGTTCGTCTGAATCGGGCTCATGTCTGTGTATCCTCTCTGGTGTCATGAACGTGTTGGAGCATCTTGTGCGAGTTGGTGGAGGGCGTCAAGGGACGCCCAGGGTATAGGGAATAGGTGATAGGGGATAGCAGAGTGAAGAGCCCTCACCCCCCAGCCCCCTCTCCCAATGCTGGGAGAGGGGAGAAGAACAGGAGCAACAACCAGACCCGCTCCCCGATTGGCTCCCCCTCTCCCAGCATTGGGAGAGGGGCCGGGGGTGAGGGCCGCTTCCCCGCCTACACCGCCCAAGCTTGGTATCTCGCCGCCGAGATGACCTGCTGGCCGGGGCTGATGCCGCACATCCACGGCGTCGAGATCCTGGATACCCATGAGAACAGGACGCTGGCCCGGATCAATGCCCGGTGGGGCTGGATGCCTATCACGTTTGAATGTGGCTTCGTCCACGATGAGAGTGGGCTGGTCATGCAGCGCTGGTATCGCGGCCGGCTCTTCGGCGGGATCGTCGAGCGCTGGCGGGTGCGGGATGCGGGCGCGGGCGTCGTCCAGCTGTCGTTCGCAATCCACGCCCGCGGGTGGCGGAAGCGACTGTTGACGCGGGTCGTCGTCGCGCCGATTGCCTGGCGGCAGTTTCGGATGATCGAATTGCTCGCGGTGGCTCACCAACGGTCGCACGAGCGCGATGGCTGGTAGCCCTTTTCACCGTCCGCTCGGAACGTGTAGAGTGGGCGAGCCACGCCTAGATAACGACACCTTGCCCGGCGTGGCTGGACGAATCAACGACAACTATTCTGGCGTTGGGGGATTGCGGTGAGCGAAGCGGAGGACCGAAGGGTCAGGCGTGAGGACCTTCAGGGAACCTGGGCGATGGAGGCTCAGGAGTATCTTGAAGGTCCTGAAGAACGCGATCGACAAGAAGAACTGCTCGAGTTCGGCCTGGAAGCCGCCGAGAGTATTCGGGATCGCAAGATCAGTCTCTTCGCCCGTGGCCGGCGCACCTCGACCGACGCATTCCTCTCAACCGACTTCCTCGAAGATGTCCGCGACCTCGATAGCCAGCACGTTGCTTTCCTCGGCGCGCCATTCGACGGCGGGGCAACCTACCGGCCCGGCACTCGTTTCGGTCCGGCCGCGCTGCGGAAGATGTCGAGCGAGGTTGGTAGTCCCTACAACCCAGGCATGGGCGTCAACCTCAAGAGCTCGCTCGATATGGTTGATCTTGGTGACATCCGGGTGATTCCATCCAATCTCGAGAAGTCCTTCGACCAGATAGCCAAGGCCGTCTCCTACGTCGCCGAGCGGGAAGTCTTCCCGGTCGTCCTCGGTGGCGACCACGCCATCGGTTACCCGGATGTGCGGGGGCTGTCACCCTACATCGACGGCAACATCGGGATCATTCACCTTGATCGGCACTCCGACATCTCCGAATACAGCTGGGATGAGCGGATGCACGGCTCGCCCTTCTTCCACGCCACGAACATCCCGAATGCGCCACCGACGAACCTCGTCCAGGTCGGCATCGGCGGTTGGGCCGGCGGGCGCGATGGGCTGCGCGAAACACGCGATCGCAATGCGACGGTCATCACCGTCGACGATGTCGACCGCTATGGCGTCGAGCGGATCATCGAGTACGCGTTGGAGATCGCCTGGAAGAACACCGACGCCGTTTGGCTGTCCTTCGATATTGACGTCGTCGATCCCGCCTACGCGCCCGGCACCGGCACGCCGGTGGCTGGCGGCCTGACGCCGCGCGAGATCCTGCGGATGCTGCGTGGCTTCGCCGCCGAGGGACTGGTCGGCATGGAGATCGTCGAAGTCTCGCCGCCCTACGACCACGCCGACATCACGGCGCTACTTGGCGCGCACAGCATCATGGAAGTGCTCGGCAGCCTCGTCGTCAACGGCAAGCTCGGCCGCCAGCCGGAAACGCCTGAGAAGCCGTATTAGGTGATAGGTGTCAGGTATTAGGGGATAGCAGAGTTTGTAGGTAGTAGTGAGTAGGTTGTAGGAAATCCGGGGATCGACCAGCCGTCTTTTCTGCTGTCCCCTGTAACCTAGAACCTATCCCCTACACCAGGGGTGAGGGCGTTTAGATGACGAACGATAACGACAGCAAGCTCCAACGGTCCGACTTGCAGGGCACCTGGGCAATGGAGTCGCAGGATGCGCTGGAGGGCACGACCGGGGCCGAGCGCGACGAAGCCCGGCGGCTCTATGGCATCGAACCGGCCGAGAGCATCCGGGATCGCAAGATGTCGCTCTTCGCCCGCGACTGGTGGGGCGCGATAGCCCAGCCCTTTGGCGGCGCGAAATACCTCGAAGATGCCCGCGAGCTTGGCGGCCAGGATGTCGTCTACGTCGGCGCGCCCTACGATGGCGGCACGACCTACAGGCCCGGCACGCGCTTCGGTCCCGAGGCGCTACGACGGGTTGGCACGTCGCCTTACAATCCCGGCTTCGGCGTCGATCTGAACAGGTCGCTGGTGAGCGCCGACCTCGGCAATATCCAGGTCATCCCGTCCAATCTGGAGAAGTCCTTCGACCAAATTGCCAAGGCGCTCTCCTTCATCGCCGAGCGCGAGGTCTTCCCGGTCGTCCTCGGTGGCGACCACGCCATTGGCTATCCCGACGTGCGGGGCATCTCGCCCTACATCGATGGCAATATTGGAATCATCCACTTCGACCGCCACGCTGACCTCTCCGAAGAGTCGCTCGACGAGCGCATGCACGGCTCGCCCTTCTTCCACGCGACGAATATCCCGAACGCGCCACCGACGAACCTCGTCCAGATCGGTGTTGGCGGCTGGTCCAGCGTGCCCGATTGGTTCAAGACGGCGCGGGACCGCAACGCGGCGATGATTACCGTCGACGACATCGACAAGTACGGCATCGAGCGTGTCCTCGAACACGCGCTGGAGATCGCCTGGAAGAACGCCGACGCCGTCTGGCTGTCATTCGATATCGACTCGGTCGACCCAGCCTTCGCGCCCGGCACCGGCACGCCGGTCTCCGGTGGCTTGACGCCGCGCGAGGTGCTCCACATGCTGCGCGGCATCGCCAGCGAAGGGTTGGTCGGCATGGAGATCGTCGAGGTTTCGCCGCCCTACGACGTCGCCGACATCACCTCGCTGCTCGGTGTCACCGTCATCCGCGAAGTGCTCGGCAGCCTCGTCGTCAACGGCAAGCTCGGCAGCATGCCAAAGGATCTGCCCGAGCGGCCATATCAGATCCCTGACTTGCGGCGGGATTGAACCGGACGACGGCCCTGTAGTCTGATTTACAGGCGGGCCGTAACCGCTGAAACCGCTGGCTGCGTCGTCCTTCCCTAGAGTGGCTGTAGAACACGAACGCCACTTGGAGGGAAACAGCGGATGTATCGGACTATTGCGAAGCGGCGGCTGATCGGAATTCTCGCGCCATCGACACTGGCGCTCTTCATCGCTGCAGGCTGCGGTTCTTCGGACACGCCGGCCGACTCAACGTTGCCGGACAGCGCCGCAATCCAGACAGAAGTCGCATCCGCCCTGGCCACCCAGTCGAGCATCGACAAGCTGGTCAACGATAGCGTTGCGGCTACCATGATAGCCCAGGCTCCCGAGATCACCCCTGCAGCAGAGCAGACGATCGAAGGCAAGGGTGACGACGTCGTGCAGGCTTCGCCGACCGCGACCGAGGTGCCCCCTCCTGCGGCTACGCTAACGCCCGAACCGATAACCGAGCCCGAGCCAACTGCTACCGCAACGGCAGTCCTGCCAACCGCGACGCCGGCACCGACGGCTACCCCGGAACCTCCGACACCCACCCCGACGCCGACCGAGGTTCCGCCGACTCCAACGCCTGAGGCGCCGGCAGCAATCGTCTTCGAGCGCCCCGACAGCGGCCACGCACAAGCGTCCGGCGAATACCTCAGCTTTGCCCAGGCCTCGGCCTCCTTCAACGTCGCGCAGTATCCGTCTCGCTCCTACATTCGCAGCGGTGTCTACTTTGGTCTGGCTGAAGATGTCACCTCGATTGGCGCAGTTGAGAACAGCTTCGTCGCTGAAGAGACCGGCAAGGTGCGTGTGACGGTTGACGCCGGCTGGAATGGCACTCTGATGACCAAGGGCTGGGGCAGCATGAACTCCAACTTCGAGATCCGTTTGGCTGTGCTCGGTCCCGACCGGCAGGCAATCAAAGCTCCGGTCGTTGGCGGCCAGGCTGCGATCGATTCCAACACTGCCAGCAAGCCGGTCAGCGGCAACCAGACGTTGACACTCGATGTTCTGGTCGAGGGCGGCCAGCAGTACACGATTCAGCTCCTGGCAGTCTGTCGATCCGCTGGATCCTCGAACGTCTGGGCTTCGGACACCGAGTGCGCCTTCGACCAGGCATCCAATGGCTATGTCGAGTGGCGCTCGCTGCAGGTCGAGTACCTTCCCGAGTAGCCCCTCTCCAACGGTCAAACAGACAGGACCCGCCCGGCAAATACCGGGCGGGTCCTGTCTATGTGTGGTTGAACCTGGTTAGCTCGTCGGCGTGACAGCCGCAGCGCCGGGGATCTCGACGCCATCCCGGCAGGAGAGGTTCGGGAAGGGCGCGCTGTCGGCGTTCAGGTAGTCGCGCATGAAGGAGGCGATGCGGGTATCTTCCGCTGAATCGGGGTAGAGCTGGACGCCCCAGGCCGTGATGACGATCGGTTCAGGGAGGTCAGGGTACGGGGCCATCACCACGTCGATCTCGCCCTCCTCGAAGATCTCCAGGTTTTCGAGCTCGTGCTCCTCGATCTCGGGGTCGTAGGCGATCCAGACCGCGCCGGTTGCCAGCGCGGCGACGGCGCGCTCATCCTCGACCGGGATGGTGTAGCGGCCGCATTCGAGCGAAGCCAGGGCATGCTGCCCGCCCGGTGGCGGCGTGATGCTGTAGGCCACCGCATCGTTGGTTGCGATGCTCGGCAGATCACCGTACTCGATCAAGCCCGCAATCTCATCGGGAATCGCATCGCGGTTGAGCGAGTAGAGGGCGCTGCCGACCGCGATGACGGTGACGACGAAGGCAACGACCGGAACCCAGATGCGGCTGGCCCGGCGTTTACTCGTGTCGCCGTGTCCGGCGCGCGGGCTGGTTGATGCGATTGGGTTGCGTTCAGATTCCACCCGGCGTACCTTGCTCCGTAGAAGAGGCCGACAAGCACAGGCTAATCCTACTATTCACTTGTGAAATTCGTCACGAAGAAGGGCGATAGTGTGGAAACCAGACGGATTATCTCAACCATCGACGCGCACGCCGCCGGTGAACCGTTGCGGCTGTTCACCGCCGGCGTCCCGCGGCTGACCGGGGCAACCGTCCTGGCGCGCCGAGCCGAGATGCTGGCTGAGCACGACGAACTGCGCCGGGCGTTGATGTGGGAGCCGCGCGGCCATGCCGATATGTACGGGGCGATCCTGACAGCGCCGGTCACCGAAGACGCCGACTACGGCATCCTCTTCATGCACAACGAGGGCTACTCGACGATGTGCGGCCACGGCATCATCGCCGTCACGACGATCCTCCTCGAAACCGGGATGCACGCCGCCGCCGGCTCGTCGGTGGAGATCGCTTACGACAGTCCAGCTGGTCTGATCCGCGCCCGTGCCACGCTTGAGCATGGCCGCGTCACCGAGGTCGCTTTCACCAACGTGCCGTCCTTCATCTTCGCCGACGCCGTCGAGGTCGAGACGTCGTATGGCGCGCTGACGGTTCAGGTCGTCTACGGCGGGGCCTTCTACGCGCTGGCGGAAGCGGCTCCGGTTGGGCTTGCCGTGGAATCGGGACAAATCGCGGACTTGATCGACTTCGGGATGCAGGTGAAGCACGCAGTCGAAGCACAACTCGATGTCCGGCACCCGCACGAGCCTGACCTACACGGTATCTACGGCACGATCATCACCGGTCCGGCACAGGCCACAAAGGCCGACGGCCGCAACGTGACGATCTTCGCCGATGGCGAGGTCGACCGCTCGCCCTGCGGCACCGGCACAGCCGCCCGGCTCGCCTGGCTGCATGCCAGCGGCGTTCTCGACACCGGCCAGCGTTGGCTGCACGAGAGCATTACCGGGACCGTCTTTGCCGGGCAAGTGCTGGAGACGACCACTGTCGACGACTATCCAGCGATTGTGCCGGAGATCGCCGGCCGCGCCTTCATCACCGGTATGCACAGCTTCATCATCGAGCCTGACGACCCGCTCGGCGACGGCTTCCTGGTGCGTTAGGCGGCATGATTCGCCAGCGAGCGGTGTTGAATTAATGTAGATAGGGACAGTCTCACAGGGAAGGAACGAGTGTGGCGACACGCGATGAGATCAATGGGGCGATTCAGCAGGGGATTGCCGCGGTCGATGAGACCTTCGGCGGGCTGACGGATGAGCAGCTGGCGGTCGAGGTCTATGAGAATGGCTGGACCGCCAAGGAAGTGCTGGCCCACCTGGCTGGACGGCAGGCGGCCTATGACATGATGATCAATCTCGCTCAGGGCGGCGAGCTGCCCCAGCCGCCCGGTGGTGGCGACTTTGATGTCGACCACTGGAACCAGCAGGTGGTCGATCAGCTCGTTGAGAAACCGCGCGACGAACTGATTGCCGAGTCTCGCGCGGTCCACGAAGCCCTGAGTGCCCGGATCGCAGAGCTCGATGACGAGACGCTGGCCGCAACGATTGTCCTGCCGCGTGGTGAGATGGTCGCCAGCGACGTGCTCGCCGGCAGCGGCGGCATGCACTCCGTCACCCACAGCGCCGATGTCGCGAAGGCGCTGAGCCTGAACGCGGACGCCTAACTTTGCCTCAAACGCCGTTGGCCCGGTGAAGCGGGAATGACGGCGCGAAGATCTCCTCAACCGGCGGGTGCAGGTGTGAGCGTTCCGGGTACGACGCGATCAGCTGTTCATACTGCCGCTGAGCGCGCTCGTGGTAGGCGGCAGTGTCGAGGCCCGGTATCAGATGGTCCTCGACTACGGTACGGCCGTTGACGATGACCGTCTTGAAGTCGCGGCCGCTACCGTTGAGCACCAGTGTCTGGACCGGGTCGATGAACTGGCCCAGGTGGAAGCCGTCGAGATCGAAGACGGTGATATCTGCCAGCGCGCCGGGCATCAGTCGCCCGAGGTCGCGTCGTCCGATGGCATCTGCTCCGTCAATCGTCGCGGCGCGATAATAGTCGGCGGCTGTGACGGCCATGCTCTCGTCAGCTGCCCGGGCTGTCATCACACCGATGTGCATGTTCGTGATCATGTCGGGCGGGAAGGTGTCGGTGCCGAGGCCGATGCGCACGCCGCGCTCTCGATAGCCGCCGAACGAGCGCAGGATTCCGCCGTGGCGCGCGCTCACGACCGGGCAATGGACGATCGTCGCGCCGGACTCCGCCAACCAGCCGAGCTCGCGTTCGATCTTCTCCGGTGTCGGTTCGATGCCGCCGAGGTACTGGCCGTGTGGCAGCAGTGCCCGGGCATTGAGGAAATCGAGGTCGCGCAGGACTTCGAGCGATGAGCGCCCCCAGCGCTTGTGGACCTCTTCCACCTCCAGCTCACCCTGGCAGCAGTGCAGCCGCACCGGGCAGTCAAGCGTTTCGGCTGCCTGTGCCGTCTTGCGGATTAGGTCCTCGGTACAGCCCTCGATGCGGTCCGGTTGGAGGAAGCCGCGAATCAGCCCGTCGTGGCTGCCGTCGAAGTCCTCGACAAAGCGAATCGCGTCATCAAGTCCCTGCAGCCCGCGCTCGACATCCCAATGGAAGCCGATGCTCTCGTCGGGATGGACGACCGGCAGGCCGGTCCGGTAGGAGGGGCCGAGGTACATGCGGATGCCGAGCCGTGCGGCGGCTTCGGCGGCGCGGGCGTTCTCATCGTAGGTTTCGGCCCAGGCGCGGTAGAGGATCGAGCGGATCGGTAGTGCCGTTGTGATGCCATTGAGCAGCAGCTGCGCCATCGCGTACTCGTGCTGAAAGTCCTCCTGCTCCTCGGTGTAGACATCGCGCGGGCCGCGCTCGATGTAGGTGCTGGCCCAGACACGCGCCTTCTTCCAGCCCGGATGGTTGTCGAAGCCGAGGACCGTCGAGTCGAGGTCGAAGAGGGCGTCAAGATCGACGAAGCCCGGCCCGATGACCGCGTTTCCAGCGTCGATCTCGGCATCCACCGGTTCGTCGTAGCCGTGGCCGGTGAAGATGATCGTCTCGTCCTCGTAGACGACCTCGCCGTCCTCCAGCAGGTAGTGGTCGTCGCCGTCGCTGGCGATCACCCACCTACCTCGCAATAGCGTGCGTGTCATCGTCGCTCCCCCCTCGTTCTCCGCGGGCATTCGTTCGCCGCTGATTAGCATAGCGTTCGCTCTGCCTGAGTGGACGCGCGATCGTCAGGTCGCGCCTCGTAGGGGTGGAGTTCATCTCACTTTTCATGCTTCAAGCTAACGCGTTCGCTTCTGGGGAGCCCACGTCCATTGACGCACAGCGCCATGGAGACGACTTCACGGCAACCACCGTGGCATCCCGACGCAGGAGCGATCTTGTTGCGACCGTGTCACATGTCGGCGCGACAGAACAGTGTCCACAACCCTGTAGCGCCGGGGCACGTTGCCCGCGGAGCACTGGCGTTGCGCTCGAAGATCCCTCGTGCCTCGGGATGCCACGGTTGTCGCTGGATCGCATGTAGGCGAGTTAGGCGAGTATTAGTTGATGTGGCGCCGCGGAGCATGCGGACTCGACGCTCCACATCTGGCGTCTAACTTGATGCACGAAGGGTGGAGTTCATCTCACTCGTTCCAACGCACTCACGGTAGGTGCATGTTTGATCCAGTTTGAACGTCCGCAAGGACGTCATCCTGAGCGCAACGGAGTGCAGCCGAAGGATCTTGTAGTCATTTCGAAGCTTCTATGAGGTGACTAGATCTTTCGGCTACCACCCGCTCCACGGGTACCCGGCCTTCGCTCAGGATGACCAGCACCGGGCTCCGTGTTGTCGGATGTCCTGACCCGACTGCCTTAGTCGTCGACTGCGCCAGTCAGCTGGGCGTCGGCCTGGGCCATCGTCTCCGGCTCGAATTCGCCGGTGGCGCGGGCATAGTTGATGATCGTGTTGATGATGCCGAGATGGCTGAAGGCTTGCGGGAAATTGCCGAGGTGCTCGCCGGTGACCGGGTCGATCTGCTCGGCGTAGAGGCCGAGGTCATTGGCGTGTGAGAGCAGCCGCTCAAGGTGCTCCTGCGCGCGGTCGAACTCGTCGCGGGCGATCAGGCAGTCGATGAGCCAGCAAGAGGTCAGCACGAAGTGGCCCTCGTCGCCGGCCAGACCATCCAGGTTCGAGCCGTTGTCCGACACCTTGTAGCGCGCGACGAGACCCTCATGGGAGAGCTCCTTGGCTATCGCGTCGATTGTCCGCGACATGACCGGGTGGTTGGCGTCGATGAAGTGGCGGAGCGGGAAAGAGAGCGTCGAGGCGTCGAGCTCGCGGGTACCGAAGGCCTGGGTGAAGACGCCGTCATCCGGGTTCACGCCGTACTGCATCACCTCGGCGTAGATCTCGTCGCGGGTGCGCTCCCAGAGGTCGTAGGGCGCGGCCCGGTCGTCGACCCGGGCGAGCTTGATGGCGCGGTCGAGCGCGACCCAGCTCATGACGTTCGAGTAGGTCATCCGGCGCGGTTCGCTGCGCACCTCCCAGATGCCGGAGTCCGGCTCGCGCCAGTGGAAGAGCACCTGGTTGACGACCGAAGCCATGTAGTTCCAGAGCGTCTCCGAGATGGCCCCGCCGAAGCGCCGGTAGGTGTGGGCGGCGTCGAGCAGCTCCGCCCAGACATCGAGCTGCCTCTGGGTGTAGGCGCCATTGCCGATGCGCACCGGCTTCGAGTTGCGGTAGCCCGAGAGGTGGTCGAGCTCGTATTCACGTAGCTCCGGTTCCCCGCCGACGCCGTACATGATCTGTAGCGACGATGCCTGGAGACTCGTCGCGTCGACGACCCACTGGAAGAATGATTCTGCCTCTTCGCGATATCCAATAGACATAAATGAGTAGATGGCATAGGTCGTGTCGCGGATCCAGGAGTACCGGTAATCCCAGTTGCGGACACCACCGAGGTCCTCCGGTAGCGAGGTTGTCGCCGCCGCCGCCATCGCGCCGGTCGGAGTGTAGTCGAGCAGCTTCAAGGTTAGGGCGCCCCGGCGGACGTGTTCGCTATAGGGGCCTTCATACTCGCAGCGGCTGATCCAGGTACGCCAGCCAAGGAGCTCGTAGCCGAAGAGCCGGTCGGAGGTGCCGGGCGCGACGCCCAGCCAGAGCGCGGCCGGCGTGCCGTGGTAGCCGCAGATGATGTGGTGCTCTTCGTCCGCGCCGATGACGAAATCGCTCGTCAACGCCTGCTCGCCTTTGTCGAGCGGGAGCCGGCAGTTGATCGAGAGATATTCCTTGCGGCCTTTGATCAACGCGCCCCGGCCCGGAACAAGCTCAAAGATCGGCCGTTCGCGACCGTAGTCGAAGCGTGGCGCGATCTCCTGGCGGAGGGCGACCCGTCCCTCGACGCCGCGAATGATCCGGATGACCATGCCGGAGAAGAGCCGGTCGACGATGCCGAGGTTGGCCCCGAAGCCGATCGACGGCATGAAATCGACGACCTCGGCGATGCCGGAATCCGTCTCGAAGCGGGTGACGAGGACGTTGGTGTCCTCGATGTAGTGCCGCCGGACGGCCCAGGGCTCGACCGGGCGGATCTGCCAGTAGCCGCCGCGCTCATGGTCGAGCAGGCGGCCGAAGACGCTCGCGCCGTCGATACGCGGGAAGCAGAGCCAGTCGATCGAGGCGTCGCTGCCGATCAGGGCGACGGTGCGTCCGTTTCCGACTGCCCCGTAGGCTTCGATCGGGAGATACCCGGCAGCGTCGCGCCTGTAGTGGACATGCATGCCTGACACAGCTAGACCGAACCGTTGCTCATGATTCGAGGGGACAGAAATCATCTATCCCCTCGCCCGCGTACATGTACGTACGCCCTGATTATGCCGTCATTCGGCAGCGTTGTCGAACGACTCCCCGAATCCTATCGCCGCGCCTCACTCAAGAATGAAGAAACAGGTCCCATATTCGGCGTCCGGGACATAGGTTTGCGGCCCGGCGAGCGGCGTCGTGTCGCTCCCGCTCCAGAAGACCTGGACGCGGTAGTTGCCCGGCGGCAGGAACTCGTCGTGCCAGGGGATGTCACTCCGGCACGAGGATGGCGGCGCGGCGACGCTGTAGACCTCACAGTCGCCACAGGCGGGAACCGTGATTGTCCGTGAGACCGGCCCGTCCATCTGAATCGTCAGCTCGAAGGGCGCTTGATTGCCGAAGGAGACCAGCGTTTCGCCTTCGAGCAGCACCGGCCAGTTCGGCAGGAAGTTCGGGCCGAGCGAGAAATGGTCGCCGATGTCGACGGCCGGCGGCTCAGTCGGGATCTCGGCCAGGTAGCGCCAGCGATAGTAATGCTGGCCAACGTTGCCGGCCTCGACCTGCCACTCGGCCGGGTTGCTCGGGGTGTAGGTCAGGACGCGGCGCTCGAAGACCTGGATCAGCACCAACTGCTGCTGGCCGGCCACTTTGACGTCGGCCCAGTAGGCCTCGCTGATCGGCAGGCCGGTCGCGAAGAAGGGATTCTGGAAGAGCGGGCCCTCGAAGTACTGGCCATTCTCGTAGACCATCCCGGTCGAGGTCATGAAGCTCCAGAAGGGCGCGGCGACCGTGTGGTTCGTCTCCGGCACCAGCTCGCCAGCGGTCACGCCCTGATCGGCCAGGCTTGGGTCGTTCGTTGCGCTGCCGTCGCGGTGGATGCGCTGGGTGATCGCCGTGCCCGGCGCGAGCGGCTCGTCGCCGAGAATGTCGGTGAAGGATGAGTACATCGGACCGTTGGTATCGTCGGCGTCACCGGCCACATTCTCGGCGGCAGGCTCGAAGGGGAAGAAATCATTGTCGCCGAGCTGCACTTCGCCGGTCACCAGCTCTTTGGCCAGCAGTCCGTTCGTGACGTACCAGATCGAGTTCGGATCCGCGGCCGGGTCGGTCGAGATCTCCATGCGCGTCTTGTCGAAATACTGGACGACGCGCGCCCCGCCGACGCCTTCGGTGTACTCCTCTTCCATCGCCGAGGTGAAGGCCGCCGGCCCCCACATCCAGGTGCGGGTGGCTTCGCTGTTCGCCACCGGGAGATCGGTGCGCGCCCAGGTCGTCTCGAAGGCCGGGTCGCCGGTCTCGACCGCTGCGGCCGGCGTCAGCGTCAGCGCTGTGCCTCCGGCGGCGATCAAGGCAATCCAGAGAATTCGGAGCAATCGCATCTCAATCCCTTTCGTTCCCAGAGCAGGTGATCCGCGCTACGGGCCGATGCTCGAAGTGTCCTTGTGGCCTTACGATACGACCCTCGGCTTACCTTCTACCATAGCCAACGTGTCCTGCATGGGAATTCCCCGCATGTGAGCGCGTGCCAGCACCTGGGCATCACCGCTCCCCTGCCGCAAGATCACCGAAGAGCGTGCGTAGCCGTAGCCCGGCACGCGCAAGCAATGCAGCGAGCTTCCCGACAATGTTGACGATTGCCGCGCTACCGTCTCCTATACGGCGTGCCTCTCCCCGCCGGCGCTCAAGCCCGCGCTCCCAACCGGTCAACCTTGACGTACCTCTCCAGATCACCGACGGTATGCTCAACGCGCAGAGGACGAACCTCGCCAGCCGCCTGACACAGACTACGGCTCGCTCGTCGCGTTGAAATGCGGGAAGAAGTACCGGTGTCCGGCGGGCGGCGATACATTTCGTAAATCGATCAAGGCGTGACTAGTTACACCTCCGGAGCGAGCTGTGCAACTGGCCAACCGGTAGGCGACCGGATGACTGGCGCAGGCGTTTACCTACTAACACGGATCTTCGTTCCGCAACCATCCTGGTGAGAGGTCGACATCCAATGCGCCGTGTAGCCCTTCTCATAGCGCTTACCACCTTGACGCTCGCCGGCTGCCTGTCGTCCGACGACTCGCCCTCGACTCCATCGCCCACTGCCACCTCAGTAGCAACATCGCTACCAGCGCCGACGGTCCCGCCCACCTCCAGCGCGACCGCGACGGCGACCGAGAGTACTGCCGCGCTTGCCGGAACCGCCTGGCAACTGACTGAGCTCACCGGTGACCCGGTCGACCCGGCCTGGGGCGTCACCCTGTACTTCGTCGGCGACGAGATCACCGGCCACAGCGGCTGCAACGACTTCTATGGCGTTTCTACGACGAGCCAGCGCGGGAGCTTCACTGGTGCGATCACTGAACAGACGGATGCCGACTGCCCGCCACCCCTGTTTGGACAGAATTTCGAGATGCGATACTTTGACGCGCTCACATCCAGCACCCGCTATTTCCTCGACGGCCCTCGGCTGGCGCTCCACGGCTCGAATGACGACACGCTGCTGCTCTTCGAGCCGTTCGATGGCTCGTAGGCAGTCAGCGTGAAGATGATCGGTCAACCGGACCGCGCATGGCGCAGGACGATGACGGTCAGTCCAACTATTTCCACCGCCAGGCCGCTCCACAGGAGATATTCGTGAACGATGTTTCGATGTTGTGAGCTGTGCAGCTGCTCAAATTCACTGGTTGACGCCGACCGGATGCCGAACAGCCCGCGGCCCGCCTCCGACTGCCAAACGAGCGTCCCGGCGCCGAGATTTGGTTGGTGTGGTGCGCTGCCACTAGCCAGGTCGAAATGCCTACCTGCCTCTAGCGTATAGCCGTGCAACTCCCACGCCTCGAAATCCGTCTGAACGTCCCACACCACGAGGTCGCCGTCGGTCGATACCTGTCTTATTGGTCCAGAGTCAATAATGGTCGTTTCCCGGGTGGTGATGTCGAAGACTGTGAGCTGGTTGCTCTGATCAACGTAGACAATCGAATTCTCTGACAGGTCATACAGGCCGTTGCGCGCCACAGCGATCATTGCGGGCGCTTCTTCCGAACCGATCTCTGCGTACAGGAGCTGGCCGTTGGAAGACCGCTGAAGGGTTGCGTGCTGCGTCCATAGCAGGCCGTTTCCATCGATTGCCGGGTTGCTGACGAAGCCGGAGTACGGGCCGAGCGTCGCGACGCGCTCCATCTGGTTCAGATCAAACACGGTGAGGACATAGTCGCCGAGGTCCCACGGTACGCCATCCGAAGCGCAGCGTCCGGTGTAGGAACCCCAGACGACGAGGTCGCCGCTGAGGCGTGGAGCGGTTGGCGACCGCAGGCCTTCGGCGACGACAATCGGTGTTCGCGACTCCAGGTCCGTTGCCAGGATACGCGAGTCGCAGGTGTAGCGCTCGAGTGATTGATCCTCTCTCCAAACGACCCAATCCTTGGCGATGTCGGCCGCTCCTTCCCAGGCCGCAGTTGCGCCCACCGGACGTGTATCGCCGATCCCCAGATCTACAAGTTCAACGTCCGTGGTATTGGTCAGGCTCTGGCGCACGGCATACTGCCCATTGGTCCGTGGTTGCCAGTCGGGTCGAGAGTCTTCGTCGGCCAAGACAGCGGCCGGGGCTGCTGCCAGTGCGAGGAGCAGGATCGGAAGTATGAAGCAAGTCCGTCGTTGAAGCATTGGCTATTGATTTCATCGAGAGTCACTGGTTAGTGGGACGCAGGCGCTCATCGGAGTGTACGCAAGTCAATTGCCTCGCGGATCTCTACTGCAAAAGCAACGCGCGGCTGGCGAGCAGGCTACCGCGAGCGCGGCCGGTTAGACCGCGCCAGCGTGGGTATCGGTCAGCCAGGCTTGTTTGTCGGGGTGAGTGCGCTCGGTGAAGAGGTAGCGGTGCCAGGCCATGCGCTCGTGGCAAATGACGCCGAGCTCCCAGACGCAGGCGCTCGGGCCGTCGTGCGCGCCGGGCTCGACCAGGGTAAAGGGACCGCAGGCGGCGAGGTCATAGACATAGAGCCGTTCCCAGAGCTCCTGGTGGTTGCGCCAGATGCCGGTGATCAGGAATGCCAGGGCCGTGCTGTAGTGGATCATCGCGAAGTTCAGCCCGTACGACATATCCCAGCCGCTCTCGACGACGCTCGTGATCAGCCTGCGCGCTTCGGCGTCAATCTCTGCCAGCACCGCCGCGTCCTCGCGGTGGACGTGGTACCACTTGAAGATCCCGCCGGGCACGCTGAGCGGTTCGACGGCTCCGGCAACCCGCCACTCGTGCCGGTAGTCGGCCGGGAGATTGCCCAGGGTTTCGAGCCCGTCCGCCTGTTCCAGATTGATTGCCATCCCTGCTTCCTTCACGTCATCCGGCTGCGTGCCTGCTGAGCGCATCGTCAACCACCGCCACCGACCTGTCCAGGTCCAATCTGCCGGTGGTTGCGTCGCCTGGCGTCAGCTGTCGGTGACGATGAAGAAGCATGCGCCGTAGCCGGCGTTCGGGACGACCGTCCAGGGACCGCTCAGCGGCGGCGCGTCGCTCTCCGGGCGGTTGCTGGTGACGAGGTAGCTGCCGGGCTGGATGTCGATCGTCACGGACGGCGCGTCGACCGCGCAGCTCGATGGCGGCTCGCTCGTGCTCTCGCAGCCCTCGCAGGCTTCCACCTCGACCGTGCGCGACTCCGGCCCCTCAAAGGTCACGGTCAGCGGCTGGGCGGCGTGGTTCGCGATCGTCAGCCGGGTCATCCCAGTGTGGTCGAAGAGCGACGGCAGCGGCGTCGGACCGATCGCGGCTGATCCCGGCTGGGCTACCGGCGGGTCCAGCGGCGGTTCCGCGCCGTAGCGCCACTCGTAGTAGTGCCGGCCGACGTTGCCGGCCTCGACCTGCCACTCCGGGGCGTTGTTCGGCGTGTAGGTCAGCACCCGGCGCTCGAAGACCTGGACGAGCACATCCTGCGGGACGCCACTGACACTCACCTCCGCCCAATAGGCCTCGGTGATCGGCAGGCCGGTCGCGAAGTAGGGCGTCTCGAAGAGTGGGGCGGTAGTGTTCGCGCCATCCTCATAGACGGTGCCGCTCGATGTCATGAAAGCCCAGAAGGGCGCGGCGATGCGATGGTTGGTCTCGGCGGCGAACTCCGTCGCAATGATGCCTTGCGCTGCTAGCGTGGGATCGTCCGTGATATTGCCCTGGCGGTCGACGCGGCCGGTGATCGTTGCGCCCTCGTCCAGCGGCGGCGCTCCGAGGAGGTTCTGGAAGCTGGCGTAGGTCGGCGCGTTGGCGTCAGCGCCATCACCGGCGACGTTGATCGCGGCCGCTTCGCGTGGTTGGAAGTCGTTGAGCCCCAGCTGCAATTCGCCAGTGACAAGCTCCCGCGCCAGCAGGCCGTTCGTGACGTACCAGATGGCATTCGGGTCGACGTTGGGGTCGGTGATCTCCATCCGGCTCTTGTCGAAGTACTGCACCAAGCGCCCGTTGCCGGGGTTGTCGGTCATCCACTCGACCATCGGGCTGGTGAAAGCGGATGGTCCCCACATCCAGGTGCGGCTGATCGTGTTCGACGCCACTGGCAGGTCCGTCCGGCTCCAGGTGCGCTCGAAGGCCGGGTCGCCGGGCGCAACCGCGAAGGCCGATTGCGGCAGCCAGAGCGCTGCCAACGTGACCACGAGAGCCAATGCCCCAAGGCGCATAAGCGTCTGTGAGCGGTGTGAAATTGCCGATCCCGTCATGTGGCTGGACCCAACTCACGCATACAGCACAACCAGCTTCTCTTTCGTGAGGAATCCACAGGACCAAATGCTACGTAAAGTTGAAGGCGCATTTGTTAGACTCCCGTATACAGTGTGCGTTTCGTAACAGTACGGCAAAACGAATAAGTTCGGAAGGACACGGCATGGTACGGCCGTTTTCTGTGTTTTCCGTTGTGCTCCTCGTCATCACCCTGCTCGGGACCGCTTGCGGGCCGGTCGGCGACGATGATGACGAACCGACCCAGACTCCGGTCGTCGTAACCGCGACACCTTCCGGCGGCGGTGGTGGAGATGCCACTGCAACCGCGCCCGAGGCCGAACCCACGGCGACAACCCCGGCGGCGGCGACCGTCCCGGTCAACCCGCCGAGCACCGAGCCGACCGCGACCATCCCAACCTCCGCTGCTCCGGCCAATGGTTCCGCTGAAGTCGACGCGCTCTACTTCGCGTTCGACGGCCAGCAGGGTATCGGCGGCACGAGCCGCGTCCAGATCAGCATCGAGGAGAACGATGTTGGCGACCTGCGGGTCGGGTTCTTCGAGTCCGAGGTTGGCGGCTCCGGCACCCAGTGGCAGACATCCGGCTGGATGGCGGTCATTACCGCCTCGCTGTTGCTTGGGATTAACCCGGCTGAGTTCGAATTCTCGTTCGATGTTGCCGGCCGCACCGATGGCCCTTCCGCCGGCGGCTTGCTCACGGTTGCCGTGCTTTCCGTCTTGCTCGGCGATCAGATCGACCCGACGGTGACGATGACCGGCACGATCAACCCGGACGGCACCATCGGCCCGGTTGGCGGCATCCCGCACAAGATCGTCGGCGCAGCGGCTGTCGGCAAGACGAAGGTGCTCGTCCCTGCCGGACAGCGTTTTGACTACGACTACACTCTCCAGCAGAGCGTCGACCTCGTCCAGGTCGGCCAGCAGAATGGCGTGGAGGTTGTCCTCGTCCCCGACATCTACACGGCCTACACCCACCTGACGAACGGCGGCGAGCTGCCGGTCGTCGAGAGTGTCGGCACGGCCAGCATGCCGCCGGACGCCTTCAACAAGTACCGCGCCGGAACCACCGATTGGTTCGCCCGCTACCAGGAAGAGCGCGCCAACTTCCTTGCGCTGCCGGTCGAGGTCCAGGAGTATCGCGCTGACCTGATCCTCTTCGCCGACGACCTGGCGTCCGAGGCTGACAGCCTGCTGGTCGAGGGCCAGGTCGCGCGCGCCTTCCAGCTGATGTGGGAAGCTGCCGCGCTGGTCAAGGTCGGCACCCAGGCCGCCGAGCTTGATAATCTCTACCTGACGCAGGGGATCGATCCGATGATCACCCGCGTCGAGTCCTCATCGGCTTCGCAGACACGCCTCTTCGCGCTGGTCCAGAAGCTCGAAGCGCAGACGCCGCGCACGGCGACCGATACGATCGCGCTGATCGACGCCGCCGCCTATCTCTCGGCAGCCCAGGGCTTGATCTTCCAGGCCAACCAGGCCATCGACGATCTCCAGTTCACCGACTACACCGAGGATGACATCCTTACCGCGATCTACACCTCGGCCTTCAACTACGCGCTGGCTGACTTCTACATCGAGGTCTCGGACGACGTGATGAGCATCGGCGTCGGCTTCGGCACGACGCCCGCGCCGGACGGCGACACGCTGGTCGCCCTCGCCGATCTCTTCCGCCGTGGCGCGGACTCCAACATCGCCTTCTTCGACTCGGTGATCATTGCGCCATTCGCCCAGGAGAACGGCTATTCGGAGGAAATCGCCCAGCTGATCGTGATGGAGTCTGACGATACCTACCTGACTGCCATCGCCGCCCAATACGGCGCGATCTCGCTGATCCAGCAGATGTCGAAGCCGGAAGCCCAGGCGATCATGCAGCTTGGCGCGTCGCTCCTGGCCTTCAACCAATCGGCCCTGCTCAACGCCGAATACTACTCGCTCGACGCCCGCGTCGATGAGTTCGGCACCGTTGTCGAATATGGCCGGCAGACGGCCCTCGCCGAGATGCTCGACCTGGCCAATGACCGCGCCGAGACCTGGCTCTCGAGCGTGGCTAACGACGACCCGGTCTCGTCGCTCTACTACTACGACAATGCCCGCCTCGAACGGCAAGGCGACGCCTTCCAGCAGCTTGATGCGCTTGGCGACTTCTGGCACTCCGCCGTCCTCGCCGAGGTGCTCGCGATCTTCCAGATCTCGGCCAACGGCAGCTAGCGTCTAAACGTCAACACCCCTCCCGCGCGGCCCATCGGCTGCCGGGAGGGGTGTTGTGGTTTGAGGGAGTAGGGATTGGGGAAGAGGGATTAGGTCCTTGCCGAGACGGTAGCTCGCGGCCTGCACAGTGGCGCCGTGCGGAGTCGTTGCGGTGGAGTTCATCTGACCTTTTCCACGAAATTCAATGTACGTGCACTCAGCCAGACTATTTCCGTAACGTCCCCGAAGATTGACACTCAACTATTGCAATTACGTCATCCTAAGCGAAGGTTTTGCGAAGCCGAAGGATCTACTCGCCATGCAGATGCTTCTCCAGGACGACTAGATCCTTCGGCTGCACTCCGTTTCGCTCAGGATGGCGTCCATTCGAACGTTCAATCTGGATGAAACACTCACGTACCGTGAATGCGTTTCCACCCGCTGCCATATGCTGACCACTGATCGAGTGGAGATGGACCAACTCATTCCAACGACCACATGCCGCCGGCGTTCAGCGCCTCACGGACCTGCACGACGCCGTCGCTGAAATCCTCCGCGCTGGCGCGGCCCTACTGAGTCCAGTAGCACCGTCACCACATTGGGGTTTGTCGGGTTGCAATCCACCGTAAGGTCCAATTCGTATACTTAGCGATTGTACGTTCACCCACGCGACACGCTTCTGAATGGTGGAGGCTTTCACTGATGCTACGGACGCCGCGCGCGGCAATCGCCGCCGCAAGCTCGCTATTGCTCCTCGCAGTGCTTGCAATACCCTTGCTCAACGCCGGCGCGGAGGAGCCGGCCAACGAGAACTTCGAGCGGACCTGGGAACGGACCGACAAACCCGTCGCCGACCTCGTTATCAACCGCACCTGGGTCTGGGGGCCGGATGGCCTCACCGCCGGGATCACCGAGCCCTACGACGACGCGCCAGGCGGTCAACGCATCGTCCAGTACTACGACAAAGCCCGCATGGAGATCCCGGCCGACCCGGATGTCGCGCCCGACAGCCCCTGGTACGTCACAACCGGGCTGCTGCCGCTCGAAATGATGACTGGCGCATTGCAGCTAGGCGACGACCGCTTCGAGCAGCACGCGCCGGCCGAGATCAACATCGCCGGCGACCCGACCGACGAGAGCGCCCCCTCCTACGCCGAGATGGCGGGCCTGATGGACGCGCCGGCCGGTCCTGTGGGCGAGACGATCATTGCAACGGTCGATGAGAACGGCGCTGCCGGTTCCTCCGACAGCTTCGGAGCCTATGGCGTCACCGGCGGCTACTTCGTGCCCGAGACCAGCCACACCATCGCCTCGGTCTTCTGGGACTTCATGAATAGCTCCGGCACGATCTCGGTCGACGGCCAGCTGTCAGAGGGACCGCTTTTCCAGGACCCCTTCTTCGGCTTCGGCTTCCCGGTCACCGAGGCCAACTGGTCGACTATCGAGCTCAATGAGCAGCCGACCGACATCCTTATCCAGGTCTTCGAGCGCCGCGTCGCGACTTACACCCCGGACAACCCCGACGGCTGGCAGGTCGAGACCGGCAACGTCGGTCAGCACTACTACCAGTGGCGCTACGAGCTAATCGACGACGCCGACGTGACTCCCACCGCGACCAACCCGCCGGCCGAGACCTTCACACCCATGCCGACGGAGACGCCAGACGACGGCCCGACGCCAACGGCGTCCGCGACCGAGGCCGAGGACTGCGTCGTCTGCGATCTCCAGCACGGGCGCGGCGAGATCGGCTCGCCCGGCACGGAGCCGCTGGGCCAGGGCGAATACAGCTCGTTGACGCTGCCCTACCTCGAAGTGCCGGTAGCGCCGAACGATACGATCGACATGGTGTCGGTTGGCTCGAACCGCACGGCCAACCTGAACTTCCCTGACACTATTGCGCTGGTCAGCGACTGGTCGCCGTCGGACACGGTCTACTACGTCGTCGACTTCAACGACGGATCCGCCTATGTCGGCGGCGTCCGCGACGCGCACATCGGCCTTAACGTGACGCACACCTTCTACGGCCGTGGAGAGTTCCACGTCAAAGTCTGGGCGATTGACCCGGAAGCCGACGTCAGGACGCCGGTTGTCGAGATCGTAACCGTCGTTGAA
>JAUIIK010000080.1 GCA_030431755.1 Chloroflexia bacterium
CGGACGGCACAGTCATCGAGCTGCACCCGGACGGCTCCAGCACGGTGACCAACCCGGACGGTTCGCAAGAGTCGCACCCGGCCGGCAACGATGACACCGGCAGTCAGGGTAGCGACCAGTCCGGCTCGAATGACCCGGCATCCAACGATTCCGACGACGGCTCGAACGACGACGATGACGATGATGACGACGACACGCCCGAATCGTCGTCTGAGACCCCGGCTGCTGAAGGCTCGGACGACAATGGGTCCGAGGACGGCAAAGGCTCGACTGACCAGCAAGGCACGCCGAACCCGCTCGACGACGGCGGCAACGGTCCAACGCTCTCCTTCGTCACCGATGGACGGCTCGGCGGCCAGGAAGAAGCCAACACCGAGCGCGGCATCGACGCCCAGGCCGGCGGCGGCCACACCGACCCGGTCGACGAGGACGCCGAGGCGACGCTCGACTTCCTGACTTCTGAGCTGGGCGCGAAGCAGGCCGCAGAGGGCCAGAAGGCCGTCGAGAACGCCCAGGGTGGCTCAACGGATCCGAGCGAGGACGACATCGACACGCCCGACTTCATCACCGAGCGCGACCTCGAACACATCGACTTCCTGCTGGCAGGCGGCGGCGTTGTCGACCCGACCGACGACGAGACCGGCGGCGGCGCAGGCCCGGTCAACCCCGGCAACATCGGCGGCACGATGGAAGGGCTGGACGACGAGGAGTCAGGAGACGGCGGCGAAGACGCCATCCAGGCAACGATCGAGACGACTCACCAGGAATTGGACGACATCGCCCACGTCGCCGGCGCGCTCTTGGAGCAGGTCGAGCTACAGGTCGAGTTCGACGCCGACGAGTTCGACGACTTCTAGCCGAACCGAATGGGTAGACACTGAACAACCGGGGTTGGCGTGGTAGTCGTATACCACCTGACCCCGGTTGTCCCTTGCCCGGCTTCGCTGGAGGTTCCCAACGTGCGCGCGCCGCGTGACTGGCTCCGTAACTGGATCCAAGACGCCATCTACGAGGAAGAGGGGTGGCCGCACGATCCCGTAAATCGGGGCATCTTTCTAGGTCTCTTGTACATCGCGTTCCCGGTGATCATGTTCGGTGGTCTGATTCTGCACCTTACCGGTTGGATCAACTCCGTCCCTATCTGGATGTCAGCATCGCTTGTAACCTATCCGTTCATTGCCTGCTGGATCGCCCTCGACGAGTGGCGCAGCCGTCGGCGATCCGAGGATGGCAGCGGTCACGGCTGGGCCTGGCAGATGGTCCAGCGGTTCTGGCCCCGGCGGCGTATCAATCAGGCGCTGGTCGTCGGGGCGATAGTTGCACATGTTTGCGGAGCGATCATTGCGTACGCCGACCGGTTCACGGAGCAGGACCTGGCGGCGGAGCGCTGGCTCCAATACGCCGAGGCGGTCGCGATCGTTAGCGTGGACATCTGGCTATTGGTGCTCGGCGTTGCCGTGTTTCGGTGGCTAGGGCGCACTGGCTCGTTCTGGACGATCTTCAAGTACGTTGCGGTCGTCGCGGTGGTCGTGAGTGCGTTGATTTCAATTGGCGATGGGCCGTATCCATGGGTGGTCTTGACCGTGCTGCTTCTCGTTGTTCTCGCGCTTCCCGGCTGGTTGGCGCACTGGATCTGGCGACGACGCGCTGGGTGCCCTCGAATCAGCCCGGATGCCCCGGTGTTGCTATCTCCAACGTGGTGGTAGGTTGGCCGAGAGGTGCCACAGTAGGAGTGACACCACACCCAGCCGGGCAGGCGATTCACACTCCCTGATATCGGAACCAACAGCTACTCGTCGACAGTTCCGAAACCAACCAGGGCGGCCGACCAGTAGGGTTCGCCGTAGCCGGTGATTTCGACGCCCTTGCCGTAGTCGGTGGCGTGGATGAACGTCTCCCCGTCGATGTTGATGCCGACGTGGCTGACGCCGCCGAAGGTGTCGAAGAAGACGAGATCGCCGGGTTGCGGTTCGTCGACCTGTGTTACCTCGTCCCACTGTCCCCAGGACATGCGCGAGAGGTCGATCCCGGCTTGGGCGTAGGCCCAGTGGGTCAGGCCTGAACAGTCGAATCCAACCGCCGGATCGGCGCTCCCGGCGGCATACGCAGCGCCTTCCATGCCGAGCGCCCGGTGCAGGGCAATCTCACTCGGTGGCGGCGCGGATGTTACGTGTCTGGCGGCGATTGGATCCATGACTGGCGGCGGAATCATCGGTGGGTCTACGACGCCGCTCGTGAAGGTGAGCAACAGCGTCCCGAGTACATTCAACAACAACAGCAGTATCCCCTCCTGCTTTTCCTACTAGCGAAGAAGCTGCCACCGTCAAGGCAGCTGTACGTTCGCGAGTGGGAGTTTGTCGTAGCTGTCAAGGGCACGCACTCGCCGTAAGGTCCTATGTCTTGAGTACTCGCGAGGACCCACGATGCGGCGCGTCGCAGGTCTCACTGACCGCTGAGTGCCGCCTCCTTCGCCGTGGCAACGCCCGCAAGCCGTGCAGCGGCGGATTGGCTGCGGTGCGATACTGAGTTGCACGTTCATCTCTGGCTATTGGGCCGGCAGCGTCTCGGTCAGTGAAGGTGGAGTAGGGATCATGAAGATCGCGGATGTTCGTAGCTACATTGTCCCGACCGGCGGGCGCAACGGCTTCGTCGTCGTTGTCGAGACGGAGGACGGCGCCATCGGGCTAGGCGAGGGCGGGATGTCGGCGCGAGAAGTGGCGATGGTGGGTTACGTCGACCACCTGGCCCAGTTCCTGATCGGCATGGACGCCCGCAACATCGAGCACATCTGGCAGACAATGTACCGTGGCGCGTACTTCGAGGGCGGCAAGATCTCCGGCGCGGCGATCTCGGCCATCGACATGGCGCTCTGGGACATCAAGGCGAAGTCGCTGGGCGTCCCGGTCTACCAGCTGCTCGGCGGAGCCTGCCGGGAGCGGGTACAGACCTTCGCGACCGTGCCCTGGCTGCCGGATGACGAAGCGCTCGACCGGGCCCGCGAGCTTGTCGCCGAGGGTTGGCGCTATCTGCGCTTCCTGCCATCGATGCCGGAGGGCACACCTGAGGATGTCTTTGAGCCGCTGGAGTCGATTCAGTTGATGGCCCGGCGCATTCGAGATGTCCGCGAAGCCGTCGGCCCGGCGGTCAATCTGTCGATTGACTTCCATCACCGCCTCTCGGTTGCCGAAGCAGCTCACTTCTGCGGCCAGATTGAGGATGTCCACCTGATGTTCCTCGAGGAGCCGATCCGCGCCCAGAGCCCGGCCGCATACCGACAGCTGCGCCGCCTGACGAACGTGCCCTTCGCGGTCGGTGAGGAAGCGTCCAACAAGTGGGAGCTTGCACCGTTCATCGAGGAGGGGCTGATCGAGTTCTGCCGCATCGATGTATGCAACGTCGGCGGCTTGACCGAGTCGAAGAAGATCGCCGGCTGGTGCGAGGCGCACTACATCGACATCATGCCGCACAACCCGCTTGGGCCGCTTGCGACAGCTGCCAGCGTCCACCTCTGCGCCGCGACGAACAACGTCGCCCAGCTCGAATTCCAGCACCACATCAGCGCCCAGGTCCCGCGCGACATTTTCACCGAGATCGTCGAACTCGATGGCGACAGCTATCCGCTGCCGCAGACGCCCGGACTCGGCGTCAGCTTCGATGAAGAAGCGGCCGCACAGCATGAGATGGAGTACTGGGAGCCGCCCCACTTCCGCCGCCGCGACGGCGCGTACACCAACTGGTAGGGGTTGAGTAGGATTGCAGCTAGATCCAGCAGGCAAGCGTCGATATGAAGTGGACCGCGATTATGGCCATCAAGATCCGGGCAAGGTATGACGGCAAGACGTTCGTTCCAAAGGACAACGTCGAACTGCCGAAGGACACTGATGTAACTCTCACCGTGGACGAAGAGGAATGGGAGCCTGAAGAAGGGCGATATCTGTTTTTCAAGGCGGCGCGTGCGCTCAAGCTAGAAGGTCCGTCAGATTGGTCGGAGAGATACGAGGAGTACCTATACCCTGATCCACCGAGATCACATCGTGACGACGAGGATTGAGCTGTTTCTCGATACATCGTTCGCCATCGCGATCTCGCTGGCAACCGACCAGCACCATTCGCAGGCGATCGCCCTGTCCCAGCGAATAGAAGTGGCGAACCGATCTATTGTGACAACGACGGCGGTTCTACTTGAAATCGGGAACATGCTGGCAAGTCCTAGATTTCGAACGGGAGCAGCAACATTGATCCGTGAGAT
Source organism: Chloroflexia bacterium (assembly GCA_030431755.1). Taxonomy (GTDB): domain Bacteria; phylum Chloroflexota; class Chloroflexia; order Thermomicrobiales; family CFX8; genus JAUIIK01. The sequence goes on from JAUIIK010000080.1 coordinate 4,250, forward strand.
TCACGAAGATCCAGATACTCAAGTGGTGAATATCGAGGGCGAACTTTTTGCCAGAGCATTCGACCTCTTTGAACAGCACAATGACAAATCGTGGACACTTGTCGACTGCATCTCCTTCGTCGTCATGCGGGAACGCAACATCACCAAGGCGTTGACGGCCGATCGGCACTTTGTGCAGGCCGGCTTTCGAGCTTTGCTGCTCGAAGACGGTTAGGCTGTCTTAACGGCGGCGGCTGATGCGAGGTCGAGGGCTTCGATGGCTTCCTCGCGCATTAGATACTTCTGAACCTTACCGGTGATCGTCATTGGGTAGCTGTTGACGAAGCGCCAGTATTGCGGGATCTTGTAGAAGGAGATCTCGTCCTCGCAGAAGGCGCGCAACTCTTCCTCGGTGCATGTCGCATCGGGCTTCAGGATGACACACGCTACGACCTGCTCGCCGTAGCGCTCGTCGGGCACGCCGATGACCTGGACATCCTGGATGGCCGGGTGCTGGTAGAGGAACTCCTCGATCTCGCGGGGATAGACGTTCTCGCCGCCACGAATGATCATGTCCTTGACCCGACCGACGATGTTGACGTAACCGTCAGCGTCCATCACCGCCAGATCGCCGGTGTGCATCCAGCGCCCGGCGTCGATCGCTTCCGCCGTCGCCTCCGGATTGTTCCAGTAGCCGAGCATGACGATGTAGCCGCGTGAGAGCAGCTCGCCGGTCTCGCCGCGCGGGACGACCGCGCCCGTCTCCGGGTCGATGATCTTGCACTCGACGTGCGGGTGAATCGGCCCAACGGTCGAGACGCGCTTTTCGAGCGGGTCATCAGTCTTGCTCTGGAATGACACCGGCGATGTCTCGGTCATGCCGTAGGCGATGGTGACCTCGTCCATGTGCATCTTGCTCATGACCTGCCGCATGACCTCAATCGGGCAGGGCGAACCAGCCATGATGCCGGTGCGCAGTGTCGAGAAGTCGAACTCGCTGAAGCGCGGGTGGTTGAGCTCGGCGATGAACATCGTTGGGACGCCGTAGAGTGCCGTGCAGCGCTCGGCTGCGACTGTCTCCATCGTCAGCTCCGGGTCGAAGATCTCGGCCGGGATGACGATCGTTGCGCCGTGGGTCACGGCGGCGAGGTTGCCGAGCACCATCCCGAAGCAGTGATAGAAGGGCACCGGGATGCAGATGCGGTCGTTGCCGGTGAGCCGCATCCGCTCGCCGATGAAGAAACCGTTGTTGAGGATCGAGTGGTGCGAGAGCGTCGCGCCCTTCGGGAAGCCGGTCGTGCCGGAGGTGTACTGGATGTTGATCGGGTCGTCGAAGTTCTGCTCGCTCTGGCGTGTCGCGAGCTCGTCGGCTGACACGCGGTCGGCCAGCGCGACGATCTCGTTCCAGTCGTAGCTGCCGGGAACCTGCTGCTCGCCGAAGGCGATGACGGTCGTGAGTTCCGGCGCCCGTTCGGCCCGGAGCCGTCCCGGCTCACAGTCTGCGAGTTCTGGGCAGAGGCGTTGCAGGAGTTCGGCATAACGCGAGTTCTTGAACGGCGGCGCGATGATGAGGGTCGAGCAGCCGGACTGATTCAGCGCGTATTCCAATTCGTGAACCCGATAGGCGGGATTGATGTTGACGAGGATCGCGCCAATCTTCGGCGTCGCAAACTGTGCGACAACCCACTCGCTCCAGTTCGGCGCCCAGATGCCGACACGGTCGCCCTGCTTGATCCCCAGCGCCATGAGCCCGCGCGCGAACTCGTTGCAGCGCGCCTGGAGCTCGCGGTAGGTGTAGCGCTCGTCCTGATGGCGCGACACGAGCGCCTCGTTGTCCGGGGCTTGCGCGACAACCCGGTCGAAGAGATCGCCGATGGTCGCGCCGATCAAGGGCACATCGCTCGCCCCGTGGACGTAGGACAGGTTGTCGTCGAATAGCTCGAGCGCCACGGCGTGCTCCCTCGGACTTGCGGCTACGGGTGTGCATGTAGCGCCAAAACTAGCGCCACCCAGACCGGTTGTCAATTGCGGGTCGCTGTGTTGCAACAGCCGGTCAACCGTCGCGGGCATCGCGCTGTCGTGAGTCGGCGATGGCCGCGCCGGTGACGACAGGGAAGAATGGGATCAGCAGGAGCAAGCTGAGCATGGCCGCTGACGCAAACACGGCTCGCAGCCCCGCTAGCTCGGCCACGATGCCGGCTCCGGCTGCGCCGAAGGTGAGACCGCTCAGGCCGAGCAGCCGGAACGCGCTACCGACCCGCCCGAGCAGCTCATCCGGCACCGCCTGCTGCCGGATCGAGGTCGAGACGACGCTCCACATCGTGCTGCCCGCGCCACCGAGGATGACCGCGCCGCCGATGAGCCAGAGGTTCGTCGTCAACGCTGGCATGCCGAGCATCGTTGCCGTGCCGAGTATGTCTGCCGCGATTGCCCAGCGGCTGCCGATGGCGCGTTGGACTTGCGCCGCGACCAGCGTTCCGAGCACGCCGCCGACGCCCATCGCGGTCAGCAGCAGACCGTATGCGCCGGTCGAAAGCCCCAGTGGACCGGGAGCGACGGCGAAGAGGACGATGATCGCCCGCCATGCGCCCCAGCCGATGTTGGTGACGAGAAAGAACAGCGCCAGCGTTCGCAACAGGCGATGGCGCAGGAGCACGCGCAGACCGCTGGTGATGTCTCTGCGGAGGCTTGACTGCCCAGTCGTCGCCGGCCGGAACGCGCCGCGCATGAACCAGAGCAACGGCACCGCCGCGAGGTACAGCCCGGCGCTGGCGCCCAGCGCCAACGCGATGGCGACACCTGCCAGCAGACCGGCGAGCGGCGGGCCGATGAATTCGTTGGCGACCGTCTGCGATCCGAAGAGCCGCGCATTGGCCGGCTCCAGCCGCCCGGAGGGCACGATGGTAGGCAGGATTGATTGGGATGCCGTGTCGGCGACGGTCTCGACCAGGCCCAGCGCAAACGCCGCTGCGTAGAGCACTGTCAGCGTCATGGCGTCTGCAACGGTCAGCAGGGCGATGAGCCCGACCACCGCCGCACGGGCCGCGTTTGCCGCCAGCATTAGCCAGCGCCGGTCGTGCCGATCTGCCAGCGCGCCCACCGGCAGGGCGAAGAGGAGCCAGGGGAGCGTCAGCGCGACGCCAACGGTGGCGATGGCTGCTGGAGACGCTGTGAGCCGTGTTGCCAGCAACGGTAACGCTATCTGCATCAGCCCATCGGCCAGGTTGGTCGCGCTTGTGCCTGTCCACAGGAGGCGGAAGTTGCGCCTGGAACGTGTTGCCGTGGCCGCGCCGGCGGCGGTCAGCCAGTGACTGGAAGCTCCGACATCGCTCCTCCATTGACTGGGGTGGACCGCGCAACGTACGCTTGGCCGTAAGGTGTAAAGCGGTTGTTAGTGCTTATGATTGTAACCTGGATGTAATGAGTAAATCTAGTATAGATCATTACGAGCAGTGGCAGATCGCGTTGGCGATCGATCTGCTGGACAGCTTCGACCCGCTCTTTGAGGTGCCGGAGCAGCGGGCAACTCTTGCTGATCTCCACCAGTTCTTGCTGGAGTACGGACTTTCAGCCGAGCCTGAGCCTGACGCTACGGATCTGGCGACTATCCAGCAGCTGAGCGCGGATCTCCGTGAAGTTGTCGAGGTCGAGGACGACGAACTGGCCGCCCAGCGCATGGACGATCTGCTCGACAGTGTGCGTCCGCACGCGAGCCTGATTGCTGACGATGAGGGCGGCTGGCACATTAGATTGGCGGCTGGTGCCGGGCTCGACCCGGTCGCGCGGTTGTCGGCCGAGGCGACGCTGGGCCTCGCGCTGGCGCTCCAGCACCACGGCCGTGACCGGCTCCGCAGGTGCGCCGCCGACCCCTGCCGCGAGATCTTCATCGACCTCTCCCGCAACGGTTCACGCCGCTTTTGTAGCGAGCGTTGTTCCAACCGCCACAACGTCGCCGCCTTCCGCGAGCGCCAACGCGCCAGGGAGCAGGAATGAGTCACTGACTTCGGCTGCCGCTCTGGTCCTCTCGCAAAGACGCCTGTGTTGGGCGTCTGGACGGGGCAGGTCGTGCGCGGCATGGGCTGGCTGCTGCGCGCATTCTCTGTGGCACGCATGCACGTGTCGATGGCCCACGTTCATGCGGCGGCAGATGTAGCCAGACGCCGCTATTGCTCCAGGGGGATGTCCCAGCCTTGCGTGGGGTCGACGACGAGGGGTGCGCGCCACCACCACCAGCGGCCGGGTTTGGCGATGTCGTCGACCGTGCCGAACATGTAGCGCATCGGTCTATCCGGCGGGCGCTCGATGGTCACGCGTTTGAAGTCGGCATCCCAGGCGTCGATCTTTTCGACCAGCCTGGCGCGGGATGCTTCGTCGAGCAGAGCGGCTACATCATCAATCATGTCGCGTAGCACCAGGTCGTTGGTGTAGTCGTCCTCGCCATAAGGGTAGCCGTGCCAGACTTCATTGAGCACTTTCTTCCACTCATCTAGCAGCGCGTCGACCGATGCGGGCAGCGGCCGCCTCGGATGGGCGAGCGGCGCGGTCAGATACGCCTGGATGGCTTCGATCTCGGTTGGGTTGAGCGGCAGCCAGTCATCGTCGCTTTCCGCCTTCCGGGTTCGCTCATCGTGTGGAATCGCGAGGACGGGCTGCCAGGGGGCGAAGAAGGTCCGCAGCTGGTCGTCGGGATCGAAGACGGCGAAGCCACCGGTGAGTGGATCGAATGCCGCAACGTCGCCATTCGGGCGCCTGCGCCGGATCGTGTCTGGGGCGTGTAGCATGCGTTGGGCGTACTGCTGATACGCTCTGGCATCGGGCAGAGACAGCGCCACGAGGCCCGTCTGGTGCTTCTCGAAGTGTGCGCCCCAGCGGCGCGATGCCAGGTAGATCGGGATGCCACGAACGAAGGCGATAGTGACCACCACGACGTACGCGCCAAGAAACATGCTCACGACGGTTGCCACTGGGCTTTGATCGTCCCAGACTCCCAGACTGATCGCAAGCGCAAGCATTAGCATCGAAATCAGGGCCGTGGCCAAATTCCCGGCTAACTTGTCCGTCACCAACACCGCTCTCCCGTAAAGTCCATCCGTCGGTATCTGCATTATCAGCTTCAGTGAGCTCAGGAACAAAAGGAGATTCGTACTTGATAGCGTAGCCGTGCTGACTTTCACTTTGCGGCGCGGTTCGACCTGTCATTCCGGACGCCATCGTGTATCTTGCGGTTTCCGCCCTGGCCACATCTGACGTGACGCGGGGCCTATTGCTCGCGGTAAGGTCACGCGGTGAGTGTCAGGATGCATCTGAACGAACGATGGAGGACGCCGATGAACGCGGACTATTCGACGCTGCCGCCGGACCTGCCGGAACCGGAGGACGACGGCGCGGCTGATCACCTCGAAACGATGACGGTGCCAGCCGTGCCGCTCCCGGCGACACATGGAGACCCGGTGGACCTCAGCGCCCTCTCCGGCCGCACCGTCGTCTACTGCTACCCGATGACCGGCGCGCCGGACAACCCAACTCCCGAGGGCTGGGACATGATCCCCGGCGCGCGCGGCTGCACGCCGCAATCGTGCGCGTTTCGAGACCACTACCGTGAACTGCTGGACCTCGACGCGCGGGTCTATGGCTTGAGCACGCAGGCGACGGGCTATCAGCGCGAGGCGGTCAAGCGCCTGCATCTGCCTTTTGATCTTCTCAGCGATGGCGAGCGCAGGTTTGTGGACGCGCTGGGCTTGCCCACGTTCGAGATCGACCGGCTCCCCGAGCGCGTCGGCGCGCCAACGCTGGTGAAGCGGCTGACGATGATTGTGAAGGATGGCGCGGTCGAGAAGGTCTTCTATCCGGTCTTTCCCCCTGACAGGGACGCGGAGACGGTCATTGCCTGGTTGAGCGCGCACCGCTAGCGACTTGGATATCGTGCGCTATGATGGCAGCCGCATCGAACATTAGCGGTGCGCGATAAGCATGTGATGAGTGATGGGGGAGATATGGCGACAGCCGTCAGGCAGGCACCGACGATAGAAGAAATCCGCGACATGGTCCCGGCGACGAAGGAAGTCGCCTACATGAACACCGGCACCTGTGGCCCGATGCCGCGGGTGGCCTACGAGGCGATGAAGGCCGAGCACGAGCACGAGCTGACCGCCTCACGGATCGACAGCGACCACTTCCCGGCCATCGGTCGCGCGCGCAACGAGGTCCGCGAGGTCGTCGCGGCGGCGATCAATGCCCAGCCGGAGGATATCGCGGTCACCCACCGGACGACCGAGGGCATGTACATCGCGATCATGGGCTACCGCTGGGAGCGCGGCGATGAACTGATCCTTTCGAACATCGAGCACCCCGGCGGCCTGATCCCGAGCTTCCTGACCAAGCGGCGCTTCGGCACCCGGGTACGGGTTGCCGATGTCGGACTGGGCGGCGGCGACCCGGCCGATATCGTCAAGGCCTTCGAGGCGAAGATCACCTCCAAGACGAAGATGATCGTCCTCTCGCATATCTCCTACACGACCGGCGCGAAGCTGCCGCTCAAGGAGCTCACCGAGATGGCTCACAGCCACGATGTGCTCGTCGTTGTCGACGCGGCGCAGTCGTTCGGCTCGATGCAGCTCGATATGCAGGACCTCGGCGTCGATTTCTACGCCATGCCGGGGCAAAAGTGGGCCTGTGGGCCGGAGGGCACCGGCTCTTTCTACGTCAAGCCGTCGAGCATGGGTGAGATCGACCAGAACTTCGCCGGCGGCGCGCTGCCCGGCTCGCTCGATTACTACGGCGGCACCTACGCGCCCCCGCCCGGCGCGGCGCGCTTCGACACCGCCGGCCAGAGCGTGACCCAGACCATCGGCCAGAAGACGGCGACCGAGTGGGTGACCCAGACGGTCGGCATGGATCTCGTCGCCGAGCGCATCGACACGCTCTCCGACTACGCCTACGACGAGATGGGCAAGGTCGAGGGGCTATCGATCGTGACGCCGCGCGAGGCCAAGTCCGGCCTGATCGCGTTCAACGTCGAGGGCATCGACCCGCCGGACCTCAGCGCCCGGCTGGCCGAAGAGCACAAGGTCATCATCCGCTACGTCAACCGCTACATCAACAACCCGGACGCGGCGCGTGTCTCGCTCGGCTTCTATAACAACGAGGACGACATCGACCGCTTCATCGCCGGTATCAAGGCGGTCCAGACGACACTCTAGATCGTCAGCGTTCCGCAACTCATCCTCGCTCCGGTCGAATCCGGGGCGGGGATTCTTTTTTGCCCCCGTATTCGAGATTTCGGGATCATGCGTAATCCAGTTGAAGCGTGCCTATTGCCGATTCGCGTGGTCGCAACCGGCGATGCACCGCGTCGCCACACCCGCCGCGCTCACCATCGGCGGATGAGGAACGCAGCGCCATGACTTCGTATCAGAACCGCCAGCCGGGAATAGGCTGACCTCTGTCTTCGTTGGCTCTTATTGATACTAAGTATCATTAAGCGAATGATGGTGGAAAGCACGGAACGTGGTCCGCGCAGATAGAGAGAGGTACAGCGATATGTTTGATGCGGTCATAGTAGGCGGGAGCTATGCGGGCTTGTCGGCGGCGATGCAGCTTGGGCGGGCGCGCCGCAAGGTCTGCATCGTCGATGCGGGAAAGCCGCGCAATCGCTTTTCCGACGCCTCGCACGGCTTCTTCGGGCAGGATGGCGCAGCGCCAGCCGCGATGATCGATCAGGCTCGGGAGCAAGTGCTGGCCTACCCGACGGTGACCTTCGTCAGCGACATGGCGCTGGTGGCCCGGCGTGAGGACGCGCACTTTGTCGTCGGCCTGGCGTCTGGCAACGAGTTAAAGGCTCAACGGATGCTGCTCGCGCATGGCGTTGAGGATCACTTGCCGGATCTGCCGGGGTTGGAGGAGCGTTGGGGGCATAGTGTGATCCACTGCCCCTACTGCCACGGCTACGAGTTCGCTGGCCAGCAGCTCGGTGTGCTCTACAGCGTGCCCGCATCGTTGCACCAGGCGCTACTCATCCCAGATTGGGGTCCGACGACGCTCTTCCTGAATGGCGCGGAGATGCCCGACGAGGAGTCGCTGCAAGCGCTCGACCGGCGCGGCGTTGCCATCGAGCCGGAAGCCATCGCTCAGCTCGAAGGCGATGCGCCAGCAATTGACGGCGTAGAACTGGCCGATGGGCGTTGCCTGCCGCTCGACGCGCTCTACATCGCGCCGAGGACGCACTTCTGCTCACTGGCCGAGCAGCTTGGTTGCGAGTTCGAAGAGGGACCCACCGGGTGGTTCATCCGTACTGACGAGTGGAAGCTGACATCCGAGCCGGGCGTCTATGCAGCCGGTGACGCTGCCCAGCCCGCCGGGAATGCGACACTGGCAACGGCGGCCGGAGCGCTGGCCGGCGGGGCGCTGCACCATTCGCTCATCTTCGCCGGGTTGTAGTGGAACGGTGACCGGCCGTGGGCTATTCGGCGACGGTCAGTGTTAACGGTCCGCCATCAAGCTCGGCGACAATACGCTTGCCGTCGGCGCGTACCGTGATGTTCGCCGTTTCGCTGCCGACCCGCAGCCCGTCGATGGTGAGCCAGTCGACGCCGCTTGGCAACCGGGGACGGATGAGGTTCACGGAGCCCGCCGCCGCGTCGATCTCGAGGCCGAGTAAAGCATTCAGGAGCATGAAGACGCTGCCGGCGGCCCAGGCCTGGGGCGTGCAGGAGATCGGGTAGCGCACCGGGTTGTGGCCCGGCTCGCGTTGGAATCCACAGTAGAGCTCGGGCAGGCGCATCCCGTCGGTCCGGGTGGCGGCAGCGAAGGTGTCGTCGAAGATGGCGGCAGTCGCATCCTTCAGCCCATAGCGGGCCAGACCTGCTGCTATGAGCGCATTGTCATGCGGCCAGACTGAACCGTTGTGGTAGGAGAGTGGGTTGTAGCGTGATGCCGCCGCGCTCAGCGTCCGTAGACCCCAGCCGCTGGACATCTCCGGGGTGTCGAATGTCGCTGCCTGGCGTGTGGCGTGCGCGTCCTCGGCGATCCCGGCGTAGAGGCAGTGGCCGGCGTTGGATGTGACGACCCGGCAGGGTTCGTGATCTCCATCGAGAGCGAGGACGAAGCTGTTGAGCTGTTCATCCCAGAAGGCGCGGTTGAAGGCGCTCTTGAGCTGGGCTGCCTGCTCACGCAGCGTTGCGGCTTGGTCCGGCTCGCCCAGCGCTTCCGATAGCTCGGCTGCGGCTAGCTTGCCGGCATAGACGTAGCCCTGGACCTCGCTAAGCGCGATCGGCGCGGCTGCGTCGCTGCTGTCGGCGTGCATGACGGAGTCGTGCGAGTCCTTCCAGCCCTGGTGGGTTAGCCCGCCCGCGGAATCCGGCATGTATTCGATGAAGCCGTCACTGTCCAGGTCGCCATGCTCGTCGAGCCAGCCGAGCGCGGCCTGGATATTGGGCCATATCGACCGGATCAGCTCCAGATCGGCCGTGCGGCGGTAGTAGGCGCCGGCGAGCATCAGAAAGAGCGGCGTGGCGTCGACGGTCCCGTAGTAGCGTCCAAAGCGGTGTTCGCCGAGCGCCGCCATCTCGCCAGCGCGCATCTCGTGCACGATCTTGCCGGGTGTAGCGCCGGTGGCGGGGTCGGTCTCGGTCGCCTGATGCGCTGCCAGAAAACGCAGCACGCCGGCCGCCAACCGCGAATCGACTGTGAGCATCTGGAGCGCGCAGATGATCCCGTCGCGGCCGAAGGTTGTCACATACCAGGGCGCGCCGGCGGCCGGGTAGGGGCCATGCCCGGTCTCGATGGTCAACATCTCGATATCGCTCCGCGAGCGGTCGATCCAGGCATTGAGCTGCGGGTTCGATGTCAGGATGCGGGCGCGCTCCCCCCGGCCTTCCGCCAGGCTGTCGCGGCGGCGCGCGAACATGTCGGCAAAGGACGCCGGCTGGCCCAGGTCGTCACCGATGGCGCAGGCCACGGTGACGTCGAGTGACTCCGACGCCCCCGGCGCGAGCCGCACGTTGAAGGAGAGCCCGTAGGCATCGAGCGCTACCATCCGGCTGCTGGAGACGAGCGTTTGCCGGCTGACGCCGTCGAGGCCACTGTAGACCAGCCGTAGTCCCGCGCCGTCGACACGCGGCGCATGCAGCGCGCCGCGCCGCTCCCGACGCACGCCACGGGCTTCAAAGATATCCGCGAAGTCGGTCGCAATGGAGTAGGCGACCGGCAGCTCGACCGGCGCGCGACCATAGTTCGTCAGGACCAGCCGTTCGACGAGCAGGGAATCGTCCAGGGTGATGGTGCGACGGATGTGGATGGTGTCGGGCGGGATCGTTGCGTCGTCGAGGGCTATCTCCGGGTTGGCGAGGTCGGCGGTGAAGGTGAGATTGTCGTCGTCGACCGCGGCGTCGAGCAGCCGCGGATCGTGCCCGGCCAGCGACAGGCTGAAGAGCGAGAGAAAGCGCGTGCCGTCATGGAAGAAGCCGGTGTCGCCGGCGCGCCCGGCGTCGATCCAGCCTCCCGGCGAGAGGCGCACGAAGGTCCGGTTGCGTTGGAGAGTATGACCCCCCTCGGCAACCGGAGTCTCCGTCTGGACATGTTGCGCGCTGTCGATGATCTGGCCGTTCCTAATGCGGTACTGCGTCCTCGGGCAGCGGCGAGACGTACTGCTTGCCGCCGGTCTTGTCCTTGAACTCCGTCTGAGCCGAGCTCAGCGCTTCGGCGTTGGTCATCAGCTCGAAGCCGGTCAGGGCCATCGCCTTGGCCGCGAAATCCATGCCCCGGAAGCCGATATCGTGGCCCGATGACGCGGTGATCTGCCAGCTATGGCCCGGCGAGCCGAGCGGGTGGCAACAGGTCAGCAGGTTGCCGGTTGGCGTGATCTGGCTGACGTCGCCGACCTCGGTCGAGCCGTGCATGATCCGGAACTCCTCGGAGGGCCGGATGACGCCTTCACAAAGCACGTCGCCGATATCCTCGGCCGTCGTGCCCTCGCGGGCGTTGTTCAGCACCTGCCGGCGGTTGATCTCGATCGTCTCCTGGTCGAGCGATGACTGGAGGTCGCGGGCGAAGGCCATCTCGTCGTGGCTGAACTCGATCCCGCCGAGCTCTTCCATCTTGTCGAGCATGATGTTGCTGATGACGCCGTTGGGCAGCAGGTCGTAGCAGCCGGTCAGGAACTCGACATCGTAGGTCGTGCCGCTCATCAGGGCCGCGCCCTTGGCACAGTCGAGCATCCGGGCGTAGATCGCTTCGACCTGCTCGCGCTTCGGGGCGCGCACGAAGTACCAGATCGTCGCTTCCGGCGGGACGACGTTCGGGGCCATGCCGCCATTTTCGATCACGCTGTGGATGCGGGCATCCTGCTCGACGTGCTCGCGCAGGTAGTTGACGCCGATGTCCATCAGCATCGCGCCGTCGAGGGCGCTCTTGCCGAGGTGCGGCGCGGCCGCGCCGTGGGCCGCGACGCCGTGGAAATGGACCTTGAAGGAGTTCATCGCCAGGCTGCTGCCATTCGACCAGACGGTGTTGGCGTAGCCGGGGTGCCAGGTGATCGAGGCGTCGAGGTCGTCGAAGACGCCGTCGCGGGCCATGTACGTCTTGCCGGTTAGTGTCTCCTCGGCCGGGCAGCCGAAGTAGCGCACCGTGCCCTGGGTGCCGTTCTCCTTCATCGCTGCCTGCATCGCCAGGGCCGCGCCGAGCGCGCCGACGCCGTAGAGATTGTGGCCGCAGCCGTGACCGGGGCCGCCGTCGACCAGCTCGTTGCGCTCCGGTGTGGGGTCCTGGGAAAGGCTGGGCAGCGCGTCATATTCGCCGAGGATGCCGATGATCGGTTTGCCTTCGCCCCAGGAGGCGACGAAGGCCGTCTCCATCTGGCCGACACCCCACTCGATGGCGAAGCCGTTAGCTTCCAGCTCGTCGGCGATCAGCTTCGAGGCGTACTTCTCCTGGAGCCCAATTTCCGGGTTCTCCCAGATCTTCCGCGCTTGGGCCGCGAAGTGGTCATAATGTTCGTTCAGATAGTCGATCATCATCTGATCAGCGCTCATGTATGTTCCTCTCCTAAGAGCAAATGAGTGTGAGGCATCGTAGCAGGAACCGCCCTGGCTGTTGGCGCTAATCGCGTCCGGCTGGCTGGCGCACCCAGATACGGCGCTCGCCGGTTGGCTGGAAGCCGAGGCGGCTGAAGATGCCGCGTGACATGACTGAGGGGTTGGTCGCCAGCAGCGTGTTGCGCGTGTGGCCGAGGGCGTGGCGCAGGAGGGCTGTGCCGAGGCCCTGGCCGCGATAGCTGGCGAGTGTGAAGAAGGTGTAGACGCCCGTGCAGTCCGGGTCGTCGAAGAGCATGACGCCCGACGCGAGCGCTCCATCCGTACGCAGGATGAAGAACTGGAAGCGGCTGTCGGCGAGCAGCGCCGGGTGGTAGGTGTGGCCATGTTCGGCTGGCGGCGTATCGCCGAAACCCGCCGCGCTGGCGGCTTCGAACTCGGCAAGGCCGGCGGCCGTGGCGACAGGCTCGACACGGCCGTCGGCCTGAGCTTCCGGAGGCGTCGTCTGGATGAACCACTCGTCTGCGATGCGCACCTGGTAGCCGAGCGGAGTGAGATCGAGCGTCCCGCGTGAGTCCATAATATAGGTTGGCACGCCCGGGCTGCGTGTCGCAGTAAAGCGTTCGATTGCCGTGAGCTGGCGCGCGGCGCGCTCATCACCGCCGATCGTCGCGCCGTTGGCGTAGGGGACCGGAAAGCGGTGATCGTTCGACCAGAAATCCTCCGTGAACACTCCGCCCGAGCCCAGCGCTTGCAAAACCGCCTCGCTCTGCAGGATGTTGTTGTGGGCTGCGCGGCCGACAAGGTCCGTCATCTGTCATTGCTCCGTTCGGTAATCGCTAGGCAATAGGCATGGCCTGGTTGTGCAGCGCCCGGACGATGTGGTGTCATCGACCAGATGAGCGCGAGCGAAAGGGCGTGGGCGCGATGACTGAGATCGACCGGGAGCACTTGCTGGAACTCGAAGACATCGTCTTTGTGCGCCGGCAGAATACCATTGAAAACGTCGCCTCCGAGTATTCCCGCGCCGACCTCGTCGACACGATCAACGCGGCGCGCCGGGAGATCCGCGATATCGTTGCCACGCTGCCGGCCGCGGCCTTTGAGCCGCAGCCGCCCGATGCCGATGGAGAAGCCATCTGGTCGGCCGGGGAGATCGCCAGTCACCTGCTCGAGATGATGTTCTGGTTGCAGCTCGCGCTCCAGCAGCTAGCTGGCAAGGATCCCGGCGGATCGCCTGATGAGCAGACCGAACTGCGGGTGCTGGACCGTCCCGCGACGCTGGATGTCATCCGGCAGGCGGGCCGGGAGTTGGAGCGGGCGCTGGAGATGGCCGACGAAGCGCCGCGCGACACCCGGATCAAGATCGAGGGCCTTGGCGAACCGGGCGTCCATGGCCTGCTGTTGCTCCATGCTATCCACGAATGGGAACATGCCGAGCAGTTCGCGGCGCTCGCCTGGGCTCTCTAACCTCCCTCGGCTCGTCACCGCAGCTCTCGATGGTGGCACAGCCGGCGCGTACTCTCCGCTGAGCGCGAGGAGAATGAGCCTGGTACAGTCCGCGCCATGACCGACATGATTGATTCCTCCGAAACGAGTAGCCGCGATGATTTACTCGACCGCGCCGTCGCGTTGTTTCTCCAAGAGGGCGCGACAGCGCTCCATCTCTTTGGCTCGCTGGCGCGTGGTGATGGCGACGCATTGAGCGACATCGACCTGTGGATCACAGTTCCCGATGAGCTCATCGACGACCTGGTTGCGCGTCGCAGCGTGGTCTATGCAGCTGTTGGTGAGGTGTTCATCGAGCACGAAGCGCCGCGCAACCGTCCGGTTGGCGGGGCATATACGCTGGTGCTTCACCGCGCCAGCGGCAGTGTGATCCAGGTCGACTATTACCTCGCGCCGGAGTCCACGAGCGTTGTCTTGCCCGAGGCCCGTTGGCTTGCCGGCAGCGACCGGCTGCCGCGCGGTGCCTGGGTGCTCGACTCGACCGCTGCGGTCGTCGAAGACCGCGATGAACGCGTCGATTTCCTCATATGTATGTCATTCATTGGCGTCAAGAAGGCCCTCCGAGGCGATCGGCCATTCCTGGCGTTCCTCGATGAGCAATTCGAGCGCTTTTCGGATGACTACACCAGGATTCCGCAGCCAGCTGGAGACGTTGCGTTGCTGGCGCGCATCGAGCAGCGCTTGTTGTCGCTGGCCGCCAGTGCGAGCACGCGCCAGCGAACTGCGATCGACGCAGTTGTTGGCTACATCGACGGGCATCGCTGACCCGTTCGCGGCATAGAATCAAGCGACAACGAGAAGTCATGCAGTTCACCGCCCGGAGGTGAGGAAGCGGAGTGTGCGCCATGTTGAGCCAACGGCCGGAGCGTAACGAGGCGGATGCCGCGCAGACCCCACTATCGACCTGGTTTCTGGGTCCGAAAGCCGAGCAGGCCGATCTCTGGCGCGAGCTGATCCAGTACGTCTTCGATGACTACATCCATTGGCGCAGGAACTACTTTCCCCACGACCCGGTCATCATCTCCCGCTCGGCGCGGCGCTCAGATGCCCACGCCGACGGCATCGACCGGCTCACCAGCGACCTCGATCGTTCGCTGGCCCGGCTGAAAGCGCACTTCCCCTTCTACTCGCCGCGCTATGTCGCCCACATGCTGTCGGAGCAGAGTCTTCCGAGCGTCCTCGGCTACTTCGCCGGGATGCTCTACAACCCGAACAACGTCACCGAGGAGGCCGCGCCGGTCACTGTCCAGCTCGAGCTGGAAGTCGGGTGCTGGATCGCTGAGATGCTCGGTTATGATCCGGAGCTCTCCTGGACCCATATCTGCTCCGGCGGGACGATCGCGAACATCGAGGCGCTCTGGGCGGCCAGGGCGAGCCAGTTCGTGCCATTCATCGTCAAGGAGTTCGCCGTCGAGCATGGCCTCGATCTCCGGGTCACGCCGGCGAATGGCGTCGAAGCGCCGATCGTCGAGCTCGACAACCAGGCGCTGATCGGATTTCGGCCCGACGAGTCGCTCGTCCTCTTCAAGCATCTGGCGCGGCATCTGGTCGATGTGCGCGGGGTTGCGCCGAAAGAGGCGATGCGCGAGATCAACGATCATGTCGCTGATAGCGCCTTCAATGTCGGCAAGCGCGGCTTCCTGAAGATCCATCAGGCGTTGGGGATGCAGCCGGTTATCTTCGTCTCGGCGGCGGCGCACTATTCGGTGAAAAAAGCTGCCGACATCCTGGGCTACGGCTCGGACTCCGTCCGGGCTGTGCCGGTCACGCCGCAGTTCCGGATGGACGTCGAGTGTCTCAAGGACGCGGTGCTGGGGCTGGCTGATGACGAGTACATCGCGGCGGTCCTGGCGATTATCGGGACGACCGAGGAGGGCGCAGTCGATCCGCTGCATGACATCCTGCGGGTGCGGCAGCAGGCGGCGATGCAGTCCAACCGCTTCTTCTGGATTCATGCCGACGCGGCCTGGGGTGGCTACTTCGCCAGTCTGCTGCGCTCGAACGCCGAGGGTGCGCGGCGTTGGGAAGGTTCGCTCGATGGCCTCGCCCGGATGCACATCGACGAAGCCGGCGCACGCGAGCCGCTGCACGTCGAAGTGACGGTCCGGGATGCGGATGGCCGACCGCGCCGCGACTACCGCAGCTATAGCTGCGCCTGGGACGACCCGGAGGTCTACAAGTCGCTGCTCTCGCTGCGTTTTGCCGACTCGATCACCGTCGATCCGCACAAGCTGGGCTATGTGCCGTATCCCGCCGGCGTGGTCTCGTTCCGCAGTGGCTTCGTCACCGAGCTGCTGGCCCAGCGGGCGCAATACATCTCAGACATTGGTGAGGGCGGCGTCAACATCGCTGAGCGGGTCGAGATCGACGCCGTCGGGCCGTATATCCTCGAAGGCTCGAAGCCAGGCGCGGCGGCACTCGCCTGCTGGCTGGCGCACTCCGTCGTGCCGCTGAGCCGCGCCGGCCACGGTCAGCTGATCCGGACGACGGCCATCGCCGCCAAACGGCTGGTGCGCCACCTGGAGCTGCACCGGCTGCTTTTCGAGGACTACGAGGCTGTGACTGGCGTCGAGTCCTCGCAGCCCTTCAGCTTCGTCCCGCTGATGGAGCCCGACACCAACATCGTGTGCTTCGTCGCTGTCCCGATGGCCTGGCGCGGCGCGGAGCTGGTTCCCGCCGGGGCAACTCTGGAGACGGTCAATGCCTTGAATCGGGGGCTCTACAGCCGTCTCAGCCTCGACCCGGACAGCGCGCCGATGGCCGCCAACTACGTCCAGCAGTTCTTCGTCTCGCGGACCGAGTTCATTGACGAGCAGTACAGCGCGGAGTCGATCTCTGAAGTCCTGGATAGCCTCGGCGTCACACAGGATGACTACCGCTGCCACGGTCTCTTCGTCCTGCGCTCGACAGTCATGAATCCGCTTTACGCCGAAGCCCAGCAGCCCCCATCCTCCACCGACTACCTCGCTGAGCTCGTGCAGTTCCTGCACCAGTCGACATCGGCGGTCATCTGCGCGTGATTGGGGTGCTGGCTTGGCTGGTGTTGGCAGGAGCGGATTACCGGTAGTCGTGCGATACGGGCGCGAGTTGGCGGCGGGAGCGAGAGGAACCAGAGTTGATCTGCTCCGGTGTGCCGAGGGTGGTTCGGCTTGTGTCGACCGCTGAGAATCGGCGGGCGATGATGTTGATCGGCCCCTCGGCACGATCCATGCGCCCCTCGATCATAAGCAGCGACGATTGCCGGATCAGGATGCGTTCACGCTTGGCCAGATCAGGATAGACGACGACATTGGCAAGCCCATGCTCGTCCTCGATCAGCATGAACAGGACGCCTTTGGCCGTTCTGGGCTGCTGCCGGCAGACGACCAGCCCGGCAATCGCGAGGGACTCTCCATCAGCTATCCCATCTAGACCAGATGTCTGAACGACGTGTTCGGGGAGATAGGAACGCAACAAGAGCATGGGGTGCCAGCGCGGCGACATGCCAAGTAGATCGTATTCTGCTTCCATCTGATCCCATGCCGAAGTCGGGTGTAGCTCGACCGCATCCTGATCGACAGGCAGCGCCAGCGGGAGCTGTTGTGTCCGCTTTGCCCGCCGCTTCGAGACCTTCGCAGGATGCAGCAGCCCCAGCAGCCAGAGCGATTCACGCCGCCGCATCCCGAAGCAATCGAATGCGCCGACCAGGATCAGATTCTCGGTCGACTCGCGTGGCATCGAGAGCCGCCGCGCGAAGTCGGTCAACGAGGCATAGGGGCCGTTCTCCCGCCGCTCGGCGACGATGAGCTCCGCCTGTTCCTGGCTCATCTGCTGGACATAGCCGAGACCGATCCGCACCTGCATACCGTGGACCGAGCAGCTTTCCCGGCTCTGATTGATGTCCGGCGGCAGGATCTGGACGCTGTTGCGCTTGGCGTCGTTGATCAGCGTGTGCGGCGGGTAGAAGCCCATCGGCTGGTTGTTGAGCAACGCGCAGAGGAACTCGGA
>JAUIIK010000229.1 GCA_030431755.1 Chloroflexia bacterium
CAGGCATATATAAATGGCGAACTGGTTGCCGAAAACAATAAATCCTTATTAACAACCAAAGACATACTACCGATTAATAATTTCAATACATCACATAAGCAGATAAACGATTTTAAATTAAAGGCTGTAAACAGGAACCCTCAAATAAGAGTTATTGAAGCGTTAGACGGCCAACTCATCACTAACCAAATAACAGCAGAAGGCAAAACAGAAGTGACGGCGGATCGGCGCGCAGTTGGGCCAGGGAGATGTTGGAGTGCAGCGGGTGCTACCGGTCTAGAGCTTCTCGCAACCACGCTCCGGCTCGTTTGCTGGCGGCCTTGCCCTCGGCGAGCCTAGCCGACCACAGCATCCAAGCGTGGACCATGAGGGGCCACACCTCCAGCGTCGCGCGGACCTCAGCGGCGCCCAAAGCCCCCGCCAGCCGGACGGCATCGTCGAGCAGCGTCTCGCTGGAACCGACCTGGATGAGAACCGGTGGCAACCGCGCGAGGTCGGCATAGAGCGGAGAGACGGCCGGATCCCCCGGATCATGACCCGCGAGGTACGCCGTCGCGAGGCCGGTAAGATAGTCCCGGCTGATCAAGGGATCCGTCTCCGCCTTGGAAGCGAGAGTAGCGCCAGTCATCTGCAAATCGACCCAGGGGGAGACGAGCCAGACGGCGGCCGGCAGGTTCTCCCCCATGTCGCGAAGCGCGACGATCAAAGCGAGCGTGAGATTGGCCCCAGCACTGTCGCCGCCGACGGCGATGCTCTGCGCCGGGTAGCCCTCGGCACGGAGGAAACGCCACGCTGAGAGAGCATCTTGAAGAGCTGCGGGATAGGGATGTTCGGGTGCGAGCCTGTATTCGATAGCGAGGGTGCGAAGACCGGCATGCTGTCCGATGTTGCCGACCAGGCTGCGATGGCTGACAATCGACCCGGCGCAGTAGCCGCCGCCGTGGAAGTAGAGAAGGACACTGGAGGCGTCGCTTTCGGGCGCTAGCGACCACTCGGCCGTCATCCCGTCTATCGTAATTGGCGTGAACGCAATGCCCGGCGTTGGCGGGTCGATGGCGCAGATCTCGTCCATCCGATCGCGGCGCTCCGACCAAGTGGTTGGGCGGGGCTTGGCTGCGAAGATGGCCTTCAACGCGTCGATCTCATCGGTCATCGGGTGCTCCGCGGGCCTTGCCGAACTGGTGGTCGTTCGCACACTCATGGACGGCTTCTAACGACATTGCTACCGCTCGTCGCGCTTGACTTCGCGCAAGGTCGCCCATCGACGACGGCGTGGCGTGCCAGACTGCAGATCCACGAGGGCAGTCGGTAGAGCAGCAGTGGTGTGGGCCCTCCTCCAAGCGAGATTGCAGCAACTGTTGGCTGAAATTAAAGGTCTACGGCAGAGAGCACGCCGCGCACACCGCGGCTCCGGAGCGCATCGGCCATGCCATGGCTGCGCTCCTGTCGTTCTGGATAGGCACCGCCGTCTCTGATGTGAAGGGCGCCACCTGGCGCCGCTACGCCGCAGCCAGGGGAAAGGCACCAGGCACCATCCGGCGCGAGTTGAATGGTCGGCCTACCGCAGCGGGCGCGGAAAGCACGTGGCGCTCTTCAATCTGGTGGCGCTCTATACAGGAACACGACGGAACGCGATCCTCGGTCTCGGGTTTGTGCCGAGCGTGTCTGGGGGCTGGGTCGATTTGGAGCGCGGCGTCCTATACCGGCTGGGCGCTGGTGAGCGCGAGACGAAGAAACGGCGCAAACCTGTTCGGCTCACGCGGCGTCTCACAGCGCATTTGGAGCGCTGGCATCGCCTTGGCGCGCGCTGGGTGGTGGAGGATGGCGGCGATCGGGTGGGCGATATCAAGAAGGGGTTCGCCGGGGCGCGTGACCGAGCGGGAATGCCTGACGTTACGCCTCACACTCTGAAGCACACGGCGATCACTTGGGCGATCCAGCGGGGGATGCTGGACTACGACGCGTCGGACTACTTCGATACGAGCGTCGAGACGATCCGGCGGGTCTACTACCACCACAGCCCGTACTATCAGGATCGGGCGCTGGAGGTGCTGGAGCGCCGTTGAAACTGTGGCGCGCCACAGATTCACGAGATCTGAAACAGCTCCAACGTGAATGAAACCAGAGGAAAATCGCGATCACAGCGCGAACAAATGCCCTGGCCTAGCCCTCCGAAGGCAGAGGTCACAGGTTCGAATCCTGTCGGGTGCGCCAGAGTTTGCAATCACTTGCCTGACGTTGCCCCCTGAAGTGTCCTTGGTCTGAACTGGACTCCGTCGGAAGGAGACGGAGATGAAGAAGAGCCGCTTCAGTGAGGAGCAGATCATCGCGGTGCTGAAGGAGCACGCGGCGGGGATCGGGGTGACGGAGCTGTGCCGCAAGCACGGGATCAGCGATGCGACGTTCTACACCTGGCGCAAGCGTTACGGCGGCATGGAGGTCTCGGACGCCAAGCGGCTGAAGGCGCTGGAGGATGAGAACGCCCGCCTCAAGAAGCTTCTCGCCGAGCAGATGCTCGATGTGGCGACGCTGCGGGACGCTCTGGGAAAAACTTCTGACGCCCGGCGCGCGGAGAGGCTTCGTGAGCTGGGCTATTGAAAAGAAGGGATATTCCCAGTGGCGTGCCTGTGCGCTGATCGGGATGCATCCCAAGACCTACCGCTACAAGTCGCAGCACCCGGACGACGCGGCGATGCGCGAGCGGCTGAAGACGCTGGCGAACGAGCGGCGCCGGTTTGGCTATCGGCGGCTGCACATCCTGCTGCGTCGCGAGGGGATCGAGGCGAACCACAAGAAGCTGTTCCGCCTGTACCGGGAGGAGCGGCTGACCGTGCGCCGTCGCGGCGGCCGAAAACGCGCCATCGGAACGCGTGCACCAATGACGTTGCCGCAAGGGCCGAACCAGCGCTGGAGCCTCGACTTCGTCTCCGATCAACTCGGCGACGGGCGTCGCTTCCGGGTGCTGGTCGTGGTCGACGACTTCACCCGCGAATGTCTGGCGCTGGTGGTCGACACGTCCTTGTCGGGTTCTCGGGTCGCGCGCGAGCTCGACGGCTTCATCGCCCGGCGCGGCAAGCCGCTGATGGTCGTCAGTGACAACGGCACGGAGCTGACGTCACGCGCGATCCTGGAATGGCAGGAGGATCGCGGCGTCGAGTGGCACTACATCGCCCCCGGCAAGCCGATGCAGAACGGCTTCGTCGAGAGCCTGAATGGCCGGTTCCGTGACGAGTGCCTCAACGAGCGCGTCTTCCGCAACCTGCCGGCCGCTCGCGGCCTCATCGAGGCGTGGCGGGCCGACTACAATCACGACCGGCCGCACACGAGCCTGGGCCGCCTCACCCCGAACGAGCTTGCAACCCAGTCCCGACAGCACCACAACGCGAACAGAATCCAGCTATGAGCGGGGACACTTCGGGGGCAACGTCAATCGACGATGATGCCGTCATCAAACGTCTCAAGCCAAGGCGGCGAAACGTTCAATCAAATCCACTAGGGAGTGGCACAGTGCCAATAAACAACGAATCAAAGAGAAGATAAAAACGTCCTCTGCAGGCCTGGCAGCGACCTACTCTCCCGTGGCTTAAGCCAGAGTACCATCGGTGCTGAGGGTTTTCACGGCCGAGTTCGGAATGGGATCGGGTGTATGCCCCTCGCAAAAGCCACCAGGCCGGCAGAGGACGTTTTTCTCGTGAAACTGGTCATTTCTTTTATCATCATCGCTGAGCGATGAGCATGGACTAATGAGAGTGATCAAGCCGATCGAGCTATTAGTACCGGTAAGCTACACGTGTCACCACGCTTCCACACCCGGCCTATCAACGTTGTCGTCTACAACGGCTCTCAAGGGAGAACTCGTTTCCAGGTGGGTTTCCCGCTTAGATGCTTTCA
>JAUIIK010000081.1 GCA_030431755.1 Chloroflexia bacterium
AGATCAAGTCTCGGAAGCAAGAGATCCAGAACGCGCTGGCCGATGCGATTGACCTGTTGTCTATCTCGGTGGAGGCCGGGCTCGCATTTGACCCTGCACTTGCACGTGTTGCCCATAAGTGGGATAACGCATTGACAGATGAATTCAAGCGCATGCTTGGAGAAATGCAGATGGGTAAATCGCGGCGTGATGCCATGCGCGAGATGCAGGCTCGCGTCAACGTCGATGACCTCAATGTGTTCATTTCGTCACTTGTCCAAGCAGATCAGCTCGGTGTTAGCATTAGCCAAATCCTACGGGTTCAATCTCGTCAGATGCGTGTTCGGCGCCGACAGCGAGCTGAGGAGAAGGCCCAAAAGGCGCCAATTAAGATGCTCTTTCCAATGGTCTTCCTAATCTTCCCAGCGGTCTACATCGTTATCCTCGGTCCAGCAGTTCCGCAGATCGCATCGAGCGGCCTCTAGGATGGGAGCGTCGAAGCCCAATATAGTCAATCGGACGCGCGGGGGCGCGGCGGTTGCGGAGAGCGCGGAGTTCGCGACGAATCCCTGGACGCGGTTCCGGGGGTTGATGATGCGGGAGGCCGGGACGTTTGGCGACGGGCAGGCGCTGGTCATTGACCCGTGTACGTCGATTCACATGTTCTTCATGCGCTTCCCAATCGATGTGCTCTATCTGAATCGCGACAATGAGGTGGTGCGCGCACAACCCGGCATCAAGCCGTGGCGGGTAGGACCGTTGTATACAAAGGGCGCTCGCTATGTCATTGAGCTGCCGGCCGGAGCAATCGAACGCAGCGGCACGACCGTTGGTGACCAACTCATTATTGGCGCACCGCAAGGGTAGTTCATACATCGAGCAGTTGAGGTGTCGGGCCCGACCCCGCGCGGTCGGGCTTTTTTCTGTTCGAGCGATTCCATAATCTGCGGTACGATCAAATCCTTGGATCCATGCAATCAGCGAGGGATGGCATGTATCGCGATTTCTCCGCGCAGCTGCGCGGCCTGGGCTCTGCCGGCCTTGACTTCCTTACTGAATTCGTGTTTCCGCCGACATGTGCGGGGTGCAACTGCGCTGGAAGCTGGATGTGCGAGTTCTGCTCCGAGCGGCTAGTCGTGATTGGTCAGCCCGGGACTGTGAGCGGCAACAGTGAGCCTGGCTTTGAGTCATCACAGCTCGCCCGGTTCGCCTATGTCGAGCCGCTACGGCGCGCGATTCACTTGCTGAAGTACGAGCGGCAGCGCGCGCGTGCCGAGTGGTTTGCGGCTGAGCTGCGGCACACAATCGAACCGCTGCGAGAAGCATCGACGGTGTTGCAACCAATCCCGTTGACGGCGCGCCGTCAACGTGCGCGTGGGTTCAACCAATCGACTGAAATCGCACTTCAGGTTGGACGCCTGACCGGAACACCGATGGTCGAGTCGCTGGCTCGCGTGCGCGAAACCCAACCGCAGGTCGAATTATCCGGACTTGAGCGTGTAGCCAATGTGCGTGGCGCATTTGAGGCGACCAAGCAGTTCGCTGGTCTCCGGGTGATACTGATCGACGATGTCATTACGACCGGCTCAACGATGCGCGAGTGCGCGATCGCGTGCTATGAAGCTGGCGCTGAGTATGTGGTTGGCGTCGCGGTGGCGCGTGGGCTGTAGCGCTGCGGCAGCGCGGATGTGGCTATCGGCGACGCTGATCGAGCCAGACGGCAAGCACCGACACAAGGGCGGCGACACCAACACCGGCAGAACCAATGACCACCAGGATGGCCACAGTGCTCATGTGCCGCGTTCACGTAGGCGTTGGTCGAGCAACGCTGTTGTCCAACGGTCGGCCTCCGCGATGTGGTCAAGCGTGAGCGCATCGGTCCCGGCGACATGGGCGTCCAGCGCGATCTCCACAAGATCCATGATCTCCGAGAAAGGGATACGTCGGTGGATGAATGCATTGACCGCGTACTCATCGGCGGTGGAGAGTATCGCTGGATATGCTCCCCCGAGCTCAAACGCCCGGCGCGCTAGCTTTGGCGCACGAAATGTGTTGAAGTCGGGCGCTTCAAAGGTCAACTGCGCGAAGTCGTCAAGGCTCAGACGTCTGGCCGGACCCGCCGGCCGCTCCGGATAGGTCAAGGCGTACTGGATAGGCAATCGCATATCGTGGCTGGCGAGCTGGGCGATGATGCTGCCGTCGTCATACTCGACCATCGAATGGACGATGGATTGCGGATGGATCACGATCTGAACCAGGTCGATCGGGCAGTCAAAGAGCCAGGCAGCCTCGATCCATTCGAAACCCTTGTTCATAAGCGTAGCGGAGTCGATGGTGATGCGGGCGCCCATCTCCCAATTGGGATGATCCAGCGCTTGTTCGACGGTGACCGCGCGGAGCTCTTCCGCGGTGCTCCCGCGGAACGGTCCGCCCGATGCAGTCAGCAGTATCTTGCGGACATCGCGCTGCACTTGAAGCGAGCCGGGGAGACATTGCCAGATGGCTGCATGTTCGCTATCCACCGGCCGGAGCTGACCTGGCGCGCTGCGTGCGACGGGCATGACGATTGCGCCAGCGGCGACGATTGTCTCTTTGTTGGCGAGAGCGACGATCTTACCCGCCTGCAGGGCGGCCAGCGTCGCGGGAATGGCGGCATGGCCCGTCGTAGCGATAACGACGATGTCCGCATCCTCGAGCGTCGCTAGCTCCAGCAACGGATCGGCATTGTCGATTACCACCGTGCCGGACACGGTCGCCCCATTGGTGGCGGAGAGAGCGGCGTACGGTGGGCTGAAACGATCGATCTGCTCCTGCAGCCGTGTTGCATCCGAGCGCGCAGCCAGACCGACGACCTCGAAACGCTCAGGGAAGGCCGCGAGCACATCCAGCGTACTGACTCCGACCGAGCCGGTCGAGCCGAGCACGACCACTCCCTGACGCGCACGCATTACGGCCAGCCCTGCCAGTCTAGAAGCAGCGCCGCATAGTAGGTGAGCGGGACGGTCAGGAGCAGTGAGTCCACCCGATCAAGTATGCCGCCATGACCGGGAATGACCGTGCCCATGTCTTTGATGCCGATCTCGCGCTTGATGAGTGATTCCAGCAAGTCGCCGAGAATCGTGCCGCACGCCACCGCAAGGCTCAAGAATGTCAGCAGCAGCAGGGGCGCGGGCAGGCCCGTGAGTGCAGCGGCAAGTGTCCCGGCGGCAGTGCCACCGACGATGGCTGCGATAGCCCCTTCACGTGTCTTGCCCGGGCTGACGTGGGGGATGAGCTTGACACGCCCCCAACGCCGACCGCCGAGATAGGCGCTGACGTCAGTCGCCCACGTCGTGGCCAGGACGTAGAGGAGCCAGCCAAGCCCGAGGGCCGCGCCGCCGTCGCCGATGACGTCGTCAAGTGTCGTGACCCAGTTGCTATCGACTGGCCCCTGTAGCCGCCGCATGAGCACGAAGTGCATCATGGTGAGCCCGACGTACATGAGGCCGGTGAGGCTAAAGACCCAATCGGCCAATGATCCAGCGATCTCACGCTTCAGGAGGTGCTGAGCGAGTGAGATCATCGTGTATGCGGTGAGCGCGCCCGCAAGACCGATGAATGGCGCATCGGTGCCGGCGACGATGAAAAGTGCGATCAGCGCCGCCATGCCGGTCCAGAGGGATGGCCGCACGTTGATCCGCTGGAACGCCCGGTAGATCTCGACCAGGGCGCCATATGCGATCAGCGCGATTGCAATAGTGAAGATAGGGCTACCAAAGAGCCCGGGAATGATGAACACAAAGACGACGCCCACCGACGAGATTGCGCGTTGCCGTAGCACCGGCTACTTACCCGATTGTGTTGTGGGTGTCGTCAGGAGGCCGCCGTAGCGCCGTTCGCGCTGCTGGTAGTCGGTGACTGCCTGTTCAAGATCATGTTCGGAAAAGTCTGGCCAAAGAATCGGCGGAAACGCCCACTCTGAAAATGCGGACTGCCAGAGAAAGAAGTTGCTGATACGTTGTTCGCCAGAGGTCCGTATGATCAAGTCCGGGTCCGGCATGTCCGCGGTATAGAGAAACTCCTCGTAACGCTCCGGAGTCAACTCGTCGGGCGATATGCCTGCCTTGAGAATCCGCCTGGTGGCTTCAAGGATCTCAGCGCGCCCGCTGTAATTGAAGGCCAGCGTGAGATTGATGCCCGTGTTTTCCGACGTCAGGTCGATTGTGTCCTGGATTTGTGCGACAAGGTGAGGGTCTAGCCCATCGAGATTGCCGATATGGCGGATGCGCGCGCCGCGTTGGTGCAGCTCGTCGCGCTCGCGCGGGATTGTCTCGGCAAGGATGCGCAAGATGCCTTCGACCTCATCGTCGGGGCGTGACCAGTTCTCGGTTGAGAATGCCCAGAAAGTAAGATAGGAAATGCCGAGCTCGCCGGCGCGCACGGTGATGCGGCGGATATTCTCAGTGCCCGCCTCGTGGCCGCGAATGCGAGGAAGATCGCGCTTCTGCGCCCACCGGCCATTGCCGTCCATGATGATCGCCACATGGCGCGGTATACGTTCACCGGAAGTGTCTTGTCGCTCGGTCATCATCATCTCAGGCGTGTCCGGGTGACCTTCTCCTAAAACTCGAGGATTTCCGCTTCCTTCACGTTACCGTGTTCATCTGCCTGCTCGACGTGCTTGTCGGTCAGCTCCTGAATCTCGGTCTCCGCGCGGCGTTCCTCGTCCTCGCTGATCATCTTCTCGTTCAATAGCTCCTTGGAGTTATCGATCGCGTCGCGGCGCACGTTGCGAATGGCGACCTTCGACTCCTCGACCTTCGCGCGCACCATCCGGACCAGCTCCTGCCGCCGTTCTTCGGTAAGCGTTGGGATCTCGAGGCGAATGACGACGCCATCCGAGTTGGGCGTCAACCCGAGATCGGACTCCATGATTGAACGTTCGATGGCCTGCATGGACCCGCGGTCCCAGGGTTGGATGACCAGGAGCCGCGCTTCCGGGGCTGAGATTCCGGCGAGCTGATTTAGCGGGGTTGGCGTGCCGTAGTAGTCGATCATCATGCGGTCGACGAGCGCCGGCGAGGCGCGGCCGGTGCGGATAGCGCCAAGGTCACGCTGTAACACGCTTAGCGAGGATTCCATGCGCTCGGTTGCGTCCGCTAGTACGTCGTCAAGCATCAGTCGAGGCTCCTCCCTGAGCGCTGGATCAATCTCGTGCGGCAGGCGACGGTCGCCGCTAGTTGCAGATCAAAGTGCCGACGTTCTCGCCCCGCGCCGCTCGCTGGATATTACCATCGCGGTCGACATCGAAGACGATTATCGGCAGATCGTTGTCCCGGCAGAGCGCGATGGCGGCGGCGTCAATGATGCGT
Source organism: Chloroflexia bacterium (assembly GCA_030431755.1). Lineage (GTDB taxonomy): Bacteria > Chloroflexota > Chloroflexia > Thermomicrobiales > CFX8 > JAUIIK01. The sequence continues at coordinate 5,331 of JAUIIK010000081.1, forward strand.
AGATCGCGTTCAATGAACTCCTGGTAGGCGATGCGCTCGAACTTCACAGCCTCCGGATCGGTGTTGGGGTCCGCCGAGTAGACGCCATCGACGCCGTTCTTTGCCATCAGGATGCTATCGGCGTTGATCTCTGCGGCACGCAGTGCTGCCGCGGTGTCTGTCGTGAAGTATGGATTGCCCGTACCCCCGGCCAGAATGACGACGCGGCCCTTCTCGAGATGCCGGATTGCCCGCCGGCGGATGTACGGCTCGGCGATCTGGTGCATGTCGATCGCGGTCTGCACGCGCGTCTGGACTCCGATGCGCTCGAGCGCGTCCTGAATCGCGAGGCCGTTGAGGACCGTTGCCAGGATACCCATGTAGTCAGCCTGGGCGCGGTCCATGCCTTTGGTGCTCGCGCTCAGCCCGCGCCAGATATTGCCGCCGCCGATAACAACAGCGACTTCTATCTGTTGGTTATGGACGTCGCGGATGTCGCCCGCGAGGCGTTCGACGACATCAGGCTGGATTCCGAATTGTTGGGAACCCATCAGCGCCTCGCCGGAAAACTTCAATACGACTCTGCGCCGCTGTGATGTCTCGCGCGGCGAGGCGCTGGTTTCTGTCATTCGCCTGCTTCCGCCTCTTCCTCGTCAGTTTCGCCGAGCTCGAAGCGCACAAAGCGCCGCAGCACGATGTTCTCGCCAATACGGCCGATCGACTCGCGAATCAGCTCCTCAATCGACTTGCCGCCGTCGCGGATGAACGGTTGGCGCAGCACCACCGTCGCGTCGAGAAATGCCTTCTCGCTCCCAAACTCGTCGATGCCGGCGGCGCGCGCCTCGTCGGAGATCTCCTCTTCCGAGACATACCGCGACGTCGACATGCCGACAACGTGCAGCGCTATGTCGTTGGCAAGCGTCTGGAAGTCCTCGGTGCGCGCGACGAAGTCCGTCTCGCAGTTCAGCTCGACGAGCGAACCGAAACGGTTGTTGCCGTGGATGTAGGAGACGATCAAGCCCTCGCTTGCCTTGCGGCCACTCTTCTTATCGGCCGTGGCAAGACCCTGGTCTCGAAGCAGCTGGACAGCCTTGTCGATATCGCCGCCGGCTTCGTCGAGCGCGTTCTTGCAGTCCATGATTCCTGCGCCGGTCCTGGCGCGGAGGTCTCGTACCTGTGTCGCAGACATCTGCGTGAGTTTCCAATCCAGCGCGATGCAGCCAGCTGATGGCAGTCAACGCGCGTGTCGCATCTCAAATTCCGGGTTGCTCAGCCATACGTGCGCTCAGCACGCGAGGCTACTCGTCGCCGCCTTTGTCGTCCGAGTCCTCGTTGTTTGCTGCCCAATCGGCGTAGTCCTCTGTCGCGCCGTTGCTGCTGCCTTCAACGCCTTCGTCTTCGGCAAATGCCGCTTCCCGGCGCGTGATGCCTTCAATGATGGCATCAGTGAGTGTCGAGAGGATGAGGCGGATCGAGCGGATCGAATCATCGTTGCCAGGGATCACGTAGTCGATCTCATCAGGGTCGCAGTTGGTGTCCGTGATCGCGATGATCGGGATATTCAGGCGCTTCGCTTCCTTGACCGCCAGGAGTTCCCGCGAGGGGTCAACGACGATGACCGCGCCCGGCAGCTGCTGAAGGTTCTTCAGCCCGCCTAGCTTGCGCTCGAGCCGTTCAAGCTCGTCTTCCCGGTCCATGGCCTCCTGGCGTGGGAGCACCTCGAACGCGCCGACGATCTTCTCCTGCTCGAGCCTGCGGAGGTCGTTCAAGCGGCCGCGGATCGTCCGGAAATTGGTGAGCGTCCCGCCGAGCCAGCGGCGGTTGACGTAGAACATGCCGCAGCGTTGGGCTTGTTCGTCGACGATCTCGACAGCTTGCTTCTTCGTGCCGACGAAGATGACCTTGTTGCCAGACTCGCCAATGTCGCGTAGCAATTCCACTGCGTCCTCGATCAGAATCGCCGTCTGATGGAGGTCGATGATGTGGATTCCGTCGCGCTCCCCGAAGATGTAGGGGTTCATCTTGGGATTCCAGCGCTTCGTCTGGTGCCCAAAGTGGACGCCAGCTTCTAGCAACGAGCGCATCAGCTGCTCGGTGCTCTCCCCAACCATGGTTGCGGTCATGTAACTCTCCCCGTGTTTATGCTTCCGCGCGCTTCAACTCGCGTCCCAACCCGCCGTCGTTGACGGGAACACCGGGTTGCGATCCACGCGCGTGACTATTTGCCCGGCGCTCGCCGGACCATCTGGGAGTATATCACAGGGGTTTCAAAGCCTGGCGGTTACTCGATGACGACCAGGAAATCGCTCACGACCCAGCCGGCTGCGACTTCGTTGCCGTTGATCTGCCACCAGACAAAGCCTTCGGATTCCGTGGGGCCATCGATCACCTGGATCTGTGTTCCGTCCAGGAAGACGCTGAGCACATCCGATGTGGTCGATGGTTCCGCCCGGACGTTCACACCTGCGCCATCCGTGTTGGCCACCTCGACCGTTGCGCCGAGGTAGATGTCGGTTGGGCCATCGCCGCCACCAGGATCCTCAGTTGGCGCGTCCGGCGAGGTCGGCGCGACTTGTGTTGTGCCATCTCCAGGGGTTGTCGCCGTGGGCGCGACGCTCGGCGGGCTTGGCGTCTCGCCGGCAGCCGGCGTTTCGCCCTCGGTTGCGCCGATGGTCGAGATGCCAATCGTGGCGGTGCCGTTCGCGGCCGCGTCTGGATCGTCATCTTCGTTCAGGAAGCTTGAGATCCAGAACCATAGCAAGCCAACCAGGATCAGGATGCCGAGAATCGGTGCGCCGATCCGCACCCAGTCGACCCAGGTCCGTTCGTCGTCGTAGTAGCCCAAGTCGCGGTCACCGTCACCCCACGACGGGCCGCCACCGCCACCCGGAACCGGCGGAGGAGGGTCGTCGTTGTAGCCGGATGAACCCGACACAGCAAAGACCGGCGACCCAGCTGGCGTGATGCTGATGATGTGACGTCCTGCCGCGCCGGATTCTGACGTGACGAGTTCGCCAGTCGATGTAGGAGACTCCCAGAAGTCGCCTGAGCCGCGGTCACAGTCCAGGTCGTCCGACGCGACGAGATGGTTGTGGTCGGCAGCATAAAGCTCAGGATGCCGGCACCAGCCCATCCTGGCGATTGACGATCGTTCGTAGTACCTGCACGAGGCGCAGCTGCGCCGGCCCATGGTCTATCCCCCTCGTGTCGCGCCAGCGTTGCTCACGCATTCCCCATGCGAGCATGCTGGTCGACGGTTCCCACCGTCACGATCATACCGTACTGACAAGGTTCTGAAGCATTATGTCGTTACTCAACTACCGACTATGGCTCCAGGTCGTCATTGTCATCATCTTCGTCGGGAGCGAAGCGCCGCAGGAACGAATACTCGCTATCGTCGTCGCGCTCTAGTTGCTCCTCGCTCTCGACTAGCGGTTCGTCGGCCGCGTCCTCGACCGGCTGATTGCCCGCCTGCATTGCGATCTGGCCCTCGTAGCGCGCGCCTTCCAATATGACGAGCGCGCCAGTGCGTACATCCCCGCGCACGATCCCGGTTGAGCGGATTTCCAGTCTACCGCGACAGCGAACTGCGCCGCTCATTTCGCCGGCGACGATGATGCTGCTCGCGTCAATCTCTGCGTCGACAAGCGCGCCCTCCGCCACAAACAGCACGCCGTCGCACTGGATTGTGCCGCTGATCGTGCCTTCGACACGCAGATCGCGGTCCGTGCGAATCGTGCCCTCCACTGTGGAATCGGGGTCGATGTAGGATGATCCGCCGGGGAGGTTTCCGTTGTCCATCTGATTCATCTTGACTACAGCTCCAATCCCCGCCAGCCAATATCGCGGTGCGAGTCCTTAGTCGTTGTCATCGTCGTCATCTGTAGCAGAATCGCCGGCAGCCGCAACATCATCGTCGTCAACGCGCATCCGGAAAGATCCGTTGATTGTCGCGCCTTCGTGGATGACGAAGACGGGAGAGAAGATCTCGGCTGCTACGACGCCACTCTCGACCACCTCGAAGCGATCGGTGCAGGCGACCGAACCGTCCAGCGAGCCGGCAACGGTCATGCGTATGGCCTGGACGCGCGCGTTGACGACGGCTCCCCGGGCGATTGTCACATCGCTCGATGCGATGATCTCGCCTTCGAATGCGCCTTCGATATACAGTGGATCTTCGCTGCGGAGTGTCCCGGTGAAGGCCGATCCAGCCGAGATAATCGAATTGCCACGCCGACGCTGTTCGTCAGATTGACTCTCGTCTCCCGCGATCCGGTTGCGCCAGCTCGGCGTTGGCTGTTGCCATTCGCCGTCGGCGTTCTGGTCGGATGAAGGTTCGTTGTAGTCCTGTTCATCGTATTGGTCATCGTGTGCGAACAAGCGTGCCCGTCCCCTCCCGAAGACAATCGGCGCAGCCGCATCGAGGTCGCGTTGACTCGATGCCTCCCTGGGCATCTTACGATACCTTGATTCTTTTGGCACAGGCTACAAAATAATGCCGCCACGGTGAAGCGGGCGGCATCGTCCTGGTACGCCCGATAGGATTCGAACCTATGACCTCTTGCTCCGGAGGCAAGCGCTCTATCCGCTGAGCTACGGGCGCGGATGGTGGATTTCAGTATACGACGCAATAGCGAGCACTGCGAGGATAGCTATGTTGGATCAACTCTCAGAACGTGTGTACCTTGCGCCGGGCGGCGTCAACATCGGGGTGATACTCGCCCCAGACAAGCGGGCGATTCTTGTCGATACAGGCCTGAACGACACGGCTGCCCGCAAGGTGCTGCGCTGGCTAGGCGAGATGGATCGTCAGGTTGCGGCGATCGTTACGACGCACGGGCACGCAGACCACTTTGGCGGAAACGCGTTTGTGGTCAAGCGCACCGGCGCGGAAGTCTGGGCGCCGGCATGGGATGAGACGGTGCTGCGCTACCCGTTGTTTCAGCCGCTGGTGCTCTTCGCCGGGGCCGACCCGCCGGACGCGCTGCGCGGCGGCTTCCTGCTGGCAGATGCCTCGCCCGTCGACCACATCTACGACGCGGGTCCGCTTGATGTGCTGGGAGTTCCACTCGAAGCGGTCTCGCTCGCCGGGCACTCCGGCAATCAGATGGGCATCCTCTGCGACGATGTCTTCTTCGCGGCCGATGTCGTGCTCCCGGCGCGCGTAATCGAGCGGTACAAGATGCCGTACCTTTACTCGGTGCGGGATCATATCCAGTCGCTCGACAGAGCGGCGGCAGTGACGTACCGAGTGGCTGTTCCAGGACACGGGCCCAAGGCTAACGACCTGAGCGGGCTGCTTGCAAGCAACCGCCGGGTCGTCGACGATGTCGCGGATATGATCGTTGCCGAGTGCGCTGAGCCCCGGACGCCGGAGGAGATTCTGACGGCCGTCTTACTGCGTCTTGGGGCTGCGCCGTCCGATCCAGCCAGCTATTACCTGCTGCATCCGACGGTGTTTGCCTACCTGACGTACCTCGAAGAGCAGGGGCGGTTAGTCCACCGGATCGAAGGGGCACGTTCGCTCTGGTCCGAGCGCTAGCGCTGCTTTTGGAAGTCTTCGTCGACGAGCCCGGCAACATGCTCGCCGAGGCTGACCGCGTAGTTGGTGCCGCGATCTTCCGGGTAGATCTGGGACATTGACGCCAGATAGACGGCGTCGACCGGCGTGCGATGCTCCGGCCGACGGTCGCTGTAGTTCAAGCCAATGATCGGCTGCGCCGCCGGTGTTCGGAAGACCCAGGACTCACGCACCCAGCCGCGTTCGAATTCAGGGTTGAGCTGCGGGAGATAGCTGAGATACTCATCGACAAGCTCGGCTGGCTGCATCGACAGATAGCGGTGGTTGACATCGACATAGGTGTTGACGTAGACATAATGATTGCCATCATACTCCGCCGCATCAATGAAATTCGTGTGCTCGACGACGACGGTAAACGGCAAGTCCGCGTCGGCGATGTTGAGCCAGTATGTCCCGGTCAACGGGCGGTCCAACCGCAGCAAGAGACACGCTGCGCCCTGGTAGACGGTGGAGCGTAGCTTGTCGAGGTAATCGGCCGGAAGTTCGGGCATCATACGCGCCAGGAGCGGTGTCGGCGTCGTGACAACGACTGCATCGACGCGTTCAGGTCCATGATCGGTCGTGATGGTGATGGCGTTGTCCTGATCTAGCGCGGCAATATGCGTGATGCCGACGCCGGGTCGGAAGTCGACGCCATTGTCGCGCCCGGCTTGGACAAGGCTGTCAACCAGGACGCTGAAGCTGCCGTCGAAATAGCCGAGGAGCTCCTTCGCGAAGAGGCCGGGGCGCGACTGCGTGCGCAGGTAGATCTTGTTCCAGAACCAGACCATGGCGATTTCTTTGGCGCGTGGGCCGAACTTGGCCCGCAGCTGCGCGCCGAATGTCTTTTCGAATGCGTGCGTGCCGAGCCACTTGCTGAGCCACTCCCAGGCCGTTATCCGCTCGAACTCTCGCCAGCGGTCGCCGCGTGACGGCACGTGCTGGAGATAGAGCGTGACGAAGCCAATCCGCAGCCGGTCGAGTAGCGGCACGACGGGCAGCCGAAGGAGATCGATTGGGCTTGCGAGTGAATATATCTGACCTGCGGAGTAGTAGGAGTTCTGTGACGGCAACCAGCGTAGCCGGTCGCCGCAGCCGATCTCATGTGCCAGCGCGACGATAGCCCGGTCGCTCATGAATAGGTGGTGATAGAACTTCTCGAGCTTTCCGCCGGGTACATCGAATGCGGCCGCCAGGCCTCCGTACTCGTCGCTGCGTTCCCAAAGTGTGACAGCGTAACCCAGACGGGCCAAGCGATAGGCGGCGGTCAGGCCAGCGATCCCGCCACCGACGACGCCGACCCTATGCGGATGGGAAAGCTCGGGCAACGGGGCGCTACCGGGCCTGGGCTGTGGAGCCGGCCTCGGCCGCGCCGGCGGAATCCCGGCGCCAGAACGTCACGGCTCGATGGACGTCGCCAGACTCCCAGGCGACGAGGATCTGCGCGGCATTGAAGATCGACGAGTAGGTTCCGGCCACAACGCCAATGAGCAGCGCAAAGACGAACCAGCGCGTCGTCTCGCCTCCGAAGAGCCAGAGCGCGGCGAGCGTCAACACGACGGTCAGCGAGGTATTGATCGAACGCACGAGTGTTTGGACAACGCTGTAGTTGACGATCTCGTCGAACGTCGGCGCGAGGCGGGCCGCCAGATTCTCGCGGATGCGGTCAAAAACGACGATAGAGTCGTGGACGGAGAAGCCGATGACGGTGAGCAAGGCCGTGACAAAGAGCGCGTCGACCTCGACATCGGCAACCCAGCCGAGAATCGAGAAGACGCCGAGCACGAAGATAGCGTCGTGGAGCATTGCGAGGATCGCGCACACGCCGTAGAGCAGCGGGTTGTTCGTGTTGCGAAATGCGAACGCGATGTAGAGCAGGATGCCGACCGAAGCGAGGACAACCGCGAAAACCGCGCGGTCGCGGATCGCGCGCCCCGCCGACGGTCCAACGCTTACAATGCTCAGTTCCTCGAACTCGCCGAACTGTTCGATGAATTCGGTTTCAATCGCGTCCTTCTCGGGCGAACCCTCCGGCAGCTCCGCCATGCGGATGACAACGACGTTCTCGTCGGCAAGCTGGACGATGTTGTCACTGTAGCCATTGTCGGAGAGGATTTGGCTCACCTCGTCGGTGTCGACAGTCCCTTCGAACTGGAGATCCCAATTGGTGCCGCCAGTGAAATCGATGCCCTGGTCCAGCCCGTGAATCGCTAGCGAGATGAGCCCTGGGATGAGGAAGAGCGCGGAGAGCATGAACCAGAGATTGCGCTTGCCAACGAGATCCAACATTGTCTTACGTACCTCTCGTGCGCGGGCCTAGTCGCCGGCGGCGAACTCGGGTTGTGTTGACTCGACGCCGAGCCACCAGTGATTGGTGAACCAGCTGCGGTCAAGCAGCAGGCGCATGAAGTTGCGGGTGACGACGACGGCGGTGAACATTGAGGCAGCAACGCCGATGAAGAGCGTCAGCGCAAACCCCTGGATGATGCTCGCGCCGACATACTGACCGAACCAATAGAGGATTGCGCAGGTGATCATCGTTGAGATATTCGAGTCGCGGATCGACGGCCAGGCGTGGTCGAAGCCCGCTTCCACGGCGACGCGCACGCTACGCCCACGGCGCAGCTCCTCTTTCAGCCTGGAGAAGATCAGCACATTCGCGTCGACCGCCATACCGATAGACAAGATGAATCCGGCGATACCGGCGAGGGTCAAGGTTACCGGAATGACCTTGAAGAGCGCGAAGACAATGGCCGTGTAGATCAGCAGCGCGAATACCGACAAGACACCCGGCACGCGGTAGTAGAGGATCATCATGACGGCCACGAGGCCGAGGCCGACCAGACCGGCGGTGATGCTCCGGTCGATGGAATCTTGACCGAGCGTCGGGCCGACCGTGCGGCTCTGGACGACTTCGAGCGGCGTCGCCAACGCGCCGGATTTCAATTGGAGCGAGAGATCCTGGACCTGCTGGCGGTCGAGCCCGGTAATCTGACCGGAGCGCGAGATCGCCTGGTTGATCGTGGCGACGTTGATGACTTGCTTGTCTACGACGATCGCCATCGGCTGGCCGACGTGGCTGCTGGTGAAGTCAAAGAAGTCGTCGGCTCCCGAGTCGTTGAGCTCGAAGCCGACGACCACCGCGCCGACGCTGTTGTTCGTCGGGTAGGCGTCCGCAAGGTCCGCGCCGGACACGATTGTCGTATAGGTCGGTCCAGACGTATCGGGTTGAATTTCCGATTCGGCGGTGACACCGTCGGTGGCAGGGCCGAGTGTCGTGTTGACGAAAGAGCCCACTGGCGGAAACGCGCCATTTGTGTCGATGATCTCCAGCAGCGCCGTAGCCTTCAGCACATCAATCGCGGCCTCGGGATCGTCGACGCCGGGCAGCTCGACGAGGATCTGGTCGTCGCCGCGTGTCTGGATGACCGGTTCACTCACACCAAGCGAGTTGACGCGGCGTTCGAGTGTGTCACGGGTACCGTCGAGCGCGTCGCCGTTGACGCCTTCGCCTTCGGGCGGCCGCGCCTCCAGCACAACCTGGAGCCCGCCTTGGAGGTCGAGTCCTTCGCGGACGTAGAAGTCGTCTTTGGCATTGTTGAAGTTTAGGAAATCAGAGGGAAGTGATATCCAGCCGGCGACGAGCGTAATGACGACGATGAATGCAAGCGTGTACCAGGTTCGTATTCGCACGATTTGTCTCCTGGGCGTCGATGCGAGATGTTAGGCCATAGCCAATGTCACCATGACACGGTTTAGTCGACCGACCGTCGAGTGTACGAGCGGGACATAGCGAATGTCAACTTGCGATAGTCTGTCCGCGACGGCTCAGGTCGCGTTCGTTCGTGCCAATCCAGCGCCGTAGAGCCCACGGTCCTGAATGTAGTCGGCGACTGTCGGGGTGACGTGGAAGCGGTAGTTGCGGCCGATGCGGATGCGCTCCCGGATGTCGCTCGATGAGATGTCGATGAGCGGCACGTTGACGATGGAGATGCGATCGCGCGTCTCCGGCACCTGCCGCTCGATGTCGATCATCGAGACGTCGACGCCGGGTCTCCGCGCTACCCCAAGCCAGGCAAGTTCACCGATGCGGCCTGGCTCATACCAGGTGGGGAAGTCGCGGAAGCTGTCCATACCCATCAGGAAATAGAGCCCGGTCCCGGAGCTGACCCGGTCGCGGATTTCGGTCAGCATGTCCGCTGTATAGGACGGGCCTGGCCGCAAGAGGTCCGCCTCGCTGACGGAGAAGCCGCTGGCGCCGGCGATCGACCGGCGGATCATCTCGAGCCGGTCCTCGGCCGATGAGAGCGGTTGGCCGGACTTGTGTGGGGGATTGGCGGCCGGGAGGAAGACGACGTGATCGAGCTCCAGCCGGTAGGCCAGCGCCTCAGCCACGATGAGGTGGCCGATGTGGATAGGATCGAACGTGCCGCCGAGCAACCCAAGTCGCGGCGCATCAAGCGGAAATGCATTGTTCAACGTCGATGCGCCCCGTTTCCTCGCGTGGTTGCCCGCGTCACGTATCCTACTCCAGATGCCGGGATGCGCCCGGCAACGGCGGCAACAGGGGAGCGAAGATACCCGATCTTGGAGCAATCTGGCGACCCGACTATGCAGACTGACCGCGTGCCTACGGCGCGTGCGAACGCCGGGGCTTCCGCTGGCTGGCGCAACTGGCTGCTACTGGCTACGGCGCGCGTCGGCGTCGCGACCGGCTTTCTGCTGACGCCGACTGTCCGCCAACAGCTGGGAGATGCTGCCGTCGCGGCGCTGGCGGTCTTTCTCGCGCTGGTGCTGCTGATGACCCTGGTTGGTCACTGGTATCTCGTGCGCGGGCAGGCACGTCGTGATCTCGCGGCGGACGCCTTCGCAGTGCTGACGTTGACGCCTGTCGGCATCGTGGCTGCCGGCATCCAGGGCGCTGAAGATCGCTTTGGCGGGCGGACTGCCAACGTGCTGGCCGCGCTTGCGGCGACGATCTTGATTTTCGCGATCGTGGCATTGATCGCCCGGATGGACGACCGGCTTGATTTCGGCGACGCGGCGCTCGGCGCGCTCGGCGGTGCGCTGGCCGTTGCGGTGCTCATTGGCAATCCCAATCGCTTCGCTGTGGCCGATATGTGGCAGGCGTTGTCGGTGGCCTGGATGGCGGCAGCTGTAGCGACGGTGGTCTACGGGTTGCTGCCGGCGAGAGTCCGCGCGTCCTTGCCGCTTGTGACCTATGGCGTGTTTGCGCTCGTCGTCGCGCTACTTCCTGCGAGCCAGCTCAATCAAGAAAGCGGCGCCGATACGCTAGCCATACTGGCATTGCTGACTACCGGCGCCGCTATGGCGCTCATTGCTCCAACTGGCTCAAGCCGTTAGCTGCTTGCCTTGCCATTCGGCGATTCGACACCGTTGGGCGAGTCGGTGATCTCTACCTCGGCTTGCTCGCTTTCGGTGAAGACCGTCAGCGAGGCAACCTCAGCGCCCTTGGCCAGCCGCATCACGCTCACGCCCTGAGTTGCCCGGCCGATGGTCGAGATCTGGGCGACCGGTATGCGAATGACGACACCTTCGGTCGAGATCAGCATCGCATCGGCGTCGTCCGCGACGATTGCCGCGCCAGCGATGCAGGCATCGTCCGGCAGCTTCATGGCGATGACGCCCTGGCCGCCGCGCCCCTGCTGGCGATACTCCTCGAGTGGCGTGCGCTTGCCGAGCCCGCGCGTCGAGACCGTGAGCAGCGTGACATCTTCCTCGTCAACATCGACGACCTCAGCAGCGACCACGTAGTCATCGTCATCCATGCGGATGCCGATGACGCCTGCGGCGGGACGGCCCATCGTTCGGACATCTTCTTCGGAGAAGCGGATGGCCTTCGCCTGGCGCGTGATGAGGATGATCTCGCCGTCGCCGCGGGTACGCCGGACCCAGGCCAGCTCATCGTCGTCGTCGAGTCCGACCGCGATCAGTCCGGTCGAGCGCACCGAGGCGAACTGGTCGACCGTCGTGCGCTTCACCCGGCCATGGCGGGTGCAGAAGAAGAGATAGCCGCCGTCGTCGAAGTCGCGGATCGGCATTAGTGCTGTGATGGATTCGTCGGCTTCGAGCGAGATGAGATTGACGATTGGCATGCCCTTGGCGGTCCGCCCAGCGTCGGGTAGCTCGTGGACTTTGAGCTGATAGACCCGGCCGCGCGTCGTGAAGAAGAGCAGCGAGTCGTGCGTGCTGGCGGTGATGAGGTGCTGAATGTCGTCTTTTTCGGTCATCTTCAGGCCTGTGACGCCCCGACCACCACGCCGTTGGGTGCGGTAGGTGTCGTTCGGCAGGCGCTTGACGTAGCCGCGCTGGGTCAGTGTCACAACGACATCGACCTCGGGGATCAGGTCCTCGTCGGTCAGGTCGCCCTCAGCCTCGACGATGCGGGTGCGGCGCACGTCGCCGTACTTGTCGCGCAGCTCGGTGAGGTCGTCCTTGATGACGCCGAGGATCTGCTCGTCGCTGGCCAGCAGCGCTTCGAGTCGGGCGATCTCCTTGACGAGCTCCTCGTACTCTTCGTCGATCTTGCGGCGCTCGAGCGCAGACAGCCGACGAAGCTGCATATCGAGGATGGCGGTAGCCTGGACCTCGGTGAGGCCGAAGTCCCGCATCAGGTTGTTGCGCGCGGTTTCGGCGCTGCGCGAGCGTCTGATGGTAGCGATGATCTCGTCGAGGTTGTCGAGCGCGATCTTGAGACCTTCGAGAATGTGGGCTCGCCGTTGCGCGCGCGCCAGCTCGAATTCGGTCCGGCGCTTGATGACGACCTGGCGGTGCTCGACGTAGAGCTGCATCGAGCGCTTGAGCGGGAGCACGCGGGGCTGCTCGCCGTCGACGAGCGCGACCATGTTCACGCCGAAGGTCTGCTGCATGGCGGTGAACTTGTAGAGGTTGTTCAGCACCTTCTTCGGCTGGGCGTCGCGTTTGAGGTCGATGACGATGCGCATGCCGGTCCTGTCGGACTCGTCGCGCAGGTCGTGAATGCCCTGCAACCGGCCGGAACGCACCTGATCGGCGATCTTCTCGATCAGCGTCGCCTTGTTGACCTGGTAGGGTAGTTCCGTGACATAAATCGCGAAGCAGTTGGCGCGGTCCGAGTGGTCGATATGAGCTTTTGCGCGCATGACGACGCGGCCACGGCCCGTCGCGTAGGCCGCGCCGATACCCTCGCGGCCAAGAATCAGGCCGCCGGTCGGGAAGTCGGGACCGGTAACGATCTGGTTGAGGTCTTCGACGGTTGCTTCCGGATTGTCGATCAGGTGGATCAGGCCGTCGCAGATTTCGTTCAGGTTGTGGGGCGGGATGTTCGTAGCCATGCCGACGGCGATGCCGGACGCGCCATTGACGAGCAGATTTGGCAGCTTGCCGGGGAGCACCTTGGGCTCGCGGGCACTCTCGTCGTAGTTGGGCCGGAAGTCGACAGTATCTTTGTCAATGTCTGCCAGCAGCTCGTCGGCGATCGCCGCCAGGCGCGATTCGGTGTAGCGCATGGCCGCCGCGCCATCGCCATCGACGGAGCCGAAGTTGCCCTGGCCGTCTACTAGCGGGTAGCGGAGTGAGAATTCCTGCGCCATGCGCACGAGCGCGTCATAGATGGCCTGGTCGGAGTGCGGGTGGAAGCTCTTGATGACCTCGCCGACGATACCGGCCGACTTGCGGTAGCGGGTGTTCGAGCGAACGCCCATCTCGTTCATGCCGTAGAGGATGCGGCGCTGGACTGGCTTGAGACCGTCGCGCACGTCGGGCAAGGCGCGCTGGACAATGACGCTCATCGCGTAGTCGAGGTAGGAGCGCCTCATCTCCTGAACAATAGGGACTTGCCGTACATTTGCGCGTTCCAAAACGGGACCCTTCTGCGTAACGCTAAGGTGTTTGTTTAAACCAATAGATTGTACCATTTTCCCGCGTACTTTCGCAGAAAACGGTAGGTGTGCCAATCGGGAACAGCAGCAGCCAAATCGTCTTCCAGCGCGACGGGAAGATTCTCGTGACGCCGGGGCCAAACCGGGCCGATGTCGCCGCCTGCACGCGCCTCTGCGGGCAGCTTGAAGCGATCACGGCCGGCAGCTACCGCTTCGCGCTGAGCCCGGTCGCGATCTGGGGCGCAGCCGCGCGCGGACTCAGCGCTGCCGCACTGCTCGATCAGCTCGAACAGCACAGTTACGGCCCGATGCCGGGGCCGGTGGCCGCCCGGATTGCCGAGCTCCATCACCGGTATGGGCTGATCTGGATCGAGCGCGCTGGGGTACAAGCCCGCATCCATGCACGGGATGTGTCGTTGCTCCACCAATGCGGTGTCACGCCGGGCCAAACTATTGGCCGCGCGCAGGAGGTAGAGATCAAGCGCACGCTCGCGGCCCACGGCTGGCCGGTTGTGGACGACGGTAGTGTGGATCAGCTCGGCGAACTTTCCGTTGAGCTCAAGTCCGAGGTTCAGCTCCGGCCCTATCAACGGGCCGCGGTCGAGGCACATATGCAGGCGAGGAACGGACTTATCTTGCTTCCCTGCGGCGCGGGGAAGACGATTGTCGGCGTCGGTGTCATCGCCGCCGCGCGCGCTCCAACACTCATCCTCGTGCCGTCGCGCGAGATCGCCGCTCAGTGGGAGCGGACACTGCTCGACAGCACGACGATCAATGCAAAGGATGTCGCGACGCTTCCGCGGAGCGTTACACGGTCAGTCACGATCACGACCTACCAGTCCGCCTCGCGCGGTCAGATCCAGACAGCGCTGGCGAGCGCTGCCTGGGGGTTGGTCATCTATGACGAAGTACAGTCGCTGCCGGCTGAGGTCTTCCGGACCGTCTCGGCGTTCTCGGCGACTCGCAGGCTCGGACTGAGCGCGACGCTGGTGCGCGAGGATGGCCGGGAAGCAGAGATCTTCGCGATGGTCGGCCCGGTGGTCTTCGATCTACCCTGGGTCGAGCTCGAACGCGATGGCTGGCTAGCCCCGGCGCGGTGCTACGAGGTACGGATTCCCGCGGCTAGCTCCGGTCGAGATCGGACGATTTACAAGACCGCGGTCGTCGAGCGGTTGCTTGAGCGGAGCGGAGAGCGTCCCACGCTCGTCGTTGGCTCGCAGCTTGATGCGCTGGCGAACGCCGCCGGGCGGCTCAATCTGCCACTGTTGACCGGCAAGGATGGTCCTGAGCGGCGCGCGGCGACCTTCGACGCGTTCCGGCGCGGCGAGATCACGCGGCTGGCCGTCTCCCGGATCGGCTCGACGGGGTTGGATCTGCCGACGGCCGAGGTCATGATTCAGATCAATGGGAACTTCGGCTCGCGTCAGGAAGAAGCGCAGCGTCTCGGCCGCTTGCTGCGGCCCGGCAACGGTCAGGCCGTCGATTTCTACACACTTGTGTCGCTCGGCACGCGGGAATCCGAGTACGCCCAACGCCGGCAGCGCTTTCTCGTAGACCAGGGTTACGAATACGAGATCCTCGATGCCGCCGAGCTACCGCGTGTCGAGCGAGGCGTCCGCGACTGAGTCCAGTACCTCCGGCAGCAGCACTTCGGCGGGCGCGCCCCAAAGCGCGCGTCTGGGACGCCACTGATCCACGTAGGCGAGGATGGCCCGTTCTGCTGCCCGTAGCGCCGCCGCCTCAGCGTGCGGCCAAGTGAAGACGTCGGAGACGACGCACTCAAGCGTATCGCCACCCGGCCTCGCGACGACGGCGGCAAAGACTGCTCGATCTACGCTCCAAGTTGGCAGAGCAAGCTGCGCCGTAGCTCGAAAGAACTCGCGCGATGTCAACTGCGGCCCATCGCCGTCAAGCGCAACGACCGCGGGCGGATTCTCCAGACGTGCAGCAACGGCCGAGAGGATCGAGGGATGGCCAACCTGGGCTGTGAGGACGAGGTCAACCCGCGCCTTGCTGAGCTCCTGAACGCCAATGATGTCCTCGATAGAGCGCGGCTGGACGTTGATGGAAGCCAACTGCGCTATGGCGTTGGCCATGCGCCCGACCGCCGGGCTCGTTGACGGCTCGTGGAGGACGAATGAGAAGTTGAGCCGGCGTAGCGATAGCTCAACGTCGGAACGTGGTGAATGCCGACGCATGGTGTTGCGAGCTTTCTGCAGCGGCATGGCGCTCATTCAGCGCTTGCCGGCACGAACGTTGGCCGGCTGACGGCCAACATTCGCGGACGCTGTCAGTACGAAGATCCCTTGTGCTCTGTCGCGGACGACGGGAGTGGGAGTGTGGTCGCCGCCAGCGTAGGCGTGATCTAGCTTCCGCTCGGAACACCAATCGGCTGCCAGCTTGGAACGAGTCCCGGTTGCGTTGAGGTAGGCCGTGCCTAGCAGACCGTAGGGGTGGAGTTCATCTCCACCCGGCTGCGGGATCAAGGTCAAAATCGGGTGGAGATGAACTCCACCCCTACGATGTTGTCCGCCAGCTCTGCGCAGTTGTCGGCTCAGCGCTCTGCAATTGCGTCTCGCCAGTAGCTGGTGCGTGACCACATCCATTGGTGACATCGTTAGCCGGTAAGATTTGTCCCGCACTCGGTGCAGAACTTCGATCCGGCCGGGTTGTTGGTGCCACAGTTCGGACAGGTTCCGCTGGCCTGTGCCGCTGCGGTGCCGCAGTTCGGACAGAACTTCGCTCCAGCCGCCATCCCGTGACCACAGTTGGTGCAGTACTTCGCTGCGGGCGCTGCGCCACCGCCGGCCTGGGCCGCTGGCGCAGTCTGGCCCTGCTGGCCTGCAGCG
>JAUIIK010000230.1 GCA_030431755.1 Chloroflexia bacterium
GGATGCGTTGCTGGAGGGCTTCTGTATGGCCTGGATGAGGGCGGTCTGCGCGGAGGGATAGGCGCATTCCCAGGGTGCGCGTGCGTAGGTCACTGAGCTGGTGTAGTAGCTGTAGCAGACCAGCAGATCGCCGTCATCCGGAACTACATGGAGCGCCCGGCCCGCCGTGCATGTGCCTCTGGTGGCGTAGGTCAGCTGGCCGGTCCAGTGGTTGATGCAGAAGCTGAGCGGGTAGGGGCTGGGCAGGCTGATCGCGAACTCGGACGGACCACAGTTGCCGGTTAGCGATGCCGAGAGCTGCCCGGTGTAGTAGTTGGAGCAGATGGTCGTCAGCTCGATTGGGACGACGACCTCGACGCTGCCGATATCGCAGCCTGGCCCCTGGGAGCGGGTGACGCCGCGTTGGTCCGCCCGTGGGCACGCGCTGCGGACCGCGTTGTCGATGGCGGCGCTGCCTTCCTCGGGCCGGTGAGTCTGCGTGGGACCGCCGAAGTCGCCGAGCGGACCGAGGTCGGCCGGTGTGTTGTTCAGATCGCTCGGTTGGTTCAGGTTGCAGGATGCATCGTCGCTGAGGTTCCCGCCAAGCGAGGTGACGGGGTTGCCCTCGCAATTGGCTGCGCCGATGCCGTTGGCGACGATCGAGTTCTGGATCGTCGTCGTGCCGCCGGAGATCCCGCTTCCGGTACTGCCCGCTGAGTTGCCGTACAGCGTACTACTGCTGAAGGTGAGGGCTGCGCTATTGGAGGCTACGCCGCCACCTCTTCCAAAGCTCTCATTGCTGCTGATAGTGCTGTTGGTGACGACGAGCGATCCACGCGCGGCATGAATGCCGCCACCTTCGTCGCCCGAATAGTTGCCGCTGACGGTGCTGTTGGTGATAGTTGCATCGCCGTAAGTAAAGATGCCGCCGCCTGAGCCGGCTGGACCCGTTGCGAGATTGTCGCTGATGGTCGAGTCGAGGATCACCAGGTCTCCAGCGTTGACCGCGCCACCGTTGTTGCCGGTCGAGTTGTTGGTGAACGTACTCCGAACGATCTCCGCGTATCCGCCATCGCTAAAGATGACGCCACCAACGACGGATGAACTGTTGCCGGTCGCGGTGCTATCCGTGATCGTCGCGTTGCCCTCCTCGTTGTATATTGCGCCCCCGCTTACACCGCTTGCTACATTGCCCGTTAGCGTGCTGTGGGTGATCGTCAGCTCGCCTTCGTCGTTGAAAATCGCTCCTCCGTCGCCAGCATTGCCGCGCGTCAGTGTTATGCGCTCGAGCTCCAGCGCGATCCCCGGATTGACTCGAAAAATACGGGTCTGATTCTGGCCGTCCAAGACAATGCGATTCTGACCGTTGATCTGGGTATTGGCCGCGATGATCTTCTCGCTCGTAATCGGTATGGTGGTCGACCCGTAGCCGCAGTTGAAGCTCACCGAGCCGCCGCCGGCCAGCGCTGTGTCCAACGCAGCCTCGGTGCAGCTGCCTGAAGTTCCAGTCCCGACAACTCCGGCTGCTGCAACCGGCGCTACAGGAACGAACACGATCAATCCTGCTACCAGAGCGAGCATGCCAAGGACGCGCCAGGCGAGATCCATATCCACAATCCTCTTCAAGATATCCGCATGTGGTCCGGGGCATTGTACACGCGTTGCCGAAGACCGCCTGGTGGAAACGCGTCGGAGCAGCATAGTGCATTCAGCCACGCCCGTGCCGACGAACCGTGCACCCTGCGAGCTTTGCACACGAAAACCGGAGGCTGGGTAATCAGCCCCCGGTCTCATCGCCATCTTAGGGAGAGATCGACACTCGCCCTGGCGCGTTGTCAGGTGGTGGGTTGCACCCTACCGGACGAGACATCGCGCGCGGCTTGTTCCTCGGTTTCAGGGAGATGCCCCCTGCGCCATTCGAAGGCGAAGAGGAGGGCAAAGACGACAGCGAGCACGAGAATCCCGATGCCCAGGAAGAGCACACCGCGGCCAACATTGCCCCAGCCGTAGGCTGACAGGAGGTTCCCGCGCAGATTGCTCCCGGTCAGCATGGTGTTGCGCAGTCCGTTGACGGTCGCGAGCTCCTCCTCTGCGTCCGCCAGCGCCTGCTCATCGCCGGAGTCCTGGGCCGCTTGCACGTCAGCCCGCAGTTGCCGTTGGACCCCGCCAAGCGTTGCGTAGGTGGCTCCCGGATAGCCCGCTGCTTCAGCGGCTTCCGTCATGTGGAGGGAGATGTACTCCGAGTAGACTTTGGCGCCGTCACCGGTCGAGAGCTGTTCGCCGGCATGGTCGGTCATTCCGTCAATTGCGCGTTCGGCGTCGGTTAGATTATCTTCCGCTGGGAAGCTGATCTGTTGCGCTTCAAGCTCATCTTCGATGTTGCCCTGGATAAAGGTGCCCATCCACAGCGCCGTTGCGCCAAGGAGCAGTGCTCCGATCGCCAGGATGCCCCACATGAGTAATGCCCGCGACCACATTGCGGGCGATAGCGGTCGACGTAGGTTATTCATTCTAGAGTCCTTTCCCGTGCTGTCCGAATGAACCGTTGCTCCTTACCGGGGAGCTCACTCAGTCAATTCGGTTCATTCCCCTATTTTTGCGAGTCGGGAGAGCAGGCAACGGCATTGAACCACGCGCTTGACGCTGCTTGCCCCGTCACATCGGGTGGGATGCATGCCTGACGACGGCTATACAAGGGTCAGGCCCGACGGACCTGTTTCCGGCTTGCGGCGTTCAGATCTCTCATGCCTGCGGTGCTCGCGTTCGGACGCGTGCTAAGCCGTCGTTGTATGGAGGGATCTTTGCATCACATTGACGATGACGAGTCGCCGTGATCCCGTCCGGTATCCGACCACCCGATGCTCCCGACGACAGCGCATCGTGCCGGGACGCAAGGGCGGCAACGCAGTCGAGCTAGTCCAATGTGAAGGTCAAGCTCCAGTTGTCAAGGGTCCCGCCACTAGGCACAGAGTCGTCGAGTACGACGAGATGCCAGACGCCGACATAACTCGCGCCATCGAACGCAGACAATGCATGAGTCGGCTGGCAATCAAGCGAATGCATTGCTCTAAGTTTTGCGCCGAGATCCGCCAGCGTTGGGCGGTTCTCGGCGCGCAGGTGCCAGGTGCATGTGGATGCCGCCCAGGTTAGTTGCCCGGAATCACTCCCGGGGTCTCGTAGGCGCTGCACTCCCCGCCGCGCAGATTGGCGCGCAGAGCGCCGGTCCAGGTGTTAGCGCAGAAGTGCAACGGGCCGCTCCCGGGCACGACGTGTTCCCACCAGCCGTTCGCCGGACAGCCGCTGCGGTACCAGGCCAGCGCGCCGGTGTAGGCACTGATGCATAGTGACGTCGGCGTCGCGGCCGGCAGCTCCAGCGCGAACGTTCCGGTCGGACAGCCGGTGGAGCGCGGCATGGACAGCCTGCCGGTCGCGTAGTTGCTGCAGAGCGTGACGGACTGTGCGACGCCGACGCTGCCGGTGGTCATGCCGAGATCATCGTCGCTCACCTGGACACCGATGTCCGTGCTGGCTGTGCCGGGATCCAGCGTGCACATGCCCTGGTTGCCGCTGCCCGGTGTTTCGTAGAGTCCGTCACCGTCACAGTCGAAAGCGTAGGTCAGAGGGTCGTTGTTGCCGCCGGGGTCGGTCGCGGTGACCGTGATCGTGATTGGTTGCTCCTGAGGGACCGGTTCATTCGTCACGATCCCGGTGATGGTCGGCGCGACGTTACTGACGGTATGGGCGACGCTGTTGCTATCGCTCCCGCCATCATCGTCGGACACCGTCACGGTGACGGGGTAATCGTCGCTGGCGGTGCCGGGCGTACCGTCGTCGACGTATGTGTGGCTGGGCCCGGTGCAGGTGTTGCCGGCAACAACGCCGTTGACGGAACCCGAACC
>JAUIIK010000231.1 GCA_030431755.1 Chloroflexia bacterium
CCAGCGCCTCGAATCTCGGCACCACGGACATCTCCGAGCGCATCCTCAGCTTCAACGTTACGCAGCGGCTCAACTTTGCCCGCAAGCGCCGTCTGCCGGGCGTCATCACCCGCGTGGGGCGCGGTGACCGCGAGATCAGCGGCTCGATCCGGTTCGAGCTGGACCGTTACGACGAATGGGACGCGCTGATCGGTAACGACGAACTGAGCCTGCGCATCGAGAAGGAGGGCAGCGTCATCGACAGTGGCGCGGGGACGAACAAGCTGGCCCGCATCGACATCGAGCGCATCGGCTTCGACTCCTGGAGCGAGGACGCGGACAACAACAACATGACGGTGACGCTCAACTTCGTCGCGCTGCTGGAAAGCCCGATCCTGACCGTGACCTGCGTGCTCAACGAAGTGTCGAGCCTGGCGTAATTCGCGGCGGGTGCCGGGACGGTGCCCGCGTTGTTGCACGGAGGGCGCGATGCCCAGGAAGTCCACCACCACGGCGCCGGTATTCAACATCGACGAGTACCGCGTCGCCCGCCACTACGACGAGCGTGAGATCGAGATGGCGGGCGGGGAGACGTTGCACGTGACGCTGCTGCACCTGACGACCAGGGAGGCGAAGGGGATTCCGTTCACGACGAAAACGAAGCTCCAGGATGCCTACGAGGCGGCAGCGCCGTACATCACCGGCTGGGACTTGCAGGCGGAAAACCTCAAGACGGGCGCGTCCATCGACGTGCCACCGCCGGCGGAGGCGGGCTGGGAAGTGCTGGAGATGCTCGACGATGCGACGGGGTCACTGGTGGTGCTGTGGCTGAAGAATCCCGCGGCCATGCAGCTCAACAGCAAGGTGGGAAAAACCGACTCGACGCCGTCCGAGCGTACGGACGCGCCGTCGAGCGCCAACGGGACGACAGCCGAGTAGCGCTCCCGGCGTTCCCCGAGGACTGGACGCCGTGGATGCGCATGAAGGTCGACACGCTGACACCGCGAGAATTCTGGGAAACGTCCGCAGAGGATCTCGAAATGGCGACGGCAATTCAGCACGAATACCACGCCGGCCGGGATGAGGTGAGGCGGGAACGCGAGGAACAGGAGCGCAAGGCGAAAGAGCGAGAAGCGAAGCAGCGGGAATCCGAGGCACGAATGAAAGCGAAGTACGGATGACACAGCAGCCTGACAACTCAATCCTCAGAGTTGCCACGAGCGGCGTCTTCACGTTCTCTCCGCTCCAGGTAGTTGTTGACGTTCCGGGCGGCGGTCCACACCTCGATCACAAAGAAGATCATCGTCACCAACAGCACAAACGATATTGTGCCGCCAACAACCATCCATCCAGTTTCGTTCATCAACGCCTCCCAGGGTCCATTAGCGATGTGGCGCCATTCTACCCGCTCCGTCGAGGAGGTGAATAATGGCGAGCCGCACGCTCGATGTCCGAATCAACGCCACCGACAACGCTTCCGCGACATTTTCCAAGGTCGGCAATTCGGCCAAGACGATGGCGGACGGCATCGAGGAAGCTTCGCAGGCCGGTGACGGGTTCGATGGGCTGGTGCAACAGCTCCAGTCGCTTGACTCCGAGATCACCACCGCTGGCCGGGCACTGACGGGGTTCGGTGTTGCTACGACGGCAGCGGTCGGGCTGGGGGTTCGCAACTTCGCAAACCTTGAACGTGCAATGGCAAACGTCAACTCGATTGCCGGCCTCACCGAGAGCCAGCTTGGCAGCATGACTGATCAGGTGCGCGGACTTGCTGTAGAACTAGGCACCTCGCCAACGGGGCTGGCTGAAGGGCTCTATGACATCGTCAGCTCTGGCGTCGAAGCGTCCGATGCTATGGAGGTACTTGAGGTTAGTGCCAAGGCAGCGCGCGCCGGCCTTACGGATACCGCTACATCGGTCAAGGCAATCACCGCCGTCCTGAACGCCTATGGCCTGGAAGCCCAAGAAGCTGGCGAAATCTCGGACGTTCTTTTCGCTGCGGTTGACTCCGGCGTCATCACCTTTGAGGAGCTTGCATCTTCTCTTGGTCGAACGTTGCCGCTCGCATCGTCTCTCACTGTTTCGATTGAGGAACTAGCTGCGGCGTATGCCGAGCTGACCTTGCAGGGCATTAGCGCATCCGAAGCTGAGACGGGTATCGCGGCGGTCCTGACAGCGGCGATCAATCCCACCGAGGCGCTGACCGAGGCTGTTCGCGAATATGGGTTCGAGTCTTCTGAGGCGCTCATCCAAACCGAGGGGCTAGCGGGATTCCTCCAGTTCCTAGACGAGGCAGCCGGTGGCTCTACCTCCGCAATGAGTGAGCTCACAGGCAACGTTCGAGCAACTAATGCCGCGTTGGCGCTCACGGCTGACGACGGTGCTGCTGGGTTCATCGAACGCCTCGAAGAGATGGAGAGTGCGTCCGGGAGGACAAGCGAAGTCTTTGCGACGCAGATGGCAACCTTGTCCGCATCGGCTGATAGAGCCCGGGCAGCGGTCGGGGATCTGAGTATTACTGTGGGGGCAACCGTTGCCCCCGTAATCAATGCAGCAGCAAATGCCGTTTCTGGCTATGCAGCGGTTCTCAACGCTCTCCCCGGACCTCTTCAGCAGGCAGCAGCTGGCGGCACTGCACTGGTTGGTTCGGTTGCGTTGGTTTCCGGCGGATTGCTGCTCGTCATACCGCAGATCGCGCAAACCATTACCGCATTCCAACGGCTGCGTACAGCTATGATCGCGACCGGCGCGGCGTCGGCAGCCTTGCGATTGACACCGATCGGCCTGGCACTGACGGCGGTAGCTGCTGCTGGCGGACTCGTCACCAAGGCATGGCTAGACCAGAAGCAGGCGGCTGATGACTACAACACGTCACTGAGCACGCTTGACGAAACCCTGGAACGCATCCGGAGACGTGGCGACGACGCGCTCGCACAACAAGGACAAAGTGCGAAGCAACTCATCCTCGATATTGAGGATGCGTCCGACGCTGCCCAGAGTTTCCAGGAATACATGGAGCTGATCGGCGAGACGCCGGCGTTCCCACAGTCACCAGAATATGCCGAGCAGATCGCGCAATGGGAGACCTACCAGGCGACGGTTGGCGCGGTTCAGGTCGACTCGGAGATGGCCGCAGAAGCCATCGCGGCACTCAACTCCGTCCTGAACGATACGACCGTCGACGCTGATGCGTTCCTGGCATGGGCGCTCGGTATGCTCGAAGCTGCCAACGCGACCGAAACGCTGGTAGACGACCAGGAAGCGCTCAACGCCATCATTGCGGCAGCGGAAGAGCCGCCAACCGAGTTCCTGCACGCCTACTCCGACGCGCTGAACGAGAACTCAGCGGCCATCAACCTCAACGCCGAATCCTGGGCGTCGTGGGAAGCCGGACGCGGCCCGTTTGATGCGGCTGTTGAGTCCACAACGGTTTCGTGGGAAGACTTCACGGCCAGTGTCGAAGAGAACATCGAATCCTCGCAGGACGCCACGGAGACGATCGACGCGCTGGGTGAGGCGCACCAGCGGGCGATTGAGTTCATCGAAGCGGCCGCCGCTGCCGAACGCGAGTTCGTGGCCAGCATCCGCGAGCTGGGCGGCTTTGCCGATCCACTGAGCACGATCAACCTGGCTGGCATGGGCAATGATGCCTCGTTCCTGGCCGAACAGATGCAGGTCGCCGGGACCGCGTTCGACACCGTGTTCCGGGTCATCGTCGGCAACACGAACGCGATCATCGGGCAGGCCGACGCCACGCAGTCCTGGGCCGACGAGCTGATCAATGTGCGGGGTGAGCTGGGCATCATCGACGAGCTGCTGGCGGACGGGTTCATCGATCGTTCGCAGT